>NZ_JBGLOV010000005.1:0-234334 GCF_041402665.1 Komagataeibacter sp. SM21
CCTGCGCCGCCATCACCGCGGCCGACACCATGTTCTCGCTCGCAATCAGTTCAATACCGTCGCGCTGGCGTTCCAGTTCCGCGCCAATGATCGCAGCAACATCCGGGTCCGCTTCCGTCAGCGGGGCATGGAAGTACTGGCGCAGACCTGCCTGATCAATAGTGTCCAACATGATCGAATCTCCAGAAAATGCAGAACCGCCATAAATAGTGTAAAATGGCATGAGGGCGGACGGCTCCGCGTTATAAGGTGCTTATACAGGGGAAGGGGTATCCCCGGACAGTGCTTTTGGAAAGTGGCGTCATTTTATTTTCAGATTACGACAGATACCTGCGTAATATAAAATAAAACACGCCTTACATTCTTTTCTTACGCTTGTACGGGCGTTCTGTCAGCCACCCATTATTTGCGTCATGCCCCGAATGATATCGCCATGGTCGCACAGGCCAACAACTTCGCCTTCCCGGTGGATCAGGACCGGCATGTTGCTGCGCTGGCGCAACAGGGCAACGGCATGCAGCGATGTTCCCGTGGGTACGCACTGCACCAGACCCGGCCCGATTTCACAGGTATGGGTATCGGGCACGGTCATGTGGCGCTGGATGGCATGCACCCTGCCACCGATATGCCTGACCTGATCGGCGACAAAATCGAACCTGTACAGGCCCGCTTCGTCAATGGGGGTAAACCCGTCATCCGTTTTGCCCGGCAGATCAAGCCCGCGCATGACCGATGCCGCGTCCAGAACCGGCAGCGGATTCATATGGCGTACGAATTCGCCCACGTAATCATTGACCGGGCGGAACAGGATGTCATGCGGCGTGCCGGTCTGGATAATGCGGCCTTCGCGCATGATCGTAATCTGGTTGCCGATCTTCAGCGCCTCGTCGATGTCGTGGCTGACGAAGATGATGGTTTTCTTCAACTGCTTCTGGATGTGAAGCAGTTCATCCTGAAGCTTGCGCCGGATGAGGGGATCAAGCGCGGAAAAAGGTTCATCCATAAGCAGGATATCGGCATCCGTGGCGAAGGCGCGGGCCAGGCCGACGCGCTGCTGCATGCCGCCCGACAGTTCGCTTATGCGCGAATTGGCCCAGCGTGAAAGCCCGACCAGTTCCAGCTTTTCGTCCACCATCTTGCGGCGCATGGACGGGGTGATGCCACGCAGTTCCAGTCCTAACCCGGCATTGTCACGCACGGTGCGCCATGGCAGCAGGCCAAAATTCTGGAACACCATGGCAATGCGGGTCTTGCGGATTTCACGCAGCGTATCGTCATCGCAGTTGGACAGATCGACATAGGCCACGCCATTACCGATCTGCACTTCCCCCCGCACCGCCTTGTTCAGACCATTCGCGGCCCGCAGCAACGTGGATTTTCCGGAGCCGGACAGCCCCATCAATATGCTGATCTCGCCACGTTCAATGGCAAGGTTCGCATCCGCTACGCCCACGGTAACCTGTGTTGTGCGGGCGATTTCTTCGCGCGTTCCACCTTCATCCAGCATGGCCAGCGCGCGGTTGATGGCGGCCTTGCTGTTCTGGCGGTGGAAGAGGATGTCAACGTGGCTGAAGGCAAGGGCGGTAGTCATCAGGACGTTCCTTTTGCGCGACACAGGCGATCGAGCATGATGGCGAGCAGAACAATCGCAAAGCCGGATTCAAAGCCCGTATCGACCTGCACGGTATTGAGCGCGCGCACAACCGGCACCCCCAACCCCCCGGCACCGACCAGTGCGGCGATCACGACCATGGACAGGCTGAGCATGATGCACTGTGTAAGCCCCGCGCGGATCATGGGCAGTGCGGCGGGAATCTCGATCTTCCACAGAAGCTGCCGTGGCGTGCTGCCAAAGGATTCTCCCGCTTCCAGCAGGGTGCGCGGGACCGAGGCAATGCCCATTTCCGTCATCCGGATCGGGGCGGGAATGGCGAAAACGATGGTGGAGATCATGCCCGGAACCGTACCCAGACCGAACAGGATAAGGGTGGGGATCAGATAGACAAAGGTGGGCAGCGTCTGCATGAGATCGAGCACGGGATGCAGAAGGCGGCCCAGCCAGAGGCGATGGGCTGCGGCAATACCCAGCGGGACGCCGACCAGCAGGCAGATGATGGTGGAAAAGAGCACAAGCGACAGCGTGCCCATCGTTTCCTGCCAGTAGCCCTGATTGATGATGAACAGCAGCCCCAGCCCGACCAGTGCCGTAAGCCATCCCGACCGCCGGGCGACGTACGATCCCACCGTAAAGACAACCAGCAGCAGCAGGGGCGGGAAGCCAAGCAGGAAATCCGTCAGCCCATCGGCAAGGGAGCCGACCACGTCGCTTACGCCGTTAAAGAAAAACATGAAGTGCTTGCGCACGAAATCGACAAGCTGCGCCATGACGGCGCCCACCGGCAGCTTGTGCGATGTGATCCAGGTTTCCATATGTTTCATGATGACAGGTCGTCCTTAATGAATGCCCAGATAGGTGCGGGCCGCGGCCAGTCCCGGCTGTCCGTCAAAAGTGGTCACATCTGTCAGCCATGTGGCCAGAACATCCGGATTGGCGCGCAGCCACTGCCGGGCTTCCTCCCGCGGGGGGACGTGATCGTCCTGGATCGCCTTCATCATGATGTTTTCACCCGGCACCGAAAACCGGATCTGTTTCAGCAGCCGGTAGGCATTGGGGCATGCGGCCTCATAGCCGGTGCGGACAACGGTATTGACATGGGCACCCGCGCCAAAGACCTTTTCCCCACCGGTCAGGTAGGTAATCCTGAAGTCCATGTTCATCGGGTGCGGTTCCCATGCCAGAAAGACGATGGGGCGATGGCTTTCGACCGATCGCGCAACCTGGCTGAGCATGCCCTGTTCGCTGCTTTCAACCAGCCGGAAATGCTGCAGTCCGAACATGTTTTCATTGATCATGCGCAGGACATGATCATTCGTGTCATTGCCTGATTCCAGCCCGTAGATGACATGGTGCAGCCTGGCGCCCCATGCCGCGATGTCCTTGAAGTCCCGCAACCCTTCGGCCGCGACATAATCGGGTACCGCAAGGCCCAGATGGCCATTGGGCAGGTTGACCGCGATCTGCTGCACGCTGCCGTTTTTCAGGTATGGCGCGATCACGGATACGCCCGTGGGGTCCCAGTTGCTCAGAAACCCGTCGATATGACCGTCCTGCATGCTGAGATAGGCGAGGCTGAGCGTAACCATGGGGGTGGATGCAGTGTAACCGAGCGCATCGAATACCTCCGCCCCTACGGCGGTAACGGCGGATGCATCGGTCCAGCCGACATCGGCCAGCCTGACCGCGCGGCACGAAGCGGGGTCCGCCGCATGGGCAAGGACGGGCGCTCCCAATGCAAGGAATAGAAAAGGAGACAGGCGATGCATGACGGGCGGAATATCCTTTGTGGAAAAACCGGACGGTAATTCATTCTGCATAAGAACCGATTGCAGATGCAAGGCCGAAAAACGGACTGAAATCATATAATTCAAAATATTGAATATGTGACCTGTTTTAGAACTACATGGCTTTAACATGCATGAAAATGTCGGAAACGAACAAACGGGCGTAACGGTTTTGGTGTCAGATAGCTGGTTTCCTGAAAAAACAGTTTAATCAGCCATCCATTGTCATGAAGAAACGACATGCGGTGTCGCGTGGAGGCAGTCGAGGCGGGCGGAACTTTACGCGGTTTTGACTGCGCATCTTCCTGTTGCGATGGTAACGGATACGTCTGCCGGACAGGATGCTGATTTTCCCTGGCTGACAATCTTTAGAAAACAGCCCGCCGTAACGCCTGATCCATAACGCGCCGCAGGGTTTGTATGGATGCGGCGTGGCCTGAACATTTATGCACAGGATCATTTAGGTCGATACGACATGCGTGATGGTGCGCCGTGTCGTAAGGGCTACAGTCGTGCATCGTGGGATATTTCATAACCAACTGAATTAAATAAAAATTATGCGCAGTCGTGCATGCTGTGACGGGTTTTCAGATTCGTTTCGATAAAAAAACCAGCATGTCGCTATTATTCAAGTTTTCCGTCTTATCCATACCAGCGGGAAACAGGCGGCGGGTGCATGCTCGGCGTCATATCGTCTCGCAGCATGTAGGATGAACATGCAGAAATTTTCGGCACTTTCACTAGCGCGCCAGGCAATTGGCGGTCATCTTGGCTGGAAGCCCCAGTGGCGGTCGGTTGCGCCCAAACCGGCCTACGATATCGTTATCGTAGGCGGTGGCGGCCACGGTCTGGGCACGGCCTATTACCTGGCCAGGCAGCACGGACTGCGTAATATCGCCGTGATCGAACGGGGATGGCTCGCGGGGGGGAACACCGCACGTAATACGACCATCATCCGGTCGAATTACCTGTTTGATGAAAGTTCTTCCTATTACGAACATTCGCTTAAACTGTGGGAAAACCTCTCGCAGGAGCTTAATTACAACGTCATGTTCAGTCAGCGCGGCTGTCTTATGGTCGCGCATACGGTCCATGATGTGCAGAGCTTCAAGCGCCATGTTCATGCCAATCGCCTGAACGGGATCGACAATGAATGGCTGACGGCGGAAGAAGCCAAGGAATTCTGCCCGCCGCTGAATATTTCCCCCAATATCCGCTACCCTGTTCTTGGCGCGTCATTGCAGCGCCGCGCAGGCACCGCGCGTCATGACGCGGTCGCGTGGGGCTTTGCCCGCGCGGCAAGCGACCTTGGTGTCGATATCATCGAAAACTGTGAGGTGACGGGCATCATGCGCGCACCCACGGGTGAAGTGACCGGCATAAACACCACGCGCGGCGATATCCGCACGGGCAAGATCGGCGTATCGGTTGCGGGTCACAGCTCGGTCGTGCTGGGCATGGCGGGAATACGCCTGCCATTGCAGAGCAACCCGCTGCAGGCGCTGGTGTCCGAACCGGTCAAGCCCGCGTTTCCCACCATCGTAATGTCCAACACCATCCATGCCTATATCAGCCAGTCGGACAAGGGTGAGATGGTGATCGGGGCAGGGACGGATTCCTACGTATCCTATACCCAGCGCGGCGGGCTGCACATTCCCGCCCATACGCTGGAAGCCATCTGCGAACTGTTCCCCATGTTCCGCCGCCTGCGCATGCTGCGGTCATGGGGCGGCATTACCGATAATACGCCCGACCGTTCGCCCATTACGGCCAAGACATCGATCCCTGGCCTGTATGTCAATTGCGGCTGGGGTACGGGTGGGTTCAAGGCCACGCCGGGGGCCGCCAACCTGTTTGCCTGGACAATTGCCAGGAATGAACCGCACCCGATCAATGCGCCTTTCACGATAGAGCGTTTCCGTGACGGGGTCATGATCGACGAGGCCGCGGCAGCGGCCGTCGCCCACTAAGGAGGTCAGCATGCTTCTGATCCGTTGTCCCTATTGCGGTGATCGTGCCGAAATCGAATATGCCAATGCTGGCGAAGCCCATATCGTCCGCCCTGCCGACCCGATGGCGGTCAGTGATGAGGAATGGGCCCAGTACCTCTACATGCGTGACAATCCCAAGGGACTGATTGCCGAACGGTGGCGTCATTCCCATGGATGCGGACGGTTTTTCAATGCCATCCGTGATACCCGAACGGATCGTTTTGTGATGACTTACGAAATGGGCCAGCCACGCCCCACCATCGACAGCGAAGCGGCGGCGGAGGCGGCACGATGACAAAGCAGTACCGTATTCCCGGCCGTGGCCGCGTCAATACTGCGCGGCGCGTGACCTTTACTTTCGACGGCCGTGAATTCCAGGGTTACGAAGGTGATACGCTGGCATCGGCGCTGCTGGCCAACGGGCAGCACCTGATGGGGCGTTCGTTCAAGTACCATCGCCCGCGCGGCGTGGTTTCCGCCGGGTCGGATGAACCCAATGCGTTGGTCGCCGTAGGCTCCGGCCCTGCGCTGCAGACCCCCAACCTGCGCGCAACACAGGTCGAGATCCATGACGGCCTTGTCGCCATCAGCCAGAACCGCTTTCCGTGCCTGAAATTCGATCTGGGCGCGGTCAACACGCTGGCTGCCCCGCTGCTGCCTGCCGGCTTCTACTACAAGACCTTCATGTGGCCGCGCAGCTTCTGGGACAAGGTGTACGAGCCGATCATCCGTGCCTCAGCCGGGCTGGGTGTAGCACCCACCGCGCCGGACCCGGACCAGTATGCTTTCCGTTATGAACACTGCGATGTGCTGGTGGTGGGCGCCGGGCCTGCCGGTCTTGCCGCGGCACTGGCGGCGGGCCGGGCTGGCGCGCGTGTCATCGTGGCTGATGAAACGGCGGAAGCCGGTGGCTGGCTGCTGTCGGACACGACATCGCGCATTGATGGCAAGACGGGCGCCGCCTGGGCGCGTGAAGTCGTTGATGAACTGAACGCCATGCCCAATGTGCGGCTTCTGACCCGTTGCACGGCGTTCAATTACGGCCCGCATAACATGGTCGCGCTGAATGAGCGCCTGACCGATCATCTGGCGCATCCGGCCGTCGGCCAGCCAAAAGAACGGCTGTGGCAGGTCCGGGCGAAGGAAGTCGTGCTGGCGGCGGGCGCGCTGGAACGCCCGCTGGTATTCGATGGCAATGACCGTCCCGGTGTCATGCTGGCGACTGCCGCGCGTACCTATCTGAACCGCTACGGCGTGGCCTGCGGCAGGCGGGCGATCGTGGTCACGGCGGATGACGCCGCCTACCGCGTGGCGCTGGACCTGAAGGACGCGGGTGTAACGGTCGCGGCCATTGCCGACCTGCGGCCCGCGCCGGATGGCGCGCTGGTGGCGGCTGCCATCCGTGCGGGCATTACCGTGCTTCCCAACACCACCATCCAGCGCGCGCATGGTCTCAACCGTGTGTGCAGCGTGGAACTGGCGCAACTGCTTCCCGATGGTTCGGTGGGCAAGGGGCACCAGTGGCGGGCCGATCTGGTGCTGATGTCGGGCGGATTTACGCCCAGCGTCCACATGTTCTCCCAGTCGCGTGGCAAGCTGGTGTTTGATGAGGAACTGGGCGTTTACGTGCCCGGCCAGTCGGCTGAACGCGAACGTTCCGCCGGTGCGTGCCGTGGCGTCTATCGTCTGGACAGGGTGCTGGAAGACGGCGCGCGGGCAGGGGCCGAAGCCGCTGCCGCCACCGGGTTCGACGGATCGGCCCCGCAATGGCAGACGGGCGATCTGGACGAACCGGGCCGGGGTGGTTTCGCTGGTGCGCTGCCGCGACGCGGCAAGGGCCTGCGTGCCATGGCTTTCGTCGATTACCAGAACGACGTGACGGCCAAGGACGTAAAGCTTGCCGTGCGCGAGGGCTTCCGCTCCATCGAACATATCAAGCGTTACACCACGACCGGCATGGCGACCGATCAGGGCAAGTCATCCAATGTGAATGCGCTGGGCATTGCATCCGAAGCGTTGGGCCGCCCGGTGGAAAAGGTTGGCCTGACCACCTTCCGCCCGCCGTTTACGCCGGTCACGTTTGGCGCTTTTGCCGGTCATGCGCGCGAATTCCTGTTCGATCCGGTGCGGCGCACGGCAGCGGATGGCTGGGCGCGGGATCGTGGCGCGGTGTTCGAGGATGTCGGCCTGTGGCAGCGCGCGCGGTATTTCCCGATCAACGGGGAAGACATGGAAGCGGCTGTCCGGCGCGAATGTCTGGCCACGCGCAGTGCGGTGGGCATTTTCGATGCCTCCACGCTGGGCAAGATCGAGGTGGTCGGCCCCGATGCCGCCACGTTCATGAACCGCATGTATGTCAATGGCTGGACCAAGCTTGCGGTC
Source organism: Komagataeibacter sp. SM21 (assembly GCF_041402665.1). Taxonomy (NCBI): domain Bacteria; kingdom Pseudomonadati; phylum Pseudomonadota; class Alphaproteobacteria; order Acetobacterales; family Acetobacteraceae; genus Komagataeibacter; species Komagataeibacter sp. SM21. Next base: position 7,776 of record NZ_JBGLOV010000005.1, read on the forward strand.
GGCCGGTGCCGGTATGGCCTGCTGTGCCGTGAAAACGGGTTCGTGTATGACGATGGCGTTGTGGGCCGGGTTGCCGCGGACCGCTTCCACGTCACCACCACCACGGGTGGGGCCGCCGGCGTTCTGAACATGATGGAGGACTATCTCCAGACCGAATGGCCGGATCTGGATGTGTGGCTGACCTCGACTTCGGAAGAATGGTCGGTCATTGCGGTACAGGGGCCGCTGGCGCGCAAGGTGCTGGCGCCGCTGGTCGATGGTCTGGACATCTCCGCCGAGGCCCTGCCGCATATGAGCATGGCCGAAGGCAGCATCTGCGGTGTGCCGATGCGACTGTTCCGCGTCAGCTTCACCGGTGAACTCGGCTTCGAGGTCAACGTGCCCAGCAGGCATGGTCGCAGGATCTGGGATGCGATCTGGGCCGCGGGCGAGCCGCACGGCATGACGCCGTATGGCACCGAAACGATGCACGTGCTGCGTGCGGAAAAGGGCTACATCGTCGTCGGTCAGGAAACCGATGGCACGGCAACGCCTGATGATGTCGGATGTGGCTGGGCGGTCAGCAAGGTCAAGAAGGACTTTGTCGGCAAGCGGTCGCTGGCGCTGCCCGCGCTCAAGGCCCCTGACCGGCTGCAGCTTGTCGGCCTGCTGACGCTGGACCCGTCCGAGGTGCTGGAAGAAGGCACGCAGCTTGTGGCCCGTCCCGATGAGGCCGTGCCCATGCACAAGCTGGGTCATGTCACGTCATCCTATTTCAGTGCGACGCTGGGTCATTCCATCGCGCTGGCGATGGTGGCCGGTGGCCGCGCCCGTATGGGCGAGACGCTGTATGTGCCTGTGGAAGGCCGGTCGATCCCGGTCAAGGTTACCAATCCCGTGTTTTATGATGTCGAGGGAGCCCGCCTGAATGTCTGATGTCATGACAGCGTCTCAAGCCCGTTTTGATGTGGCGGCGGGACCGGATCTGCGCCGCTGGGTGCTGCAGGGGCGCGATGCCGGACTTGCGGCGGGGGCTGCGGCGTTTGGCCTGTCCGGTGTGCCGGACATGCTCCGTACGGCGCAGGTGGCTGGCGGTACTGCCGCCCGCCTCGGCCCGCACGAACTGGTCTTTTTTGCCGAGCCGGACGGGGCGGACGCCATTTACTCCGCCCTGCAGGCCGGGTTGAAGGACATCCCTTCCAGCCTTGTTGAAATCAGCGACCGGCAGGTTGCCATCGATATCAGCGGGCCGGACGTGGAACTGGTTCTGTCCAGCCTCTCCCCGATGGATTTCAACATCCGCGCCTTTCCCGTCGGCATGGCTACGCGCACGCTGCTGGCCAAGGCGGATGGCATGGTCTGGCGCACGGGGCCGCAATCGTTCCGGCTGGAGGTGTGGCGTTCGTTCGTCCCCTACATGACGGAATATCTGCAGAAAGTAGCCTGCGATGTCAGGTTCTGACGACGCAGCGAGCAGCGAAACAGGGACGGCATGATCAGCCTTTTTGAGTTGTTCAAGATCGGTATCGGCCCATCGTCCTCCCACACGGTCGGGCCGATGCGCGCGGCGCATGACTTCGCGGTCGCGCTGCGCGCCTGTCCCGATGTGGCGCGGATAGAGGTCACCCTGCTGGGATCACTGGCCTGGACCGGCGTGGGACATGCGACGGACAAGGCCGTCATTCTGGGGTTGATGGGGTATCTGCCCGATACCGTCGATCCAGACATGGCCGATGAACTGGTCGCCCATGTCAGGGCGGCCCACAGGCTGTCGCTGCCGGATCGGACCCTGTCCTTCGATCCGGCCGGTGACATCATATTCGACCGCGTGACGGTGCCACCCGTCCATCCCAATACGGTGCAGTTCATCGCCTATGATGCGGCCGGCGAACAGGTTGCGTGCCAGCGGATCTGTTCGATCGGTGGTGGCTTTATCGTGGCCGAGGCCCATGCCCATGATGCGGTGGTGGCCACGGCGGACGTGCCTTTCGAGATTACATCGGCGCGTGACCTGCTGGAGATCACGCGCCGTACCGGCCTGACGATTGCCGAAATCGTGCTGGCCAATGAACGCGCCCTGCGCCCGGAACATGAAATCACCGCCGGGATTGATCGGATCATTGCAACCATGATGGGTTGCGTTGACCGGGGCATGCACCAGCAGGGGGTCCTGCCGGGGCGTCTGGCGGTGCGACGGCGGGCGGCGGCCATTTATGACCGGCTGAAAGGGGACCGTTTCCGCAACGTGCGCGCGGCGCACGAAGTCATGGACTGGGTCAGCCTTTACGCCATTGCCGTGAATGAGGAAAACGCGGCAGGGGGCCGTATCGTAACCGCGCCTACGAACGGGGCGGCGGGCGTGGTGCCCGCCGTGCTGCGGTATTACCGTGACTTCTGCCCCGGCGCCACGCCGGAGCGGGAATATGACTTCCTGCTGACCGCAACGGCGGTTGGTGGCCTGTTCAAACGCAACGCCTCCATTTCCGGCGCGGAAGTTGGTTGCCAGGGGGAAGTCGGGGTTGCGTGTTCCATGGCCGCGGCGGGCCTTGCGGCGGCTCTGGGTGGCAATGTCCAGCAGATCGAAAACGCCGCCGAAATCGGCATGGAACATCATCTGGGCATGACATGCGACCCGGTTGGCGGCCTGGTGCAGATACCCTGTATCGAACGCAACGCCTTTGGCGCGGTCAAGGCGATCAATGCGGCGTCGCTTGCCATGCGGGGGGACGGCACGCATTTCGTGTCGCTCGATCAGGTGATCGTCACCATGCGCGAGACGGGTGCGGATATGAGCAGCCGCTACAAGGAAACCTCGCAGGGGGGGCTGGCTGTCGGATTTCCTGAATGTTAGCGCCGTATACAAGAAAGTCGTTCTGATATAATAATATGTCGCATATACGCATAAGATGTTATTGTGTTGGAACGATACTGGTAATCGCATAACGCGTATTTCTAAGGAAAGGTCCACCGTGCGATGGCCAAGGATAGCGTGGTTTCAGTCAGCGAACTGATCGCCCGGCGCAAGCCGGGGTTTTCGCTGGAAGCGCCGTTTTATACCAGTCCCGAAATCTTCCGGATGGATATGGAGGCGATTTTCGGCCGTCACTGGATCTATGTCGGTGTTGAACCCGACGTAGCCGAGGAAGGTGACGCGATGGTGGTCAATATCGGCAATTCCTCCGTCATCATCGTGCGTGATGATGAAGGCGCCGTCAGGGCCTACCACAATGTCTGCCGCCATCGCGGCGCGCGCATGATCCCTGAAGGCAAGACAATCATCGGCAATATTGTCTGCCCCTACCATTCATGGACCTACGGGCTGGACGGCGGGCTGAAATTCGCGGAACACATGACCCCCGATTTCGACCGGGGCTGCCACGGGCTGAAGCCGGTCCACCTGCGTTCGGTGGGGGGGCTGCTGTTCATCTGTCTGGCCGAAGATGCGCCCGACGATATCGACGCGATGGCCGAAATCATGGAGCCGTATCTGGCCCCCCATGACATCCGCAACACCCGCGTTGCCCATCAGGCTGACCTGATTGAAAACGGCAACTGGAAGCTGGTGATGGAAAACAACCGCGAGTGCTATCACTGCGGCCCGAACCATCCCGAACTGACCATCCCGCTGTTTGCCTACGGTTTCGGTTTCGCGCCGGAATCCCTTGATGAGGAAGGGCGCAGGGAAGCCGAACGCTATAACCAGCTTAGTGAATCGTCGCGCGCGAAATGGGAAGCTGCGGGCCTGCCATCGCGTGAGGTCGAGCATCTGAGCGACCGGGTCACCGGCTTTCGTACCGAACGCCTGCCGATCGACCGCGCGGGCGAAAGCCAGACGATGGACACCCGCGCCGCGTGCCGCATCCCGCTGGGGACGATAGGCGACATGGCGGCTGGTGGCCTGTCGTTCTGGACACAGCCCAATTCCTGGCATCACTTCATGGGCGATCATATCGTCACCTTCTCCGCCATTCCCATTGACGAGGGCCATACGCTGGTCCGTACGCGCTGGCTGGTGAACAAGGATGCGGTGGAAGGCGTCGATTACGACCTGACCCGCCTGACCGAAGTGTGGAACGCCACCAACCAGCAGGACGCTGACCTTGTCGCCATCGGCCAGCAGGGAGCTATGGACCCGGCCTATGAACCCGGTCCCTATTCGCCCCATACCGAAGGTCTGGTTGAGAAATTCGTGAACTGGTACCTCGACCGCCTCTCCCATAACGTGAAATGAACGGAGGCCGCGCATCCATGTCGGCTATTGTGACACATCCACCAGCCCAGGGGGTCCCGTTCTGGGATCCTGAACGTGATGAGGTTCTGGTCTGCCGTCAGGTACGCGATGAAACGCACGATGTCCGGACATTCGTGTTTACCGCCCCGCAGGCACGGCTGTTTTCCTACGCGCCCGGACAGTTCATGACGCTTACGGTCATGATCGACGGGCAGGAAATCAACCGCTGCTACACGATTTCCTCCAGCCCCACGCGGCCCAACACGCTGGAAATCACCATCAAGCGCGTGCCCGGTGGCGTGGTGTCGAACTGGCTGCATGACAACCTGCATCCGGGCATGGAAGTGCGCGCCCTTGGCCCGATGGGTGATTTCACCTGTGCGGGGTCCAGGGCGCGGAAAATGCTGTTCCTGTCCGGTGGCAGCGGCATTACGCCCATGATGTCCATGTCGCGTGCGTTAAGCGACATGGCGGCTGATGTGGATATCATGTTTGTCCATGCGGCCCGTAGCCCGCGCGACCGCATCTTCCGCCACGAACTGGCGGCACTGGAACAGGCGAACGCGCATCTGCGCACGGTGACGCTGTGCGAACATGATACGCCTGCCGACCGGTGGGATGGCTATCGTGGCAGGCTGTCGGCCAGCGCGCTGGAACTCGCCGTGCCCGACTGGCGTGAGCGTGAGGTATTCGTATGCGGTCCCGCGCCCTTTATGGATGCGGTCCGGAACATGCTGGGGCAGGGCGGTTTCGACATGGCCCGCCACCATGAGGAAAGCTTCGATTTCGGTACGCTGGTTGCCGACGAACCCGAAATCATCGAAGCCATCGAGGAACTGGAAGCGGCCCAGTTCAGCATTTCATTCACCAAAAGCCAGCGCGATATCCAGTGCGGTGCGGATACGCCGGTACTGTCCGCCGCGCGGGCGGCGGGCATGCGTCTGCCCGCATCGTGCGCCAAGGGCATGTGCGGGACGTGTAAATGCCGTCTGGTATCCGGCACGGTGGAAATGAAGCACGATGGCGGCATTCGCCAGCGTGAGATCGACCGCGGCATGATCCTGCTGTGCTGCGCGAAACCGACCAGCGATCTGGTTATCGAACGCTGATCATGAATCGTAAGCTGGATCTCGCCGGGCTGAGCCGTTTTGGTTTCCTGACACTCAACAGCTATTCGATGATCGCGGTCAGCAATGCGATCGAAGTCCTGCGCATGGCCAACCGCGTAACGCAGCAGGATGTCTATGAATGGGACATCCTGACCCAGAGCGGGGAGGCCGCGACCGCCAGCAACGGCCTCATGCTGCATCCCACCGTCGCGCCCGAGCGTACGCGGCCATATGATGTCATATTCGTGTGCGGCGGCATCAATGTCCGTGCGGCCAGTTCGGCATCGCTGCGTAACTTCCTGCGTGTGCAGGCCCGGGCGCATGTGGTGCTGGGGGCGTTGTGCACGGGCACCTTCACACTGGCGGAAGCGGGGCTGCTGCGCGGCTACAAATGCGCCATCCATTGGGAAAACCTGTCCGCGATCCGGGAGGAATTTCCGGAAATCGACATTACGGACGAAATGTTCGTAATCGACCGTGACCGTTTGACCTGCGCGGGCGGTTCCGTGCCGCTGGACATGATGCTGCGCATTGTTGAAGCCCGTTTCGGGCGTGAGCGGATGCAGGCGGTTGCCGCGCAGTTCATCCTTGATCGCAGCCGCACGGGAAACGAGGCCCAGCCCGTTTCCACGCTGGCGGATGCGCCGCCCGCCCTCATGCGGGCGATGCGCCTGATCGAACGCGATATTGACCGCCCCCTGCGGATCAGCGGCATCGCCGCCGATGTCGGGCTGTCCGTCCGCCAGCTTGAACGCCTTTTCCGTCGTCATGCCGACTGCACGCCTGCGGTGTATATCGTGGGTGTGCGCCTTGAGCGCGCGCGGCGGCTGCTACAGCAGACGGGCATGTCGATCACCAATGTCAGTCTGGCCTGCGGTTTCGTATCGCCAGCGCATTTCAGTACGGCCTATCGCAGCCGTTTCGGCTGCGCACCGCGTGATGAACGGCGGCTCCGTCCGTCCATGTCGCGCCTGAACGATTATCTTTCCCGACAACCAAGCAATGCTGGATTCCCTGAATGAACGCCAATGCAGAGGTGCTGTTCAAGCCACTACGCATCAAGGGCCTTGTAATTCGCAATCGCATCATGAGCACAAGCCACGCGCCGGGCTATGCCCGCGATGGCAGGCCGCAGGAGCGTTATCAGCTTTATCATGCCGAAAAGGCGAAGGGCGGCATTGGCCTGACCATGTTTGGCGGCTCGTCCTCGGTTGACTGCGACAGCCCGGCAACGCCGTGGAATCAGGTTGCGGTGGCGGATGACGGGATCATTCCGTATTTCCAGCAGTTCGCGGACCGTGTGCACCAGCATGGCGCGGCACTGATGATCCAGCTTACGCATATGGGCCGTCGCACGCGATGGGATACGGATGCGTGGCTGCCGGTCATCGCCCCGTCCGTCGTGCGCGAACCCGCATCGCGCTCGGTGCCCAAGGATATGGAAGTGGAGGATATCCGCCGCGTTATCCGCTCCTTCGCCGATGCCGCGCGGCGGTGCCGGCAGGGGGGGCTGGACGGGTTCGAGATTTCGGGTGCGCATGGGCATCTGCTGGACCAGTTCTGGTCGCCCGGGGTCAACCGCCGTACGGACGCCTATGGCGGATCGCTGGAAAACCGCATGCGCTTTGGCATCGAAATCCTGACCGCCATGCGTGAAGCCGTGGGTGATGATTACATCATGGGCATGCGCATGAGCGGCGACGAACTGCTGAAGGACGGCGTGTCGCACGAAGATGCGATCGCCATCGCCACCGAATATGCCCGCCGTGGCCTGATCGATTTCGTCAATGTCCTTGGCGGTCAGGCGCGCGATGACATGTCGCATGCCGTCAGCCTGCCGAACATGGCCTTTCCCGTGGCGCCCTTCCTGCATCTGGCCAGCGGCATCAAGCGTGAGGTCGACATCCCGGTTTTCCACGCCCAGCGCATTACCGATGTCGCAACCGCCGCGCGTGCGGTGGCCGAAGGGCATATCGACATGGTGGCGATGACGCGCGCCCATATTGCCGACCCGCATCTGGTCAACAAGCTGGCGCAGGGGCGTGAGGACGATATCCGCCAGTGCGTGGGGGCGGGGTACTGCATCGACCGCATTTACGTCGGCGGCGATGCCCTGTGCCTGCAGAATGCCGCCACGGGGCGCGAAGCGACCATGCCCCACGACATTCCCCGCGCGGACATCAGCCGCCGGGTGGTAATCGTGGGCGGCGGGGTGGCGGGGCTTGAGGCCGCGCGCGTCTGTGCGCTGCGCGGGCATCATGTCGTATTGTTCGAGCAGGAAGCCCAGACGGGCGGGCAGGTAACCATCGCCGCGCGGGCGGGCTGGCGTGAAGCGCTTTCGGGCATCGTGCGCTGGCTGGACGCGCAGGTGCGCAAGCTGGGGGTTGACCTGCGGCTGGGCACCCGCGCCACGCCCGAACTGATCGCGGCGGAAAAGCCGGACGTGGTGATCGTGGCCACCGGCGGCCACGCCTCGGTCGGGGACTGTCCGGGTTCCGATCTGGTGCATGATGCGCGCGCCGTGCTGGAAGGCACGGTGGAACCCACGGGCAGCGTGCTGCTGTATGATGACATGGGCCAGCATAACGCGGCATCCGTGGCGGAAGTTCTGGCCACGCGCGGCTGTCTGGTGGAAATGGCGACAGGCGACCGCCTGATCGCGCAGGAAGTGGGAACGACCAACCAGCCGGTGCATCTGCGTGAACTCTACCGCCTTGGCGTGGTGCTTTCGCCCAACATGGAACTGACGGAAGTTTACCGCGAGGATTCCCGTCTGGTCGCCGTGCTGCGCAACACCATGACGGATGTGGAGGAAGAGCGCGTCGTCGATCATGTGATTGTCGAATATGGCAACCTGCCGCGTGAGGATCTGTATTTCGCGCTCAAGGAAAATGCCGCAAATCGCGGCCAGACCGACCTGCCCGCCCTGCTGGAAGGCAGGCCCCAGCCCGTTTTTGCCGAAGGACAGGATGGTTACGCGCTGTTCCGTATCGGCGATGCGGTGGCCGGGCGCAATATCCATGCCGCCCTGTATGATGCGCTGCGCCTGTGCAAGGATCTGTAACACCCATGGCATGGCTTATGATCGGGCTGGTCTGGCTGCTGGCCATCGCGGTTGCGGTCGGGGCTGCGGGTTTCGTGCGCCTGTGGCGACGCGGCGCTCCCGCGCGGGTGGACTGGGTCGGTGGCCTGCTGGCGCTGCCCCGGCGGTATCTGGTGGATGTGCACCATGTGGTCGAACGTCGCCCCGGTGCCGGGCGCATGCATGTCCTTGCCGCCGGTGGCCTGCTGGGCAGTCTTGTGCTTGTGATGCTGGCCATGTTGCCACCGCTGGGATCAAGCCGGATTTACTGGGGGCTGGTTCTGGCATGTGCGCTGGCGGGCATGGCCGGGTCGGCGCTGGTGCGGGCGCGGCGGGTGCCGGTGCGGCCGTCCTTCCTGTCCGGCGGTCTGTTCAACTGGCTTGCCCCTGTCCTTGCCGCCATGACCGGGGCGATCGCCGTGCTTGCGGCCTGTCAGGTTGTCCTTGCCTACACGCCCGCGCGGCAGGGGGTAATGGCGTTCGCCACCATGCTGCTGGCGGTGGGTGGTTTCGGCCTGCTGGGCCTGTTCCTGTATGGCCCGATGCGCCATGCCTTCGCGGGTTCCACATGGCTGGTGGCCCATTCCCGTCCCGGCCGGTTCGGTGGCGGGCGCGATACCGCGCTGCAACCGCTCGATCTGACCCGGCCGGTGCTGGGGGCGGTGACGCCGGGCGATTTTGCCTGGAATATGCTGTCCAGCTTTGATGCCTGCATCCAGTGCGGGCGGTGCGAGCAGGCCTGTCCCGCCTTCGCCGCCGGGCAGAGGCTGAACCCCAAGGCGCTGATACAGGGCATGGTCAGCGCCATGCGTGACGATGGCGGCGCGTCCTATACCGGCAGTCCGGCCCCCAACGCCCCACCCGTGGCAGGGAATGGTGGCATGGACCATCCGGTTGTCGGAACGGACGCCATGATACACCCCGACACGTTATGGGCATGCACGACCTGCCGTGCCTGTGTCGAGGAATGCCCGATGATGATCGAACATGTCGATACGGTCATCGCCCTGCGGCGCGGTCAGACCCTTATGCATGGCGATGTCCGCCCCGGCGCGGCACAGGTGTTGCGGCGCATGCGTGACAGCGCCGAACCGGGTGGCCGCCCCCTGTCCGAACGTGCGGACATGCTGGCGATGGATATTCCCGTCCTGAAGGAAGGGGAGGAAACCGACATCCTGCTCTGGCTGGGGGAAGGGGCGTATGACCGGCGGTATGCCCGCACCCTGCAGGCACTGGTCCGGTTGATGCAGCAGGCGGGCCTGCGCTTTGCGATACTGGGTGAAGCCGAGAGCGATTGCGGCGATCTGGCCCGCAGGCTGGGCGATGAAGCGACATTCCAGATGCTGGCGGCGGACGTCATCACGACGCTGGGGCGGCGTAAATTCAGCACCATCGTCACCGCCGATCCGCATTGCTATAATATGCTGCGTAACGAATATCCGGCGCTTGGGGGCATATGGCGCGTCCGGCATCATACGGCCCTGCTGGATGATCTGGTCACACAGGGCAGGCTGGTGCTGGCGGCGCGCGACCTGCCGCCGGTCGCATGGCATGATCCATGTTATCTGGCGCGCTACAATGGGGAAACACAGGCCCCGCGCCGCCTGCTGCAGGCCGCCTGCACCCGGACCGTGGAAATGGAACGCCATGGCATGCAGGCCATGTGCTGCGGTGGTGGTGGGGGTAATCCGGTCAGCGATGTTGACGCGCAGGTGCGTATACCCGACCTGCGCATGGGGCAGGCGCGTGATGCGGGGGCGCGTATCGTTGCCGTTGGCTGTCCCGGCTGCACCGCCATGCTGGAAGGTGTGACGGGCGACCGGCCGGACGTGCGCGATATAGCCGAACTGGTTCTTGACGCCGTGGTGCGGGCATGACCCGGCTGCGGCCTGATCCCCGGGCATTGCGCCTGCGCCGGATGACGGCGGGGCAGGCCGGGCGCGTGCGCCTTGTCCCGGCAGCACTTGCAGACAGGGCTGGGCAGGTCTCGCCGTCCGGTCGCCTGCGTCGGGACCCTCGCGCGGAACGTCAGCGCCTGCTGGTGCCCGGTCTGGCCCGTGCGCGCCTTGTTCGTGACGGGCGGGCAGGCATGGGTGGCAACGCCACCCCCGTTCAGGAAGCACGTAGTCAGGTCATCCGCATTGATGACCCGCAATGTCTGGTCATGGTGGTGCCTGACCTGCCCGATGGCCGCCCTGGCCGTCTTGACCGGCAGGTGATGGGCGCGGCCCGCCTGTTGGCTGATGCGTGGAAGGGGGCTGTTGTCCTGTGCTGTCCTGCCAGTCTGGACAGTGCAGCCTATACTGATTTTGCTCAGGCAGGCGCGGACCGGGTGCTGCCGTTGCCGCTGGACCCCACCGACCCCGAACGCAGCGTCGCGGCAATCGGTGACGCAGTGGCCCGGTTTACGCCCCGGACGGTGCTGTTTGGCGAAAGCACCGATGGCGGCGACATGGCCCGGCGCGTGGCGGTTGCGACCGGACGCAGTTTCATGGGTGATGTGGAGGTTCTCAATCCCCGCAACGCCATCCGTCCCGCCATGGCCCGCCGGTCGGAACAGGTTGCATCCACCCTGCCGGGCATCATGGCCCTGTCGCCCGATCGGGTGGCGCCCTATGGCGGGAATGCGCACGAAGCCCGCGTGACGGGGATGGATGGTGATGACCGTCAGTCCCCGGTCCATGGCGGGGGGCGCATACGTGTCGCCCCGCCCCAGCCGGGCGATCCGGCGACGATGGCGCTGGCGGAAGCGCCCTTTGTTGTCTCCGCCGGGAATGGCGTAACGGATTTCGACATGTTCCGGCAGATGGTGAGCGCGCTGCATGCCTCCCCCGGTGGCAGTCGCATGGTCTGTGATGCAGGGCTCCTGCCACGGGAGATGCAGGTGGGCGCATCGGGCACGGTGCTGGATGCCATATGCTATGTCGCCATGGGCATATCCGGCGCGCCGCAGCACCTGCAGGGGCTGGGACGGGTCGAGCATGTCGTGGCGGTGAATACGGACCTGCACGCGGCCATGGTTGAACGCGCGGGGCTGGCGATCATCGCGGATGCCCAGCTTGTCATGCCAGCCCTGCTGGACGTGTTGCGCAACGGGACGGAAGAATAGGATGCGCACGATCATACTGCTGTCAGCGGGATACGATACGGTATCGGGCAGGCCCGCACCCGTTGCGGGGGAAATCGGCGCGATTGGCATGGCGCTGGCGTTAGGTGGCGAAGTGCTGGGCGTGCATGTCGGTCCTGCTGGCCCCACGATGCGTGAATATGCAGGCTACGGGCTGGAACGCATTGTCGCCCTTGGGGCAGGGCAGGCGGGAGTGGTGGAAGCCCTTGCGGCCTATATCCGTTCCGGCGCAGCGTTTGACGGCGCGCCGGTCGATCTTGTGCTGACCGGGCGACGCGGTTCGGGCGGCGAGGATAGCGGGCTGTTTCCCTACGCGCTGGCGCATGCGCTGGACTGGCCCATCATGCGCGATATCGTTGCCATTCAGGCGACACAGGGCGTGGTCGAGGTTGAACAGGCCCTGCCACGCGGGGTGCGGCGCAGGGCGCATGTAAAAGGTCCGTGCGTGTTGGGCGTGCATGAAATGGCGCCCTTCACCCCTGCATTTTCCTTCGCCGCCATGCGGCGGGGCGAGGTGCTGACATATGGCGAGACAGCCGACAGCTCCCCTGCCGACATGGCAGGGGCAGACATGCAGATCCGGCCCTACCGCGCCCGGCCACGCCTGATACAGGCTCAGGCATCGGGCACGGGGGGACGGGTCATGATTGATCCCACGCCGCAGGCAGCGGCGCAGGCGATCAGGGACCATCTGGTCATGCTGGGTGTCCTGCAAACCGATAGGTAGGCAGGTCGTGGCATGAATTTTTCATAAAAGACCGGGAGTTTAAGGTTATGGACGTAAGGGCAGCCGTTGCATTTGAAGCGGGCAAACCGCTGGAAATCGAGACCGTACAGCTTGAAGGCCCGCGCGAGGGCGAGGTTCTGGTGGAAATCAAGGCCACCGGGCTGTGCCATACGGACAAGTTCACCCTGTCCGGCGCGGACCCCGAAGGGCTGTTCCCGGCCATTCTGGGCCATGAGGGCGCAGGCGTGGTGGTGGAAGTTGGCGCGGGCGTGAAGCACCTGCGGCCCGGCGATCATGTCATCCCGCTCTACACCCCGGAATGCCGGGAGTGTAAGTCGTGCCTGTCGCGTAAGACCAACCTGTGCACGGCCATCCGCAGCACGCAGGGCAAGGGCCTGATGCCCGATGGCACGTCGCGCTTTTCGTTCAGGGGGCAGCCGATCCATCACTACATGGGCTGCTCGACCTTTGCGAACTACACGGTCCTGCCGGAAATCGCGCTGGCCAAAATCCGTCCCGACGCGCCGTTCGACAAGGTCTGCTACATCGGCTGCGGCGTCACCACGGGTATTGGCGCGGTGCTGTTCACGGCCAAGGTGGAAGCCGGTGCGTCCGTTGTGGTGTTCGGGCTGGGTGGTATCGGCCTCAACGTGATCCAGGGTGCGAAGATGGTCGGTGCTGACAGGATCATCGGCGTGGACATCAACCCCGCACGCGAAGCGATGGCGCGCAAGTTCGGCATGACCGATTTCGTCAACCCGAACGATCTGGGGCCGGATGGCGATATCGTGGGCCATCTGGTGGAACTGACCGGTGGCGGGGCGGACTACTCGTTCGAATGTGTGGGTAATCCGACCCTCATGCGGCAGGCGCTGGAATGCGCGCATCGGGGCTGGGGCGTGTCCACCATCATCGGTGTTGCGGGTGCGGGGCAGGAAATCAGCACGCGCCCCTTCCAGCTCGTGACCGGACGGCGGTGGATCGGATCGGCCTTCGGTGGCGCGCGCGGGCGTACGGACGTGCCCAGGATCGTTGACTGGTATATGGAAAACCGCATCAACATCGACGACCTGATTACCCACACCCTGCCACTGGAGCGCATCAACGAAGGCTTCGACATGATGGCCCGTGGCGAGAGCATCCGTACCGTCGTGGAGTTCTGAGCCGTGATGGAAACCGGCCAACGGCTGCTTGACCTGCTGGCCGAACTCGACATCCAGCCCGAAATCCTGTCCCATCCGCCGGTGCGCACCGTTGAGGACGCGGAGGCCTACTGGGGGGATATACGTGGCCAGCACACCAAGAACCTGTTCCTGAAGGATGCAAAGGGGGCGATGTTCCTGCTGACGGTCCCGGCGGACAGGAAGGTTGATCTCAAGAAGCTGCCGCAACTGCTGGACTGCAAGCGGCTGTCCTTTGGCAGTGCGGAGCGGATGATGGAAAGGCTGCAGACCATACCGGGGTCACTCGGCCCGCTCAGCATGATTGCGGATACGGATCATCAGGTGCGTTTCGCCATTGATGCCGCACTTCTGCAGGGTGATTACATCACCATGCACCCGATGGATAATACGCAGACATTTTCCATCAGTCCTGATGACCTGCGTAAATTTCTCCACGCCCTCGGGGTGGAACCGCTGGTCGTCACCTTTACCGATGCGGAGACGGTCTGACCGTCTCCCCTGTAACATGGCGCAGGCTGTCCACATGGATGGTCCGGAAAGGGGGACAGGACCATCCTGTCCCCCTGTGTGCATCTGGCGTGGATGCGCATGGCCACACGCCGGACAGATTATATTTAATGCCGTAATGAAATAAATTTCTGTCGCATAAGGAAAAGTCCGGGGCGATACTGTCTCATACTCTCATGAATACGCCATCGGGGTAATCGGTCGGTCATTGCCGTGCGGCCAAGCTGTGCAGGGGTAAGCATGATGCGTTTTCAGTCCGATAGTGCCAGGCCAACCCCACGTCTGCGGGTCGGCATCATACTGGCCGAAAATTTCACGCTTTCCGCTTTTTCGCTGTTTGTCGATTACCTGCGTCTTGCAGGGGACAAGGACGATAACAGCCGTCCCATCCTGTGTAACTGGACGATCATGAACAGTCGCCCCGATCCGGTGCGTTCAAGCTGCGACATCCCGATCAGCCGCCATAGCGAGTTCCGCGATCCTTCCGAATTCGACTGTATCGCGGTTGTCGGCGGCCTGCTGCATGGCAGGCGGCAGGTGGATGACAGCACGCTGCAGTACCTGCGCCGCGCCGCCAGCGCGGGTGTCACGCTGATCGGGCTATGCACCGGCGTTTTTGTCCTGTGCCGTGCGCGAGTGATGGAAGGCCGTGCATGCTGCCTGAGCTGGTATCACCGGCAGGACTTCATGGAGGAGTTTCCCGAACATGAAGTCGTCAGTGACCGGATGTACCTGGTCGAAGGCGATCGCATTACCTGTTCGGGCGGCGGCGGGACCGCGGACATGGTGCTGTACCTGATCGAACAGTATCTGGGCCGTCAGGTCGCCAAGAAGGCAAGTCATATCCTGCTTCTGGACCGTCCGACGCGAAGCAATGCGCCATTACTGCAACCCTATCCCCCCATTATTGATGAAATAAATCATATTACTGATTCCCGTATCCGTCGCGCGGTGCTGGAAATGGAACAGAATATGAATGAACCGGTTTCGATCAGTCGGCTGGCATCCTATCTGGGCATATCCTCGCGCCAGCTTGAACGCCTGTTCCAGACGACGCTGGGCATGAAACCGACGGATTTCTACCGCCTGATCCGCCTGCGTTACGCGCGCTCCCTGCTGCAGCAGGGGGAACTGTCGGTCACGGAAATCGCGGTCGAGACGGGGTTTTCAGACTGTGCGCATTTTTCCCGGCATTTCAAGTCCATGTTCGGCCAGAGCCCGAGCGAGGTCAGGGGCGCGAAGCGTCTGGTGCCCGACGGTGGCATATCCTTCATGCCCGAACGTTCGCTGACGGAACGTGTCGGCGTGCGTCTGTTTGAGGAGTTGTAACGGGTGTCTCCATCACAGGAAACGACTGCGTGGGTCCTGATTGTCACCTGCGACAGTGTTCCCGGCATTGTTGCTGCATTTTCCCGCACGCTGTTTGAAACCGGCGGCAATATCATTGAAATGAATCAGTACAATGACGTTGCCAATGGCCAGTTTTTCATGCGCATCTATTTCACCCATCCCGGTGGGATGCCCGATGATGGACTGCATGCTGAACTGGCGGCGGTTGCGGGTCGTTTCAGGGCCATGTGGTCGCTGCGTAATACGGCGGTACGGCAGAAAGTGCTGATCATGGTCTCCCGCTTCGATCACTGTCTGGCGGACCTGCTTTATCGCTGGCGTATTGGCGAACTGCATATGGACCCCGTCGCCATCGTATCGAACCACCCGGTCGAGGCCTGCGGGCAGGTGGATATGGGCACCATCCCCTTCCATCATCTGTCGATTACGCCACAGACCAAGGCCATGCAGGAAGACTGCCTGCGCGAACTGATCGGGCAGACCGGCGCGGAACTGGTCGTTCTTGCACGGTATATGCAGATACTGTCTGATGAGCTTTCGCGTGAACTTGCGGGGCGCTGCATCAATATCCATCATTCTTTCCTGCCCGGCTTCAAGGGCGCGCGGCCCTATCATCAGGCGCATCGGCGGGGGGTAAAGCTGATTGGCGCGACCGCTCATTACGTTACGGCCGATCTGGATGAAGGGCCGATCATCGAACAGTCCGTGGAACGCATCAGCCATTCGGATACGGCGGAAGACCTGATCCGCAAGGGGCGTGATATCGAAAGCCGCGCCCTGTCGCGTGCCGTGCATTACCATCTGGACGGGCGGGTCATCATGCACGGCATGCGCACGGTGGTATTTGGCGATTAGGGGCGCGGATCAAACACGTTTCCTTGTCAAAACATTTGTCCTGACATACAGATTGACCGCCGCAGGCGCATCCGTGCGGCAGATCAGCGGGGACAGGGCATGACCGGATCGCAGGCCGCCGAAATGAAAGCCGGACGCACGCTGGCAGGCCGCATGCTGGTGCAGGGCAGGGCGCAGGCCCCGCTGCTTTATGCCGATGTGGGGTTGAGTTTCTGGGGTGCGGTCGATCCCTTCACGGGGATGGTGGTTGACAGTCACCACCCGTTAAGGGGGGCCTGTCTTGCGGGCAGGATACTGGCCATTCCCAAGGGGCGGGGGTCATGCACCGGCAGCAGCGTCATGCTGGAACTGATACTGAACGGGCATGCGCCAGCGGGCCTGATACTGGCGGAACCTGACGAAATTCTGGTGTTGGGTGTGGTTGTGGCCAATTTCATGTTTGGCCGCTCCCTGCCTGTGATCAGCGTCGGTCACGATGCCTTTGCCACTCTTGAACATGCGCGGTCCGCCTGTATGGCGGATGGTTGCGTCATGCTGGGTGAAGATGTCCGTATTGCCGATCCGAAACCGGCACAACGGCAGGCCGGGCATACGGTTTCCTTAAGCGCATATGACCGTAGCGTGCTGGATGGCGCGCATGGGAAAGCCGCGCAGGCCGCCATGAATATCGTGCTGGAAATGGCAGCGCTACAGAACGCGGACAGGCTGATTGACATCGGGCAGGCGCATATAGATGGCTGTATCTACACTGGCCCCGCAAGCCTGCGTTTTGCACGGCAGTTTGTAGAATGGGGTGCGAAGGTCCGGGTCCCGACCACGCTCAATTCCATTTCCGTCGATCAGCGGCACTGGCGTGCGCAGGGCGTCGATCCTTCATTGGGCGACCCGGCGGCAGCACTGGGTAATGCGTATGTGGAAATGGGTGCGCAGCCCAGCTTTACCTGCGCGCCCTATCTGCTGGATGGCGCGCCGGTGCGTGGTGAACAGATTGTATGGGCGGAATCCAATGCCGTCGCGTTCGCCAATAGTGTGCTGGGCGCGCGCACGCTGAAATATCCGGATTATCTGGACCTGTGCGTTGCACTGACGGGGCGCGCGCCTTTTGTCGGTACGCATTGCGATAGCGGACGGCACGGGACCGTACATATTGCGGTGCAGCCGCCCGATAATGCCGATGAATCCTTCTTCGCGCTGCTAGGCTATCATATTGGCCTGTTGAGCAGCACCGAAATCCCGGTGGTAAGCGGGTTGCAGGACATGGCGCCGGATCGGGACGCGCTCAAGGCCTTCAGCGCGGCGTTCGCCACGACTTCCGCCGCGCCGATGTTTCATATCGTTGGTGTTACACCCGAAGCCCCCACAGCGCAGGCCGCCCTTGGCCATAAACCGGCGCGGCGTAAATATGGGGTGCGGCCGGGCGATCTGGTCCGGTCGTGGCAGGAACTCGACAGTGCCGCGGAAACGGCCATACAGCTTGTATCGCTTGGTAATCCGCATCTCTCCCTTGAGGAGTGCGGGCATCTGGCTGCCCTGTGCAACGACAGGGTCAGGCATGACGGGACCGAATTCATTCTGACCATGGGACGCGAGATCCATGACCGGGCCAGCGCGGCCGGTTACATCAAGGTACTGGAAGCATTCGGCGCGCAGATCATAACCGATACATGCTGGTGCATGATCGGGGAGCCGGTCATTCCCCGCAACGCCCGGACATTGATGACCAATTCCGGTAAATATGCCCATTACGCGCCGGGTCTGGTCGGCAGGCAGGTGCGTTTCGGCAGTCTGGCCGCCTGTGTTGATGCGGCTGAGACCGGAACAGCCCTGAAGAAACTGCCCGTATGGCTGATGCCGCCCGGATGATACATGGCGTAAAGATACTGATATGGTGACGTTTTCGTCTTTTTGCTTTCGGGCGTCGTCAAAAGAAAGTTTTTGGTGAAGCTTTTTTCAAAAAGCTTCGGAAGCTGTCACCCCAGAATTTTCCGCCGACATCTGGCGTCTCCATGCGTTTATCCCATCAGGCGGGCAGGGCGTGCGCCCGGCCGGCCGGGTTGCGCGGCGGCCCCTTTTTGTACGATGCTGCCTGCCTGAACGGATATGGGAAAACGAGATGCGCATTGATCTGACAGGTCGTAAGGCCATTGTAACAGGTTCGACAGGCGGTATCGGACTGGCCATTGCAAAGGGGCTTGCCGCCAGCGGGGCACAGGTCGTGGTGAATGGGCGGCGGCCCGAAGCGGTTGAACGGGCCGTGGCTGCGCTGTCCGGCCTTGGTTCTGGCGGTGCGGTCGGCTTTACGGAAGATCTGGGCACGGCTGCCGGGTGTGCGGCACTGGTCAAGGCCCATCCGGATTGCGATATCCTGATCAACAATCTGGGGATATTCGAGCCCAAGGATTTTTTCGACACCCCCGATGAAGACTGGAGCCGGTTTTTCGAGGTCAACGTCATGTCCGGGGTGCGGCTCTCGCGTGCCTACCTGCCAGGCATGAAGGCGCGGGGCTGGGGGCGTGTCGTGTTCATATCGTCGGAATCCGCGTTCAATATCCCGGTGGAGATGATCCATTACGGCTTCAGCAAGACAGCACAGGTTTCCGTCGCGCGCGGTCTGGCCGAACGGATGGCCGGAACCGGGGTTACGGTGAATTCCGTGTTGCCGGGGCCGACCCTGTCCGAAGGACTGGCGGAGATGCTCAGGCCCGAGCAGGAAAAAACCGGCAAACCGCTGGAAGAAGTGGCAGCAGAATTCGTCATGGCGCATCGGCCCAGTTCGATCATCCGCCGTGCCGCCACGGTGGAGGAAGTGGCGAATATGGTGGTCTATCTTTCGTCCCCACAGGCATCGGCCACGACCGGGGCATCCGTGCGCGTGGATGGGGGCGTGCTGAGCACGATCTGAACGGCGTGAAACGGGCCGGGACGGCAGGGAATGGTACACAGCCGTGCATCCGTTCCCCGGCTGCGTTAGGCCCTGCCAGACCGGTATGGCAGGAAGGGGAACGACAATGAAAACGGCACTGGTCATCCTTAACCGCCCGCAGGATGTGATCGGCCTTCTGGCTGCCGGGCTGTCGGTTCTTCGTGCTGTTGGGGGCATGATGATGAGTGTTCTGGCCGCGCGTGAACCGCCCGAGGACACCATCGTGCCGACCGAGGAAATGCTGACCGACACGGATCGCGCCCGTATCCGTGCGCAGCAGCGTGAATGGGCCGACGGGCTGCATGACCGCTATCACGACTGGCTGGCAAAGTGCCGCGCGGATGGTACGCTGGGGGAGATGGAAACCAACTGGCTCGATCCCGAAATATCGGTTGAGCGGATGATCCGTGCCTATGCCAGTGAGACCGACCTGATCGTAATCGGTTTTCCCCAGTCGCATGACAGTGACCAGAAACGCCGCGCCGTGCGGGCCGCGATATTTGATTCCGCCCGGCCCGTGCTGTTCATCCCGCCTGGCTGGGATGGCCCCGTGGGGCGTAATGTCCTGCTGGCATGGAAGGATACGGCCTCCTGCCGCAGGACATTCCTTTCAGTGCGGCCTATCCTTGATGCGGCGCGGGATGTGGAAATCGTGGGTGATGGCGCGGGGGCCGCCGTGGATAAACTGCTGCCGGGGCTACAGGTCACGCCTGTCATGGCGGATGATGGCGGTGCCCCGGTGGAATTCGCCGCAGCCCTCCTGCGGCTGTGTCGTGACAACGGACGCGATATGCTGGTTATGGGGGGATACGCGCATGGCAGGCTTTATAACCACATTATTGGAAGCGTTACGCAGATCATGCTCGAAAGTCCCGAAATCCCGATTTTCCTGCAGCACTGATCGGGTCATGTGGAACCGTATTAAACAAGAGAATGTTCATGGATTTCGATAGATTGCCCGCAACCCTGTGGATTGCGGCGGGCGGTGCGCTGGGCACGGTCGGGCGCTACTGGGTCGGTATCTGGATGGCGCGATGGAGCCAGAGCCTGCCATGGGGCACAATCGCGATCAATGTGACCGGATCTTTCGCCATCGCGTTTTTCGCCACGCTGACAACAGCGGCGGGGCGCTACCCGGTATCGGATGTGGGACGCCTGTTCTTCATGGTTGGCATCTGTGGCGGGTATACTACGTTTTCATCATTCACGTTACAGACGCTTGACCTGCTGCGTGGTGGTGCGCCGGGTCGTGCCCTGCTGAATATCGGCATTTCCGTGGTTTTAGGCATGCTTGCGGTATCAGCGGGTTATCTGGTCGCCGAACGCCTTAACCAGACAACCGTATAGGAGTGCCGCGCATGCTCTGGACACCTGACGAGGCCGAAAAGCATACGCACAAAGCTACGACCCCGGTCCTGCGCAATCTGTGGGCGAAGGTCGCCAATGAATGTCTGGACCGTACAGGTGATGAAGGCCGCGCGATCCGCGAGGCAAACGCCGTCGTCGCCCGTCATGCACAGGCGGATGACTGATTACGGAACGACATCTGCAAACGGAAGCCCGTTACTGTCCGGGCTTCCATCCGCATCTTACTGTCATACGAAAAATATCAGCGCGGTTGAAATCGCGAATGCCGTTGCCAGCAGGGCGGGGCCGATGATGTCCCATCTGTCAAGACGTCCGGCCTGTGAAGTGCCAGTATTACGCTGGCGGCGCGAATACATCCACATTGCAAGGCTCCTGTAGCCATATTCCCGGTTGGGTCGTGTGTGTCAGCAATGACTGTACGGATCGGGCTTCATATGAAGATCAGCGACAGCCATAATGCCAGTGTCAACAGAAGAACCCCAATGCCCAGTATGGTCATGATATTGGGATTTGAGCGGTATCCAGTTCCCATAACCATGGCAACCTCCAGTTCGGCAGGAAGATCCTTCCGATACCACGCCATATGGGTGGGCGCAGGGTGGCCGGAAAGGGGCTGCTACCGCGTGAAGGCCCAAAAAGAAGCACGCCCGATCACAAAACAGGCATCACCTACTGGTCCTGTTACCGCCCGGTTTCCGTGGCAGGTTGCTGAACGAAGCAGGGCAGGAAACCGGTTTGGGCAGGGCGTCAGGTCGCCGCCTGCGTATCGCCGGGACGGGTCAGGCGTTGCCGTTCCGCCGGGGTGATGACATCAGCCAGCATATGGCTGTCCAGCACGGCCATGAAGGAGCCCATCGCCTGTCCCAGCACGCCGCGCAGGCGGCACGCATCGGCCAGAATGCAGGGTGCGTCCTTGCCCGGTTCCATCTGCATGCAACTGACCAGCGCCATGTCGTCCTCGGTAAAGCGTACGACATCCCCGATCCTTATGGTGGATGCCGGGCGGGCAAGACGCAGCCCGCCGCCACGCCCGCGCACGGTTTCGATGAAACCGCCAAGGCCAAGCCGGTGGATGATCTTCATCAGGTGATTTTCCGAAATACCGTAGGTTGTCGCGATTTCACGGATGGATGAAAGCCGTTCGGTATGGACGGCCAGATACATCAATGTTCTCAGCGCATAGTCGGTATGTAGGGTCAGTCGCATGCTTAAAGATATACAGACTTGACATCTTTTTTCCAGCGGACTTTAAAGATGCACGAAACATACATCTTAGGAGTCAGAGATGGCCGCTCCCCTGGACGACAAGACCCGCGCGATCATCACGGCCTGCGTGCCGGCACTGGAAGGTCACGGGCTGGCAATCACGACCGAAATGTACCGGCGCCTTCTGGCCAACCCGGCCATTCGTGACCTGTTCAACATTTCCCACCAGAAGGATGGGGAGCAGCCCCGCGCGCTTGCGCTGGCGGTTCTGGCCTATGCGCGGCATATCAATGATCCGGGCGTACTGGGCGCGATGGTCGAACGCATTGCTGAAAAGCATGTCGGCCTGAATATCCTGCCCGAACATTACCCGTATGTGGCCGAGGCCCTGCTGGGGGCGATCGGGCATGTTCTGGGCGATGCCGCCACGCCGGAAATTCTGGATGCGTGGGGCAAGGCCTACTGGTTCCTCGCCGATATCCTGATCGGGCGTGAAAAGGAGATTTATGAGGCGCATGAGGCAGCGCCCGGCGGCTGGATCGGCTGGCGGCCCTTCCGCGTCGCCCGTCGCGTGCGTGAAAGCGAGACTGTTACGTCCTTTGAACTTGTCCCCACCGATGGCCAGCCTGTCATGCGTCATCAGCCCGGTCAGTATCTCAGCTTCCGCCTTGACGTGCCGGGGCATGGATCGCAGCGGCGCAATTACAGCATTTCCTCCGCCCCTGATGACAGCGTCTATCGCATCAGCGTGCGCCGGATCGAAGGCGGTGTCGTATCGGACTGGCTGCATGCCAGCGTGGATGAAGGCACCGAACTTCTGGTTTCGGCCCCGGCGGGTGATTTCGTGCTGGAGCAGGCGCCTGCAATTACCCTGCTGAGTGCGGGTGTGGGTCTTACGCCGCTTATGTCGATGCTGGATACGCTGATGGGGGCAGGCAATGCGCCCGCCCTGCATTATATTCACGCCACCCGCACCCCGCAGACCGAGGCATTCGGCAGCCACGTGCGCACTCTCGCGGCAGGCGGGCGTATCCGTCATGATGTGTTCTACAGCCGTGAAACCCCGGCGGACGACGTGGTGGATGCGGGCACGACGCAGCATGCCGGTCACCTTACCCCCGAGTGGCTGAAGGCGCAGGTCCAGCCCGGCAGTGTCTATTACATCTGTGGTCCCGATGCGTTCATGCGCAGCATGGTCGCCACGCTGAAGGAAGTCGGGGTACCCGAAAAGGCGATCCGGTTTGAATTCTTCGGTTCCGCAGCGGATGCCGAACTGGCGGCGTAAGGGACGCCGCCATCCGTTGCCGCCCCCTGTCGTCAGGCAGGGGGCGTTTTTTTACCAGTGCCCCCTTGGTCCACCCCGGTAGGGGCCGGGTCCGTTGTGGCCGCCACGGTAATAACCATCATGCCAGCCGCGATGGTGATAGCGTGGTCCGTAACAGCCTGCGACGGAGAGCGCCAGAACAAGCGTGGTCAGTATCCTTAGGGTTCTGTTCATCGCAACCTCCTGCGGGATGCAGGTAGGAACGCCACGGGACAGGAAAGGTTTTGCGGGCGGTGGCGGGGTTCAGGTCCGGTCCGGCACGGCGAAGCAGGCCATGGCATGGGCATGCAGCGTTGCGCAGGCCGTACTGGCATCGGCGGGCGCGAAACCGATCAGGCGCGCGCGGTACAGCGTGCCCCCGCTTGCCGGAACCGGCATGACCACGGCGGAAAGCTGACCGCCATTGATGCCAATCATGCGCCGCGTGGTATCCAGTGCGCTGCGGGCCTCGTTACTGGTGGAAAACGCACCCACCTGAACCGCCCAGCTTCCGTGGGCCGCGGCGGTGTAGCTGACCGGCTGGACAAAGGCCGGTCGCGCGGGCAGGCCCGGTTCACCCACGGGCTGCGCGCCATCGGGTATGACAGCATCGCGCGATACCGTATCATCCGCGACCGAGGCGACCTGCCGGGTTTCCGCGCTATCGGCATGCGGGGTGTCCTGATCCATCAGGCACGGCGAAGCGGGGTCATAGGCGGCATCGGCATTGCGCAGGCATCCATCCGCCGTGCGTGACAGGGCAGCGGCCTGCGCTGGCATGACCTGCGCGCCACCACCACCGGCATAGGCGGCATTGGCATTGATGCCATCAGCACTGGCCAGCATGACCGGGGCCGCCATAGGGGCCGACGGGGCAACGCCACCACCCAGATTGGGCGTGATCGCCGCGACGTACTGCACGGTTTCATCGGGCAGTGGCGTGCCGTTCTGCCGCCATGAATCCACGCGCTCCGGCCCGGCGTTGTAGGCGGCCAGAAAATCCGGTGCGCCAAACCGGTCATACATCAGCCGGATATAGGCAGTCCCGGCCATGATGTTGTCGTGGGGTTCGTAAGGGTCGCCGCCCAGCCCGTACTGGGCCTGCATGTCGGCATAGGTTTCGGGCATTAGCTGCATAAGGCCCATCGCCCCGGCATCCGATGTGGTGAGCTGGCCACCCAGATACTCCTTACCGCCGGATTCCTGCTGCATGACGGCGCGTATCCATGAATCCGGCACGCTGAAGCGGGTTGCGGCTTCCTGTATATAAGGGCCCCACGGATCATCAGCCGTGCCCGGCGCGTGGTAGATGCGCTGTCCTGCCGTGGCGAGGGGACCGCGCACCGTCTGCGGTGTTGTGGTACACGCCGCCATGGCCAGCGTTAACGCGACAGACAGCCCGAACCGGCATCGTGCGATGGCATCCGTGCCCACGGCCATGATCTTCTACCTTTGCCCTGTAATATGTCCCCTCATATCAATCCCGGCCCCTGCGCCGCAATCAACTTTGTGCAGGGACGGGCAGGGAAGGCCGGTTTTCGATCAGGGCAGGAAACCCGCGCCCATCACATCGTCAATCAGGTTGTCAAGGAAAGTGCGGTGGCGTCCGCTTCCCCCGTCGGAAGGGGACTGCTCCCCGGCCTGCGCCTCTGCGGGCGGCGGCGGGTTCTGGCCTGACGCCAGACGCCACAGATAGTCGGAGCGCGTGCGTTCCTCTTCCATGGAAACGGCGGCCCTGCGCAGGTTCTCCAGCGCCGTTTTCGCAGCCGGGTTGCCATGTTTCACAAGGGGAAGCAGGGCTTCAGCCGCGTCGCTGACACGGGCCTGACTTTCCTCGATCTGGGCGCGGACGTTGAAATAGGCTTCCGCGATGGCTTTTGTGTCCATGACCTCTCTCCGCATGCATCTGGAACATGAACGTAGCGCAACGCCGGTCCGGACGCCAATCAATGCAGGTGTGAAGGGGAAGCGGGGAAGGAAGGGGGCGGTATGGGCCGTGGCGTCTCCGACGCATCGTGAACCGGATACGGTCACGGTCCGTGCTATCGTGACAGTTGCGGGCTGTGCCGGTTTTTCATTCCGCAAATCGAAATCGTCATCTGCCGGAAATGGGGGTTGTCGCGGCGCGGGGCGTGGGGATCAAGTGCGCACATGAACAACCTTGCTACTGCACAGGCGGCTGACGGGCCTGTCATTCATGCCTCCCCGCCACGGCCTTCGTATATTCCGCCGTTCGGGCTGCGGACGGTCATCGGCTGCCTTGGCATGCTGCTGGCTGTGCATGTGGCGGGTTTTAATGAACACGTAACCGAAATCGGCCTGTCCGATATCCGTGGGGCGATGCATATCGGCCACGACGAGGGCACGTGGGTCATCGCCATCTATGAAGCGTTCAATATTGCCGCCATGGCTTTCACGCCGTGGTTTTACATGACGTTTTCCATCTACCGTTTTTCCATTTTCATGACGGCGATGCTCGCGCTGCTGTCCATCCCGGCGCCCTTCATGCCCGATGTGACGTCACTGTGCATCCTGCGTGCGTTCCAGGGACTGGCGGGCGGGTGCCTGCCGCCGGTGCTGATGACCGTCATGCTGAAATACCTGCCACCACAGATCCGGGTGTTCGGCATCGGCGGCTATGCCATGAGCGCCACCTTCGGCCCTAATCTCGGCCTGCCGCTGGAAGCGTTCTGGTTCGAGCATGTGGGCTGGCACTGGCTGTACTGGGAAATCATACCCACGGCCGCCGCCGCCATCGCCATGATGGCTTACGGCCTGCCGCGCGATCCCATGCATTTTGAACGGTTCGAGAAGTTCAACTGGTTCGGCATCCTTGTGGGCCTGCCTGCCATCTGCTCGCTGGTCATCGTGCTGTATCAGGGCGACCGGCTGGACTGGTTCCGTTCCCCAATCATCACGGATCTGGCGTTGTGGGGTGGTGCGGCCTTCGTCGTCTTTGTCATTAACGAGGCGTTTCACCCCAGCCCCTATTTCCGCATCCAGTACTGGCGGTCGCGCAACATTCAGGCGTCGCTGCTCTCGCTGGTGGGGATTCTCGCCATCTGCGCGATGATGGGGGATATTCCGGCGGTCTATCTTGAGGGCGTGCGCGGTTACCGTCCCATACAGGCCGCGCCCGTGGCGCTGGTGGTGGCGCTGCCGCAGCTTATCATGCTGCCGCTGATCGCGGCCATCTGCAACCGGCGCACAGTGGATTGCCGCTATGTGCTGGCGGGGGGCATGCTGTGCCTGGCGGCGGCGGCGTGGCTGGGCACGTGGCTTACGGTGGACTGGGTGCGCGACAATTTCTACGTGCTGCAGGTGCTGCAGGTCTTTGGCCAGCCCATGACCGTCATCCCCACGCTCATGCTGGCGACCATGGCCATGGGGCCCGCGGACGGGCCGTTCATTTCCGGCATGGTGAACATGCTCAAGGGGCTGGCCAATGCGGTGGCCTATGCCCTGTTCGCCGCGCTGACCCGGCGGCGGGAACAGTACCATTCCACCATGCTGCTGGACCATAACGGCACGCACGGCCTTGCGCTGCAGGGCATGGGCAACCCCATCGGGCAGCAGCTGTCCGCAACATCGCCCGACAGTGCGCATGTGGCGCGCAACACGCTGCAGGTTTTCCATACCTACGTGCATGAACAGGCGCTCGTACTGGCGCTGAACGACATCTATTACATCCTCATCTGGGTCTGTCTTGGCTACGCCGTCATGAATCTCATCCTGCCGCACCGGGTCTATCCGCCGCGTGCGCCGTCCCCCGATACTCCAGCCCGCTAAACCGGAATTACCGATCATGATTTACAAGAAACCGCTGCTTTACGCCGGTTGCGCCGCAGGTGTGCTCGCCCTTGTCGCCTGGGGTGGCACGCGGCTGGTCAATGGCGATGGTGTCAACCAGTACACGAACGATGCCTATGTCACGGCGGATTTCCCCACCGTGGCCCCCAAGGTTTCGGGACGTATCGACCGGGTGATCGCGCAGGACAACCAGCAGGTCCACACCGGCGAGGAACTGGCCCATATCGAGGATGACGACTACCGCGCGGCACTGGAGGTCGCACGCGGCAACCGGCAGGCGGCGCAGGGCGATGTTGCCAATCTGGAAGCGGAAATCGCACGGCAGGATTCCGTAATCGCGCAGGCCCGCGCCGCCGTGCTGGCCGATCAGGCGGCACTGGTGTTCGCGCGCCAGAACGCGACGCGGTACCGCAACCTGTCGTCAGGCGGGGCAGGCACCATCGAGCAGAAACAGGCATCCGATGCCCATGAGAAGGAGGCCGAAGCCGCCATATCACGCGATCAGGCCGGCGTGGCCGCCGCCATCCGTCAGGTTGCCGTCCTTCAGGGCCAGCTTGAACGCGCCCGTGGCGTGCTGCTGCGCGCGCAGGGGGATGAAAAACAGGCCGAACTGAACCTGTCCTACTGCACCATTCCCGCCCCCATGGATGGCGTTGTGGGCGAACGCGGGGTGCGCGTGGGTAACTACGTCCATCCGGGCACGGGCATCCTTGCCGTCGTTCCAACGCATGAAGCCTACGTGCTGGCCAATTTTCAGGAAACCCAACTGACGAAGGTGCAGACCGGGCAGCGCGCGACCATATGGGTCGATACGTTTCCCGGCCATCCGCTAAAGGCGCATGTGGACTCCCTTGCGCCCGCGACCGGCGTGGCCTTTGCCCCCATCCAGCCCGATAACGCAACCGGCAACTTTACGAAGGTGGTCCAGCGCATCCCCGTCAAGCTGACCTTCGACCCCGGCCAGCCACTTGCGCAGCGGGTGCGTGTCGGCATGTCGGTCGAAGCGAATATCGATACATCTTCCACGCCGGAAGGCCCGCATGCCAGTGACGCGCGCTATGTCTGGCAGTAACGCGGTGAAGCGCCTCCTCCTTCCGGGGCTGTCGATGCTGGCGCTGGCGGCATGCACCGTTGGTCCGGACTATCACAAGCCGCAGGTCAGGGCGCCCGAGGCATGGCGCGCGACCCAGCCGCCAGCCGAAAGCCAGGTGACGGGCGCCACCGCCGATCCGCAGTGGTGGAAACTGTTCAACGATCCCGTCCTGACCCGGCTGGAAAACGAGGTCGCAGCTTCCAACCTCGACCTGCGGGCGGCGAGCCTGCGTCTCATGCAAAGTCAGGCGGAGCGGCGGATCGCCAGCGCCGCGCAGTTTCCGCATGCACAGGCCAATGCGTCCTACGGTCGTGAACGCGCCAGCACCAATGGCGTGCTGGGCCTGCTGGGCACGATGGAGCGTGAGGGAGCGGGTTCCATCGCATCGGGCACGCAGGGCTTTGGTCCCACCGCGCTGCCCGGCAGCATTGGCAATCCGTCCTTCAACCTGCCGCAATATGGCATGAACGCGTCATGGGAAGTGGATTTCTGGGGCCATGTGCGCCGTCAGGTGGAAGCCGCCACCGCCGCCATGCACGAAACCGAGGAAATGCGGCGGGACATGCTCGTCTCCCTCATGGCCGAGACGGCGCAGGATTACATCGACCTGCGTGCCGCGCAGACCCAGCTTGGCATCCTTGAACATAATATCGAGATCTCCACCAATAGCGTCAGGCTGACGACCCTGCGTTTCCAGCAGGGGGCTGCGACCCGGCTGGATGTGGCCGAGGCCACGGGACAGCTTCATACATTCACATCCCGTCTGGCCCCGCTGCGCGCGCAGGTGACGCACAGGCTCAATGCCCTGAGCTTCCTTGTGGCGCGTGAACCCGGCGCGCTGGATGCCGAACTGGGCAAGGCGGGGGATATTCCGGCCGTTCCCGCCGTGGTGCCTGTCGGCCTGCCATCGGAACTGGCTGAACGCCGCCCCGATATCCGCATGGCGGCGGATCACCTGCATGCCGCAACCGCCAGTATTGGCGTGGCAATCGCCGATTTCTTTCCGCGCGTGACCCTGTCGGGCAGTCTGGATGTGCAGGCGCTCCAGTTCAGCGGGCTGGGGTCGTGGGCATCGCGGCAGTACGGTTTTGGCCCCACGGCGACCCTGCCCCTTTTTGAAGGGGGACGCCTGACGGGGCAGTTGCACCTGCGTCGCGCGCAGCAGAAGGAAGCGGCGACGATGTTCCAGCGCACCGTGCTGAAGGCATGGCAGGAAATCGACGATGCGATGGCCGATTTCACGGCGGCCCAGCGGCAGCGTGATGAACTGGCCCTTGCCGTGCAGGAAAACGAGATCGCGGTCGAGACGGCGAAGGCACAGTACACGCAGGGCTCATCCGACTTCCTGAACGTGCTGACATTGCAGAACGCATTGCTGTCATCCCAGAGCGCACTGGTGGACGCCACGGCGCATGTGGCAGGATCGGTAACGCATCTCTACCGCGCGGTAGGGGGCGGATGGGAAGATATCTATCCGCAGAAACAGAAGACGAAAAAGCGGGCATGAGGGACAGGGCATGATAACGATCCGGCGCGCGGATACACTGGGCAGCGCCCGTTCGGATGGCCTGACGCTGCGGTGTCATTTCGCATTTGCGGATTACCGCGATCCGGCCTGCATGCACGAAGGACGCCTGCGCGCCATCAATACGGGTACGCTGCCACCCGGCGGGTCCTACCATCTGGGGCCGGAAGCCAGCGTTGATATCCTGACCTGGTTGGGCAGCGGGCGTGTCACGGCCCATGCCGATGACTTCGCGCCCGAAGATGTACGTGCAGGCGGCCTGCATCTGGCCAGCACGGGCAGGGGATGCCGGACACTGGAATGGAAGGCGGGCGCAGATGGCGCGTCCTTCATCCAGTTCTGGCTCATGGCCGATACGGAGGGCACGACCCCCGCGCAGGAAACCCGCGCCGCGCTGGCGCAGTTCGAGGATGGGGGGTTTACGATCCTTGCATCCGGCTTTCCCGAAGATGACCCGGAGGAAAGCGAAAGTGTATCGGATGGTGCCCCCGTTACCCTGAGTGCGCGCGCACGCCTGCTGCACGCCGCCATTGCAGCGGGGGAGGGCGCGGCCTACCAGACCAGCGCCGGACGCGACCTGTATCTTGTGGTGGTGTCAGGCACAGTAAGTATTGACGCCAGCATACTGCACGCGGGCGATGGCGCCGCTGTAACCGATGCCACGGACCTGACCGTAATTGCACACGAAGCAGCGGTCGTGCTGCTGACGGATGTTGCGGCGTAAATGGGCCTGCGCGTCCCTGTGACCTGACCTGCCGCCAGGGCAGCTAGAATTTGGGCAGGGGAATATGGGGCGAGAACAGGCACCCGATAACAATTCCGCCCAGAAAAAGAATGACCATCAAGGTGGTCAGCATGCCGTTCCTTCGTTCCAGAGGCGTGGCGAAAGGGGGCTTGATGCTTCGGTCCGCCAGGGGAGGGGGTTCGCCATCCGTCCTGAAATTCCTGCTCATGGCCGTATTCCTGTTGCTGGATTGCGCTGCCTGAACGTTACCCCCGCGCCGTAAGTTTCGTAGTGGAACAATAAAGGCATCAATAAAGAAGTGAAAACGTCGGCACACGACGGAGAATTATTATTCACTGCGTTGTGAAGGGATCGTTTTTTACGTCCACGGCGTTCTGCCTGCGCAATGGTCGGGGCAACCTGATATCATGCGGTAACCGGAAGTATAAAGCGTAATATAAAAAACGGGATGCAAACGGATGGCAGCGCTGTTCACGCCCCGCGCCAATGTCATCATGACTGCATCCCTGCTTGCCATCGCCTGCGCGGTCACAAGCGGCTGCCTGCTGTGGTTCGCGTGGCCGTATACCGATTATGCACGGCAGGTGGGGTGGACGATCGAACAGCCGGTTCCCTTCAGTCACCAGCATCATGTCGCGGGGCTGGGCATTGACTGCCGGTTCTGCCACAGCAGCGTCGAACGCAGCGCGCAGGCCAGCATGCCCCCGACCTTTACCTGCATGACATGTCATTCACAGATATGGACGGATGCAGCGGTACTGGCGGGCATTCGTGACAGCTTCCTCAGGAATACACCGATGACCTGGCAGCGCGTGACCGATGTTCCCGATTATGTCTATTTCAACCACGGCATCCACGTCACGAAGGGTGTGGGCTGTGAAAGCTGCCATGGCAATGTCGCCACCATGGCGCTGACATACAAGGCAAAGAGCCTGACAATGCAGTTCTGTCTGGACTGCCATCGCGATCCCGGCCCCAGCCTGCGTCCCGCTGAAAACATATTCGATACCGACTGGCATCGCGTCCCGTCCACGCCCGGACCCGCGGCGCTGCTGGCGCGTTATCACGTAGGCGGGCGTAATCTTACGGGATGTTCGATATGTCACCGCTAGGCCGGTTTTCCGGTGCGCAGGCGGCGCGGCGGCTCATGGCTCTGCCGGATAGCGAACTGGCACGCCGGTTTCCCCAGCTTGAAGCCGCCCTGTCGCATCCACTGGACCGGCGGCGGACGCTGCGGCTGCTTGCACTGGCGCTGGCTGGCGGGGGAATGGCCGGGTGCGGTCCGGGCACGCCTGACCGGGGCTTCGTTTCCGCCGTAAGGGCTGCCGAAGGCGTGGTGCCGGGTATCCCCAACATCTACGCCACCGCCCATGTGCGCGATGGCTATGCCGAGGGCATTCTGGTGACGCACCAGATGGGCCGGCCCATCAAGGTTGAAGGCAATCCCGCCCATCCCGCCAGCCTTGGTGCGACCGATGTCATGGCGCAGGCCCTCATCCATGATTTTTACGATCCCGACCGCGCTACCGGCCCGCTGCATCGGGGCATGCCGGTATCGTGGCAGGATCTGGCGGATGCGATGCATGCAATGCGCGCTGCCGTCACGGCCCCGCGTTCCGATGGGGGCCAGCCGGGCCGCAGGCTGCGTATCCTGACGGGCACGGTCACGTCGCCTGCGCTGGGCCGGACCATAGATCAGCTACTGGCTGCCTGTCCGGGTGCGGTGTGGCACCGGTGGGATGCGATCGGGCGGGAGAATGTCAGCCGGGGGACCAGTCTCGCCTACGGGCAGCCGACCGCGGTTACTGCTGATCTGACGCAGGCGGATGTGCTGCTTGCGCTGGACAGCGACCTGCTGGACAGCGCGCCGGGGCATCTGGCCCATGCGCGCGCCTTTGCCGCGCGGCGCAATCCGGTGCGGGGTGTCATGAGCCGGGTATATGCGGTGGAATCCACGCCATCGCTGACCGGCGTGGCGGCGGACCACCGCTTTAGCGTGTCGCCTGCCGTGCTGAACGAGGTCATTGGCCGGTTATCCGCCCGTATCCTGCAAAACGAAGCGCCATCGGGTGGCCCGGACTGGCTGGGTGCCGTAGCCGCGGACCTGCGTGCCAGTCGGGGGCGGGCCGTCATCCATCTCGGTCCCGACCACGCGCCGGAGGTCCACGCCGTGGTACACGCCATGAACGAGGCCCTTGGCGGGCGCGGTCGGGTGTTCGATGTGATCGCAACGCCCGAATATCAGCCTGCTGTCCCACAGGGCACGCTGTCGGATCTGATCGCGGATATGGAAAGCGGGGGCGTGGACGCGCTGCTGATCGTGGATGTCAATCCGGTCTATCAGGCTCCGCGTTTTGCTGCCGCGCTTGGCCATGTGGCGCACAGCATCACCCTTGCGGACCGCCCGCATGAAACGGCGCTGGCCGCGCGCTGGCATGTCCCGCTGGCGCATGGGATGGAGGACTGGGGCGATGCGCGTGGGCATGACGGCACGGTCGCCATCGTGCAACCACAGGCCATGCCGCTTTATGGCGGGATGAACCTGCTCAGCGCCCTGCATGCCTGCATGGGCCAGCCGTTGCGCCCCGCATCCGATCTGCTGCGTGCGACGTGGCGCGAGCATCTGCCGTCGGCACGGGACTGGCATGATGCCCTGGCGTCGGGCGTCATCGCGCGGACCCGATCCCCGTCCGTCAGTGCGGCGTTGCAGCCCGCGGCCGTACGGGTGGCGTCTCCCGCCTCATTTCCCCGCACGCCCGCGCAGCCCGTCCTGCTGCTGCGGCCCGACCCCCATCTGTGGGACGGGCGGGGGGCCAATAATCCATGGTTGCAGGAACTGCCGCGCCCATTGAGCAAAGTGGTGTGGGACAACCCGCTTCTGGTCCCGCCGGACCTTGCGCGCGACCTGCACCTGCGCAACGGCGATGTGGTGGATCTGTCGCAGGGGGAACACCATGCGCGGCTGCCCGTATGGATACAGCCGGGACAGGCGGCGGGATGCGTGGTTGGCTTTCTGGGCTGGGGGCGCATTCATGCGGGGGAGACGGGCAATCACGTCGGCACCGACCTGTATCCGTTCCGTGACGCGACCGGCCCCGTGCGGGTTGACGTGACGAAGGTTCCCTCCGTTCCGGTGGCGTGTACGGAACATCACGCCACGATCATCAACGCCGCACCATCGGACATCGCCCGTCATGGCACGCTGGAGCAGTACAGGGCCAACCCGGCATTCCTGAAGGATACGGAGGCGGGGCAGGAGGATACGCTGTACCGCAGGCCCCCGGATGCAGCCGTGGCATGGGGCATGGGCATCGACCTGAATGCCTGCATCGGCTGCAATGCCTGTGTCGTCGCCTGTCAGGTGGAAAACAACGTGCCGGTGGTTGGACGCGATGCGGTGCTGCATCAGCGGGAAATGCACTGGCTGAGGATTGACCGCATCTACGAAGGAACGGAGGCCGCGCCCGATACGTTCTTCCAGCCGATGCTGTGCATGCATTGCGAGCAGGCCCCGTGCGAGACCGTCTGTCCGGTGGGGGCGACGACACATGATTCCGAAGGCCTGAATGTCATGGTCTATAATCGGTGTATCGGGACCAAGTTCTGCTCCAACAACTGCCCCTACAAGGTCCGGCGGTTCAATTACTTTGCCTTTGCCCAGCGCGAAAACCGCCCCGCCCCCAGCCGCAATCCCGATGTATCGGTCCGCACGCGCGGGGTCATGGAAAAATGCACGTTCTGCGTGCAGCGTATAGCGCAGGCCCGGATCGTGGCGGACCGTGATGGCGTGCCCGAACAGGTGGTCACCGCCTGTCAGGCCGCCTGTCCCACGCAGGCCATAAGCTTTGGCGACATCAACGATCCCATGGCGGACGTAACGCGACGCAAGGCCAGCCCGCTGGATTATGCCGCCCTGCCTGAACAGGGCACGCATCCGCGCGTGACATATGAAGGGCGCATCCGCAACCCGAACCCGGATATCGGGTCATGACCGGACGCATCGTCCATCCTGGCGAGACCCCGTGGTCCATGACGGAACGGGTATGCGTCACCACCCTGCGCCCCGATGCGGGGCTGTGGACGCCGCTGTGGTGGTGGCTGTGCCTTGGCATGGCGCTGGCGCTGCTGGCGGGGGGCGTGGTGTCGGTTGCGTGGCTGTTTTACGCGGGGCTGGGGATATGGGGCATCGACTGGCCCGTGGCGTGGGGTTTCGATATCCTCAATTACGTGTGGTGGATTGCCATTGCATCGGGCGGTACGTTCATTTCCGCCCTGTTTTTCCTGCTGCGCGCGCCATGGCGGACATCGCTCAACCGGCTGGCCGAAAGCCTGACGCTGTGCGCGGCACTGTGTGCGGCCATATTCCCCATCCTGCATCTGGGACGGCCGCAGTTTTTCTACTGGCTGTTTCCCTATCCCAACACGATGGGGCTGTGGGCGCAGTTCCGCAGTCCGCTGGTATGGGATTTCTTCGCCATTCTGGCCTACGTGCTGTGTTCCGTCCTGTTCTGGTATTTCGGGCTGCTGCCTGACCTTGCCACCCTGCGCGAACGCGCGCAGCGCCGGTGGCAGCGCGTGTTCTATGGCGTGCTGGCGCTGGGGTTCCGTGGGTCGGCCCGGCAGTGGCGGCATTACCAGCCGGTCTACGGCGTCATGGCGGCCCTGATGGCCCCGCTGGTGGTGTCGGTGCACAGTATTGTAGGCATGGACTTTGCCGGTGGGGCCGCAACCGGGTGGCATTCCACGCAGTTCCCGCCATTTTTTGTATTCGGCGCGGGACTGTCGGGGTTCGCCATCGTGCTGCTGGCTGTCATTCCCCTGCGTCCGGCCCTTGGGCTGCAACCCTATATCACCGACTGGCATATTGATGTGCTGGGCAGGCTGCTGCTGACCGCCAGCCTGTGCGTGGCATATGCCTATGTCATGGATGTCTTTTCGACATTCTACGGCCCCGATCAGGCCGACCGGACCATGTTCGCTTTCCGGCTGCATGGACTTTATGCGCCCGTCTACTGGGGCACCATCATGCTGAATATCGTGTTCCCGCAACTGCTGTGGTGGCGCGGGGTGCGGATGAACCAGCCGGTGGTATGGGCAATCTGTCTGGGCGTGCTGGTCGGCATGTGGCTCGAACGTTTCCAGATCATCGTAAGCAGCCTTGCACGCACGCAGCTACAGTCCGCCTGGGGTCAGTATACGCCCACGCTGTGGGAATGGAGCCTTCTGGCGGGCACGATCGGGCTGTTCCTGACCGCTTTCCTGCTGCTTGTCCGCTTCATCCCCATGCTGGCCATGGCGGAGATGCGGGCAGTGCTGGAGGACAGGCCCTGATTATCGCCGCCTTCGCCACGGAGGCGACCCTGAACGACGCCGCCACCACATTGCGGCGGGAGGGGGCATGCGTGGTCGAAACCTATACCGGCATGCAGCCCGGGGATAACGGCGGCGGCTCCATCCTGCCTGTACTGATGCTGGGTGGGGGTGTTGCGGGGGGCATGGGTGGTTTTGGCATGCAGGTCTATGCCACGACCATAAGCTATCCGCTTGATATTGGCGGCAGGCCCAACCTGTCATGGCCGTCCTATATCCCCGCCACCTTTGAACTGGCGGTACTGGGCGCGGTGCTGGCGGGAATTATCGGCTACTTCGTAACCGTGCGCCTTCCACGCCTGTATGACCCGGTGGATGAAAGTGCCGCCATGCGCGATGTGATGAAGGGGGCGCATGTCCTGGTCGTGCGTTCAGGCGACCGTGACAGGGCGCGCCAGATGCTGTCGCGCTACGAGGTGCTGGGCATTGAGGAAATCGGGCCATGAACGCGGTGCGGCCCGTGTACATCATGGCCATTTCCCTGCCGCTTCTGGCCGGTGGGTGCGATGACATGTCGAAGCAGGACCGGGAAAACCCGTACGCCAGCCGTAACAGCGCACCGGCGGATATTGCGCAGGGAACCGTGCCCTATCACGACGCGCCGCATCCCGTGCCCCCGCTTACGGCGGGCCTGCTGCAACGCGGGCGCAGCGAATATCATGCCTTCTGCGCCCCATGCCATGCCGAAACGGGCAATGGTGACGGCATGGTGGTGCAGCGCGGCTTTCCCGCCCCCCTGCCGCTGGTCACGCCGGATGGCCATGCCCTGCCGTCGCGCCACGTCTATGATGTCATTACCGTGGGGCAGGGGATCATGTACGGCTTTGCCCAGCGGATCGCGCCGGAGGACCGATGGGCCATCGTCGCCTATCTTCACGCCCTTGCGCGCAGCCAGCACGCCACCCGCGCCGATATGACGCCCGAACAGCAGGCGAGCGCGCAATGAATTACGCGCTTCGTATCGCCGCCGGTGTCGCGGCTGTTGCGCTGGTGGCTGTGGTGGCAGCGGAGATCCGGGTGCCGCAGGCGGTTTTCCCGGCGTGGCTGGCGGTATGCGCCGCATGGATCGGATGGCCGCTGGGCAGTATGGCGCTTGTGCTGGTGCATGCGCTGACGGGGGGACGATGGGGGGATATCCTGCGTCCCGCCCTGCGCGCCGGGATTGCCACATTGCCGCTGGGCATACCCGCGCTGGCGGGTGTGCTGTGGGGCGCGCGCCACCTGTATCCGTGGGTGCAGCCCGGCGGCGGGGCGCGGATCACCAACGGTTTTTACCTGAACGTGCCCTTCGCCATGGGGCGGGTGGTGGCCTACGTGCTGGTGTGGGGATGGCTTGGGACTGTCTGCCTGCGCGGGCGTGATGTGGGGCGTACTGCGCCTGTCGGGCTGATCGCGCTGGCGTTTACCTCCGGCTTTGCCGCGATTGATCTGACCGAATCCCTTGATCCGCATTTCAGTTCCAGCGCGTACGGGCTGATCGCCGCCGCCGGTTCGGTGCTGCTGGCCTTCGCGGTGGGTGTGCTGATGGAAGGGATGTGGACGCGGGGGCAGGACCTGCGCGACCTTGCACGCCTGCTGCTGGGGCTGACGGTGCTGTGGGCGTATCTGGATTTCATGCAGTTCCTGATTGTGTGGCAGTCGAACCTGCCGGTGGAGGCCGCGTGGTACGCGCCCCGGCTGCGGGGCGCATGGGGGGGCGTGGCGCTGACTATCGTGGCGCTGCATTTCCTGCTGCCCTTTGCCGTGCTGGTGCTGTCGCCACTTCAGGCCCGGCGGCCTGTCATCATGCTGGCGGCGGGGCTGCTGACAGGCATGGAAATACTGCGCAACCTCTGGCTGGTCCTGCCCACATGGACACAGCCCGTCCCGCTGGCGGGGGTGGGACTGTCGCTTCTCTTCTTCGGTGGTGGCAGCGCGCTGCTGGTCCTGCGCCACAGGAACCGCGAAAGCGTCCTGTCATGTTCCGTACAGCCGGGAGACGCCCATGTCTGAACATCCTGCATCAGCGCAACCGCACCATGAAACCCGCGACATTTCCCTGCGTGCGGCGGTCATGGGGGGCGTGGTCATCGGCATGGTGGTGGGCGGGCTGGTGATACTGGCGGACGTGCTGTTCCCGCAGCAATCACTCGACCGGCTGCTCCGGCCGCCCTTTCCCGTCATTGCGGAACCGGCCCTGCAATCCGACCCGCCGGCGGACATGGCGGCGTTCCACACGCGGGAAATGGCCATCATGAACAGTTTCGGCTGGACCGACCGGCCACGCGGCATCGGGCATATCCCCATCGATCAGGCCATGCAGGAGACCCTGCGCGATGGTATTCCCGACTGGCCCCAAGGTGATGCGCCATGAACACGGTGGGGGCAATGGCGGCACGATGGCGCAGCGTGATGCGGGCGGCCATGCTGGCATGCCCGGTCATTATTGCGTGGGGTGGAACCGGTGTCGCGGCGGATGAGGCGATGCAGGCACTGGCCTTTACCCCCCGGCAGGGTGTCGCCCTGCCACTGGATGCCCGCTTTGCCGATACCACGGGACAGGTGCGGCCGCTGGGGGCGTTCCTTGGTGGCAGGCCCGCCATTGTATCAATGGGGTATTACGCCTGTCCCAACATGTGCGGACTGGAACGCGCGGACCTGCTGCATGCGCTGGCGCGTAGCGGGCTGCACAGCCCGGCCGACTATACCCTGCTGGTTGTCAGCATCGACCCGTCTGAAACGCCGGTGCAGGCGCGTCAGGCGCGTGATGACGATCTGGCCCATTTTCCCGCATCCACGGCGGGGGCAGAATGGCATTTCCTGACCGGGGACGCCGCCAGCATCGGGCGTCTGTCGCGCGCCGTGGGGTTCCATGCGCGCTTTGATCCCCGGCTGGGGCAGTATCTCCATCCCATGGGGCTGGTGTTCGTGACCCCTGCGGGCGTGGTGTCCGGCTATGTGCTGGGGGTGGGCTACCAGCCCGGCGATGTGCGCCAGGCGGTGGCCCATGCTGCGCGGGGCGAGCGCGTTGCGGCATCGCCGGTCCTGCTGCTGTGTTTCCATTACGACGAAACGACGGGGCGTTACACGCTGGCGGTGGAAAAGCTGTTACGGATCGGCGGTGGGCTGACCGTACTGATGCTGGGGACGATGCTGTTCATGGCGCACAGGCGGGGCCTGCGATGAGCTGGCTGCCTGAAGCCTCGGGGCATGCCACGCGGGTTGATGTCCTGCTCGCGGGGCTGCTGCTTATCAGTCTGGCGGTGCTGGGGCTGGTGTTCGGGCTGATGGTTCTCAACATCATCCGCTTCCGGGTTGGCAGCGGGGTGCCGGTTTCGCATGAAGCCGTGGTCCATAAAAGCTGGGGGTTTGAAATCGGCTGGACCGTGGCGACGCTGGTGATTTTCTTCGCCCTGTTCATATGGGCGGCACGGCTGTACGTGGTGGGGTTCCAGCCACCATCGGGTGCGATCCAGATCTATGTGACCGGCAGGCAGTGGATGTGGAAGGTGCAGTATCCCGGCGGCCAGCGGGAGATCAATGCGCTGCATGTCCCGCTGGGACGACCGGTGCAGCTACTGATGACATCGGAAGACGTCATCCATGATTTCTCGATCCCCGTGCTGCGGATCAAGCACGATGTCCTGCCTGGACGGTACCAGAGCCTGTGGTTCATTGCCACGCGTCCCGGTTCCTTCCGTTTTTACTGCACGCAGTTCTGTGGCATCGGGCATTCGCGCATGACGGGCACGCTGGTGGTGCTGGACAGCACCGAATACGCCGACTGGCTGGATCATACCCCAGCCAGTGGCAGTCTGGCCACGGCGGGGGAAATGCTGTTCATCCATAATGGATGCAGCGGCTGCCACGTATCGGGGCGTTACGCGCCCGATGCGCAGGACACCAGCCGCGCACCGTCCATGGTCGGGCTGTATGGCAGCCTGGTCCCCGGCCCCGACGGGCGGCCCGTGCGGGTGGATGGCGGCTTCCTGCATGACGCCATCCTTCATGTCGGGCCTGCGCGCACACCGCAGGCAAATTATACCACCACGATGCCGTCCTTCCGTGGCGTGCTGGGGGAAGATGATCTGGCGGCACTGGTGGCCTATATCCAGACACTGTCGCCATCCGTGCCTGCGGGCATGGGGGCTGCGGCCGTTACCGCGCGTGACGGGGGGTGAATGTCCATGGCACCGATGGCAGACAGCGCGAACGGTTACCTGTGGCAGGACGGCACCCTGCGGTCATGGCTGCTGACGACCGACCATAAACGGATCGCACTTCTTTACATGGCGTCCATCACCGCGTTTTTCATACTCGGCGGCGTAGGGGCGGCCCTGATCCGGTTACAACTGCTCGTGCCTGCCGGGGCCATCCTGTCCGATGAGACCTACAGCCGCATGTTCACCCTGCATGGCGTTGTCATGGTCTGGCTGTTTCTGGTGCCTTCCATTCCCGTCACGCTGGGCAATTTCCTCGTGCCGCTGATGCTGGGCGCGCGGGATCTGGCCTTTCCAAGGCTGAACCTGCTGAGCTGGTACCTGTTCGTCATGGCCGGGATGCTGGTGGTTTACGGGCTGTTCCGGGGCGGACTGGAAACGGGGTGGACGTTCTATACGCCGCTATCGACCTATTATACGCAGGGCCATGTGCTGCCGGTGGTGGCGGGGGTGTTCCTCAGCGGTTTTTCCTCCATCGCGACGGGTGTGAATTTCATCATAAGCATCCATCAACTGCGTGCGCCGGGCATGACGTGGTACCGTCTGCCGCTGATGCTATGGGCGCTGTATGCCACCAGTGTCATTTTCGTGCTGGCGACGCCGGTACTCAGCATTACGCTGGTGCTGCTGGCGTTCGAGCATTTTTTCCATGTGGGCGTGTTCGATCCCGCGCTGGGGGGGGACCCGCTGCTGTTCCAGCACCTGTTCTGGTTCTACTCCCATCCGGCGGTCTACATCATGATCCTGCCCGGTATGGGGGTGATAAGCGAGGTGGTCAGCACTTTCTGCCACAAGCCGGTCTTTGGTTACAGGTTCGTGGCCTGGTCTTCCATTTCCATTGCCTCGATCGGGTTTCTGGTCTGGGGGCACCATATGTTCGTGGCGGGCACATCGCTTTACGCCGCCGTGGTGTTTTCCATGCTGAGTTTCCTTGTATCGGTTCCCTCGGCCATCAAGGTTTTCAACTGGCTGGGGACGATGCATGGCGGGGCGATCAGGCTGGATGCCCCCATGCTGTACGCCATGGGCTTTATCGGCCTGTTTACGGTGGGGGGGCTGACCGGGCTGTTTCTGGCATCGCTGGCCAGTGACGTACACCTGACACAGACATATTTCGTGGTGGCCCATTTCCACTACATCATGGTGGGGGGCATGGTTTCGGCCTATTTTGCCGGACTGCATTACTGGTGGCCCAAGATAACGGGACGGATGTATCCCGAAATGTGGGGACGGAC
The DNA here is from genome assembly GCF_041402665.1 of Komagataeibacter sp. SM21. Taxonomy (NCBI): domain Bacteria; kingdom Pseudomonadati; phylum Pseudomonadota; class Alphaproteobacteria; order Acetobacterales; family Acetobacteraceae; genus Komagataeibacter; species Komagataeibacter sp. SM21. The sequence continues at coordinate 48,704 of NZ_JBGLOV010000005.1, forward strand.
TGCGGCTGGGCTGCTGTTCTTCGGGTTCAACCTGACGTTCTTTCCGCAGTTCCTGCTTGGGTATGAGGGGATGCCACGGCGGTACGCAACCTATCCGGCGCAGTTTCAGGTGCTTAATGTACTGTCATCTGCGGGTGCCAGTATCCTTGCGCTGGCCTATATCCTGCCGCTGGTCTATTTCGCATGGTCATTGCTGCGTGGCGCGCGCGCGAGCGACAATCCGTGGCAGGCAACCGGACTGGAATGGCGCACATCCTCGCCCCCGCCCACGGAAAACTTTGCGCATGTCCCCGTCGTAAATCATGACGCATATGATTACGCCGCGCTGGATCAGGCGAACCGGGCCGCCAGTCAGGAGCCGCCCCATGCCTGACGACCTTGCCCCCTATGACACGCCGCAACACCGTGACGAAACGGCGGTGGCGGGAATGTGGCTGTTCCTTGCCAGTGAAGTCCTGCTGTTTGGGGGGCTGTTTCTGGTCGTTCTGGTCTATTCGCACACCCGTAGGGCGGGATGGATCATGGGTGTGCGGCATACCAACCTTATCATAGGCAGCATCAACACGCTGCTGCTGCTGACCGGCAGCGCCATGTACACTCTTGCGGTCGTAGCCGCGCGGGCGGGACGCGCGCGCCGCATCATTGCCCCCGCACTGGGGGCCGCCGGGCTGGGGGTCGCCTTTCTTGGGCTGAAAATCTGGGAATGGCATCTCGAATTTAGCGAACACCTGTTTCCCGGTGCGGGTTTTTCCATTTCGGGGCCGGATGCGGGTGGCGCGCAATTGTTCTACAGCTTCTATTTCCTGTCCACCGCGCTGCATGGGTTGCACATGCTGGTGGGGATTGGACTGATCCTGTGGGTCTGTTACCGCACGGCCCGGCGCAGGGGGCAGCCCGTACCCGTCATACCGGTGGAGGTGGTTGGACTGTACTGGAGCTTTGTAGATCTGGTCTGGATACTGCTGTTTCCCGTCCTCTATCTGGTCGGGCGGGTGTGATGGTTCGCGTTATGGCCTGCTGGGGCGCGCTCATGGCGCTTTTCATGGGAGAGCTGGCTATCGCCACGACCGGTTTCGGGCCGGGCATATGTGCAGTGGCGGTGCTGATGGGGCTGGTTATCGTCTTCGGCTTCATGCGTATTACGCTGGCGCCCCCACTGGCTGCGATTTTTGCACTGGGCAGCCTGTTCTGGCTGGCGATACTGCTGTCCCTTGGCAGTCTGGACAGTTTTACCAGAACAAATTTTTCCGTGGGTGATACACTTTCGTCGCGCACCCAGAATGCCGTGACCGCACGGGACAGGACGCCGTGATGCAGGATCGTGCGGACGACACCCTGAAGCGCGACCGGAACACCGGCGCGGGCCGTTTCAAAATCAGCCCAACGCATCGGCTTCCGGACGGGCAGATAAAATCTGTCCACCAGTATGAAGCAGCACCATTTTCGCATCCCGCCGGAAACGGGCAGGGACACAGGCCGCCCCGCAGCGGGGCAGGGCGGCTTCGACGTATCAAGCGATCAGGCCGTAATCAGCGGATGACCCCACAGACGACACGGTCGCCCGCGCCACCAATCGGCTGCGTCCTGTAATCGTCGGGGTTGGCGTGAATGACCAGCGCCGCGCCATCGGCATCCAGCAGGGCAGGGCGGCCATCCTTGCCATTAAGCGAAACCAGCGTGGAATAGAGCTCCACCGTCGCCGTCCCGTCCTGATTGACAAAAAGGTTGGGCAGGTCGCCCGCATCATTGGCGTTGGGGTTCAGCAGGCCATGCACGACCGGCGTGGTTGCATGCACATGCGCACCGGCGCTGGTGAATTTCGGCGGGCCGCAATCGCCTTTCTCATGGAAATGGATGCCGTGCCAGCCCGGGGTCAGCCCCTTGGCCATGATGCGCAGGATAACGCCCTTGGGTGCTTCCGCGATGTTGGCTGTCCCCCGGTCGGTTCCGTCCGTTCCGACCAGATGGGCCGTTGCCGTATCGGCGGCATGGGCCATTGCAGGTAGAACGGCCAGACCGATGGCAAGGGCGGCAGATAGTTTAAGGCGGGAGACAGGCATAAGGCATTTCCTTTTCCGGTTCAGGGTGCATCGGGAAAGCGGCGCACCATGCCTGCAAACGCCTGGAATGCTGGCACGATGCACCGCGTGATGCCCCCGTATGATGGCAGCTTGCCGTAATTACGAGTGCGTCGCAATTACCGAAGAAGTGAGTGCCGCGTCCCGTGCATCACAGTGTAAGAAAAGCGTGCTGCCTGCGGTGAAACTCCTGTCCCGTACCGTCCGTTGCACGGGCATCCTTTATGGAGAAGCGCCATGCTCAGGATGCAGGTAAAAGATAACCCGGATATCCCCGTGCCGTCTGATGCGCCATCATCCGTGCCGCCGACACCGATATCCGATCCCGGCCCGGACCCCGACGAGGACCCCGATGACGACCCGCTGGGCGATCCCGACAGTCCGGACCCCGACTGGGATGAGGATGAACCGATAGATCCCGACAAGGACGGCCTGATAGACCCGCTGGAACCCGATGAGGAGGATGAAGGGCCGGTTTCAGACTGGTAAGGGCGTCCGGGACAGCAGATAACAGCATGGAATAACGGACACCCGCCGCCGGCGCGATGGGGGAGACATGCTGGCTGGGATTTTCCTCTGGCAGCGACAGGAATGTGAAAATTGATCCCAGAACTGTCCTGTGGTTCCGCTTCGTTGTGAACGTCTTGTCGCAGCGGCATGGTGCCGCGACAGTGTGACCAGCACCAACCGGATGGGTGCCGCAGCGTGTGGATTATATGGGGAATGGGGCGCGGGTACAAGCCAAAAACACTGTACGGATTTTGCACAGATCATGGCGGTAAACCATGAACGATAGCGGACGATAGTGAACTTTCCCGTTTCGGGAATTATCACACACAACGCTGGTTTTTGGCGGAATACCCGGAGCCGAGTGGTGGGCGCAACAGGGATTGAACCTGTGACCCCTACCATGTCAAGATAGTGCTCTACCGCTGAGCTATGCGCCCAATCGGCTCCGGTGAGATGGCTTTTACTCACCATTTCAGGGGGATGCAACCCCCCTTTTGAAAAAAATCGCATTGACCCGAAAGCCGCCGCCTGTCCCTATGTCGGGATGTGTCATCATGCCTGCCTGTCCACGCGCATAACGCGGCCTGCCAGCCCGGCTGGGGCGCAGGATCTGCCGTGACGGCCCCTGTCGACCCGCCACTGCGCATCCTTGCGCCGCAGGGCAGGGCAGCCCCCGTCATCGTCGCGTCCCCACATTCGGGGCGTGATTACACGGCTGAATTCCTGCGCATGTCACGGCTGGATGCACATGCGCTGCGGCGCAGCGAGGACTGTTACGTGGAACGGTTGTGCGAAGGGTCGATGGGGCAGGGGGCGACCATGCTGCACGCCACGTTTCCGCGTGCCTATTGCGACGTCAACCGCGAAGCGTGGGAACTGGACCCCACCATGTTCCGCGATCCGCTGCCCCACTGGTGCAATACGACCAGCAGCAAGGTGCGCGCCGGATTTGGTACGATTGCCCGCATCGTCTCCCGCGACGGGCCGATCTATCCCCGTCCGTTACCGTTCAGCGAGGCTGAAACGCGCATCCGTACCTGCTGGCAACCCTATCATGATACGCTGTCGCGTCTGGTGCAGGCATGCCGGGACCAGCATGGCTGCTGCATCCTGCTTGATGCCCATTCCATGCCGACGCCGCAGGGGCGGGGCGAGATGCCTGATTTCGTGCTGGGCAATGCCTGGGGCACGTCCTGCACGGCGGAACTGACGGCGCTGGTGGAAGATGTGCTGAGCGGGCATGGTTACACGGTAGCCCGCAACGTGCCGTTTGCCGGTGGCTATGTGACCCGTCATTATGGTCGGCCACGTCGGGGCGTGCAGGCCCTGCAGCTTGAAATCAGCCGTGGCCTGTACATGGATCAGGATTCGCTGGAACCCCATGCGGGCTTCGTATCGCTACAGGCCGTGCTGACCGACCTGTTCGCCGCCATTGCGCAATACGGCGACCTGCTGGCCCGGCAGGTGGCGGCGGAATAGGAACGGGCCGGAACCGTGACCGGCCCGATCATGGCTTACGCCGTTTTCGGGGGGACGCTGCCCTGCGGGGTCTGGGCGTTGACGGCTTCTGGCAGCAGGTGGGCCAGAACCGGCAGGATGGTTGCGGCGGGCAGGCCGGTCTTGTCCACCATGGCCTGTACCTGCTGGTTGTTCAGCAGCGTGCGCAGTTCATCGGTGGAAATGGGCAGGTTGTGGCCATCGCCAACCCATGAACGGACCTTGTCGCCCAGTCCGGCCTGTTCCGCCTGTGCCAGCATGGTATTGAGGGTATCGGGCGTAAGCAACTGCGACAGATAGGAATGAACCTGCTGCGACAGGCCGGTGGCACCCGCCAGTTCGCTCAGCTTGCCCATCACGTCGTTGAAGATACCGCTCATGCTGCTTCCTTCCGGTCTGTTATGTCGTGGCTGTGATTATACGACACGACATACAGTTATAGGACTTATCTATAAAAAAGGATAAAAAAAAGCGGTGCATGCGCACCGCTGAGTTTAGGGAGGAAACGTCCAAGAAGCAGTTGCACAAGGCAGGTCTGCTTCCCACCCTTATGATTGACCTCACGGGGTTGTGTCAACAAAAAAAGCGGCGCGGTTATTTATGACGTGCCTGATACATATGCCATGACAGCAGGGTCTTGGCGTCCGTCATGCCGATACGGGGCAGGTCAGCCAAGTTGACGACGTGCAGGCGGATATATTCGTGCTCGCAGGCAAGGCCGGTCTGGCGTTCGGCAAGGCTGCGGGCCAGCGCCTCCCCTATATGCAGTTCGGTATAATACAGGCCGATGGCTTCGTCACAGCCGCCGGGGGAAAGCCAGACATCCGTCAGTCTGATCAGGTCCTTTTCCCGCACGCGCAGATCCGCGCCCACTTCTTCCGACAGTTCACGCAGCGCGGTACTGACAAATGCGCCACCATCCAGCATGCCCGCGGGCAGGGCCAGAAGGTCGGGCCGGGCGATGGGTACGCGTGCTTCGCGTGTCAGGATGGTGCGATCGGGATGGCCGGGGCATTTCAGCACGATCAGCACGGAGACGGAATCACCACGCAGCAGGGCGAGGCCGGGGACAGGCTCGCCATGATGCAGGGCATCGGCCTGCACCAGAATAAAGCCCATGCGGGTCGTGCTGAAGGCCACCGCATCGCGCACCAGCACATGGCGCAGGGTGAAGCGGGCGCGCATGCCGTCATACCAGCGGCGGAAATGCGGGGCTGTCAGCACGCGCGCCTGCAATGCCGCGTCGATGCCGGGGGCAAAGGAAATATCGGTTAACGGGTCCATGCGGTTCCTGCCTTGCCTGCCTGCCAGTTCGCCCTGTTGTTCATGCGGCATCCGGGGCGGCCATAAATAACGGGCGATCCTCTCCATCCCTTGTGCGGCCATGCGCCGGTTTAATCAACCGCGTGGCGGGGGCTGGTCACATGGGAAAGCTGCCCCCGCGATCATCGCGGCCAGACGCATGACAGGACTGAAAAGTCGCTGCAACGTCATGGGCATCGCCACACCCACGGGTCATTTCATGGCATGGATTGCCGCTTTGCCCGATGCGCGGCTGACACGCCGTCAATGCGTGAGCGTAGTCCAGAAACAGTCATCGCGTTTTTCTCGAACGCAGACAGGACGGCAGCATTGCTGTTCATGGGCAGGGGAGCAGGTCCAAAGGATTAATGGCAATACGTGTCCGTCATGGCGGGGGAATTATCTGTGCAACATCTATACACCGCATCCCTGCGGCATGGGCGGCATCCAGACCGGATTGCGTATCTTCAAAAACAAAACAGCGTGTCGGCGCTGTATTGAGGAGCTGCGCTGCCTTCAGAAATAGATCCGGCGCAGGCTTGGGGTGAGCAACATCCTCGATCGTGACGATCCTGTCGAAAAGATCGAACAGGTGTGTCGCCTTCAGGCAGGCCTCGACAATGGGCCGGGCACCGCCGGATGCGACCGCCAGTTGGCGGGTTCCGTGGTTTGATCGCGCGATCTGGGCCACGGTCGCGATTTCCTTAAGGTCGGCAATGTTGGTGAAAAATTCCCGGCGCATAACTTCGATGGCTCTGGCGCGGCTGGGGATGTGAACTTTGAAATCCCCTTCAAACGCGTCCATCAGAACATGATCGGACATGCCCGCGCGGGCCATGAACCATTCCCGCGGCATCTGTTTCCCGGTTTCCTGAAACCCTTTGGTCCATGCCAGCGCATAAATGGGCGGTGTATTCAAAAGGGTGCCGTCACAGTCAAAAATCAGCGTATCGATGTCCGAAAGATCAATCATGGCCGTAATCCTGCCCTCAGCGATTGCATGATTTATACGGCGGGATTCATGGGGCCGACATCACGTTCCGGGCATTTCGCGCTGCCTCCGAACCGGCTGTCCCGATTACCGAAGGCACCCCATGCGGGTTCCGGTCATTGAAAAGCCAATCAAGCTGTCAGAAGCCGTTCCATACGCTTTGGGGCACAGGAAACAGTCCCGACATATCTGACGTTAACGGGGTGGTGCGTATCCGTATTTTTCGGCTTGCCTCCTCTTTTTCGGATCAAAATCATGTCGGAGCCTGTTCTTGTTACCGGCGCGGGGCCTGTCGGGCTGACCATGGCCATTGCACTGGCCCGGTATGGCGTGCCTGTCCGGGTTATAGACCGGCTGCCGACACGGACCACCCGGTCCCGCGCGCTGGCCATCTGGCCCCGAACCCTCGAACTGCTTGACGCGGCGGGCTGCGCGGATGCTTTCGTGGCTGCGGGACTGCATGCGCACGCTGTCAGCCTGCATACTGGCAATACGACACTCGCCCGGATTCCGTTCGGGACGATTGCCTCATCCTTCAATTACCTGTTGATGATTCCGCAGTCTGAAACCGAGCGGTTGCTGGAAGAACATCTCGGCACTTTTGGCGTCACGGTCGAACGCGCAACGGAACTGACCGATTTCGTGGACCGGGGAGCACGTGTTACCTGCACGCTTACGCATGCACAGGGCGGGATTGAAGTGCTGGAGGCAGCGTGGCTCATCGGCTGCGACGGGGCGCATTCTTTTGTGCGCGGCAGGCTTGGCCTTGTATTTGAAGGCGACACCCTGCCTACGGGTTTTGTCATCGCGGATGCCCATGTAGCCGGGTCTGCGATCCCGCCTGACGAGCCGGCGATTTTCTGGCACTCCGACGGGGCTGTCATGTTCTTTCCGATTTCGCATGACCGTTCCCGTATCATAGCCGATTCAGGTCCGGTTCCGTTGCATAGGCCCGATCTTGAGGAAATGCAGGCCATTGTTGACCGGCGGGGACCGGACGGGACCATCCTGTCAGATCCGGTGTGGCTGTCGGATTTCAGGGTTAATGAACGCATGGTCCGGGATTACCGCAGGGGCCGCGTGTTTTTGGCGGGTGACGCAGCCCATGTCCATAGTCCCGCCGGTGGTCAGGGCATGAATACGGGCATGCAGGATGCCTTCAATCTTGGCTGGAAGCTGGCGCTTGTCGAGCAGCGGCTGGCGCGGCGATCCCTGCTGGACAGCTACAGTATCGAACGCAGCGGCGTTGCACGGCAGATCCTGTCGGATTCCGGTCGCATGACCCATGTTGTTCTGCTCAGAGGTCATATGGCGCAGAAGATACGCAACTTTATTGTGAAACAGGGTTTCCGCATTCCGGCAATCCGTCGCGGCATGGCCAACAGGTTTGCCGGGATCACGACAGGGTATCCTGACAGCCCCCTCAACGCGGGGTCGTCGCGGGGACTGCATGGCCCCGAACCGGGACAGAGATGGGTTTTCGGACATGACGGCGCGGGGGGCGGTATTCCCCGCTTTGTGCTTGCATCCACGGATAATGCCGGAGCGCGGGCCATGATCGCGCGTCACTCATCCTTGCTGGCTCCCCGTGTGTGTCAGCCGCCGGATGAAAACGGTATCTGGCTCATACGTCCCGATGGCTACATCGCGGCGGTCGCCAGAAGCACGAACTGGACGATAATCGATATGGCCCTGACTGGCATAACCGCCGATTGAGGCAATCTCCCGATGAAGCCGGGCAGAAGCTGTCGCCTCATTTGCGATATTTTATGAGTAATGATTTTTTATACTGTTCTGACGATGCCCTTTGAAGACTGTTCCATGCTGGCCCCGACGCACGAAGTAATTTCATGGAACATGGTGTTGAACATCGCATATCATGTTTCCGTGCCGTGCTTTCTATTTTAGGCGCTATCGGAACAGAAAAGGATTGGGCCGTATTTTTGTGAAACAACGGCGCGTCAAAGGCATTTTACAAAATCCCGTCTGGTTCATGCGAAAGGGATTCATCACGAAAATGATAGCCCTGCGCGGAATGCCAGCATGTATTATTCCGCCCCTCACAAGGAGACACGGGCATGGTTTACAAGGCACTGGTGGCAGGGGCTAACGGCATTATCGGCAAGGCCCTGCTTGAAGTCATGGCCACGACACCCGACTGGGAAGGGCGGGGTCTCTCCCGTAGTCATGGGGATGTTCGCGCTGACCTGACCGATGCCGGACAGACGCGAAAGGCGCTGGAAGCCGCAGCGGACTGCACGCACCTGTTTTACGCAGCCTACGGCCCCGGTGGCGGACTGGCCGAGGAGGATGCGCGCAATTCGGTCATGCTGCGGAACCTGCTGGATGGGCTGAAGCATGCGGGCGCGTCGCTGAAGCGTGTTGTCCTCTATCAGGGCGCCAAGGTGTATGGCGTGCATCTCGGCCCGGTTGCAACGCCATTTTATGAAGACGAAAACCCGCGGCCGATCGGCCCAAACTTCTATTTCACCCAGCAGCGCGAATTGCAGGCACGCCATGAAGCCGGTGGCCCGCAATGGACAATCCTGCGCCCCGATGTGGTTGTGGGCGACGCTGCTGGCAACGCGATGAATATTGCTACTGTCATAGGGGCCTACGCTGCGATCTGCGCAGCGGATCAGGCGGCATTCCGGTTTCCGGGGTCATATCGGACATATGACGGGTGTCTGGCGCAGGTCACGGATGCCCATGCGCTGGCGCGGGCAAGCCTGTGGGCGGCAACGTCCGATGCGGCGGCTGGTCAGGCGTTCAACTATGTGCATCCGCCTTTCCGGTGGCGTCGCATATGGGAACGTCTGGCCCGGCATTTCGGCCTTGAGGTGGGCGAGCCTATCCCGTTCTCGCTGGCCGGACACATGCCCGCACTGACCCCGATATGGGATCGGATCGGCAGGGATCTGGTGCAGCCCGATTTCGCCCGGGCCGTTGGCTGGGGATTTGGGGATTTCGTGTTCGGAACGGAAGCCGATGTCGTATCTGACATGACGAAAATCCGGCTGGCCGGATATACGCAGGATGCCGATCCGCTGGCGGTTCTGATCAGTGCGATTGAACGCCAGCAGCAACAGGGCGTGATCCCGCGCATCGGGGCGGGCTAGCGGCCTCTTTCACCACTCGCTCCATATCTCTGGGGTAGGGGGCTACGCCGTCGCGGCGATCCCCGGTCGCCCGCAGCGTGTCAGCTTTTGTCGTAGCGAACGGATGCCGTGCCCGGACTGCCCGAAACCTGCCTGTCCTGTGCCGCGCGGATGCGGGCCTGCCTGCGGTCCGGGTGGCCCCATGTGTTCATGATGATCACGCCCGTCATCACAACCGCACCACCCAGTAGCGTGCGCAGGCCGGGGATCTCACCGGTCAGGATAAAGGCCAGCACCATCGTCACGGGGGGCAGGGTATACAGCAGCGCCGAACCACGCGCCGCCCCCATATGGCCGATTACGAATGTCCACGCCCCGTACCCCAGCGCGGCAGGAAAAACCGCCAGTTCAACCACCGCCGCCGTGCAGGACCACGGGGCGTTCGGCAGGATGGAACATGCCCGGGGCAGCCAGGGCAGCAGCAGTATCGCCCCCGCGATCAGGATGTAGCATATGCCCGGCAGGCCGCCGTAACGCTGGATCACCTGCCGCAGCATGATGATGTAGATGGCCGAACACAGGGCCGCCCCAAGCACGAAGGTTGCCCCCGAACCGAACGCGATGCCACCGGCCTGCCCACCCGCGATCAGGATCACGCCGGAAAAGCTGAGCAGCGATCCAATCCAGCCCCAGCCATTCAGCCGTTCGCCCAGGACCGGCATGGCGATCAGCGCGGTCATCAGTGGCGCGGATGCGATCAGCAGGCTTGCCGCACCGGAGGAAACCGTGACTTCCCCCATGTTGAACAGCACATTGTACAGCGAGATGCCAATCCCCGCGCAGGCCAGAACACGCGGCACGTCGCGCAGCGCCGGGGGCGGGATGCGGTTATATGCCAGCCATGCCCCGGCCAGAAGGGCGGCGAGGGCATAACGTATGGCCGCAAGCGGTACCGGCGGCATGTCCCGCAACGCGATCCGCACGACAGGATAGGCACTGGACCAGGACAGGATGGCCGTCGCGGCGGCAAGGGGCAGCACGCGGGTTGCAAGCTTGTTCATGTCGTCCGCATAGCAGGATTCGAAACGGGACGATAATGGATTTGGCGTGTGGGCCACCACGCTGTCACCCCGGCCCCCGTGGCTGGCCTTATGCGGCAGGGGGCGCGGGCGGGGCTGAAATCTCGGCTACCTGCGCATTCACCACCTTTTGCGCGTCCGCCGGGGCAATGCAGACCACCAGTCCCTGATCGCCCGCGTTGATGTAGACCTGCGGCTGCGCCATGGCGTCGGCTGACAGGACGACGGGCATTTGCTGCGCCTGACCGAACGGGCTGGTGCCGCCGGAGCGGAAACCGGTCAGATCCGCTGACTTTTCGGGGTTCATCATCCGCGCGTTACGACCGCCAAACAGGGCCGCCACCTTCTTGAAATTCACCTTGTGATCCGCAGGCACCACAAGGCAGACGGGCGTGGTGCGATCGACTTCCACCACCAGTGTCTTGAGCACGCAGGCCGGGTCCACACCGATGGAGGACGCAGCCTGCATGCCGATCAGGCCGCCGCCCGGTGCGTATTCATAATCATGCACCGTGAATGCTACGCCGGTGGTGGACAGGAATTCGGTAGCCGAGGTCTGTTTCATGATGCCTCACGCGCGCTGGACGGGTCGCGGGCCATGCCCGCCATTTCTGGCACCAAGGATAAACTGGCACCGCGTGGCATGCAACCGCACGCCCGTCAGTCCCGCCGCAGCGTGCGCACAACCCCGGGCAGCGCTAGCGCAATCAGCATCACACCCATAAGCGGCAGTACCATCACCCCGCACCAGCGGTAAGACAGCGCGCCCGCAATACCCCCCAGTGCGAAGGACAGCACGATTGCCCCATGCAGCCGCAGCCGTTCGCGCACCCGCATGGCCGTTGCATCCGCCCATGGGGTGCGGCGGTGTTCAAGCCACTGGGCCAGTTCTATGCCCAGATCGGTCAGCATGCCGGTCATATGCGTGGTGCGGACCCGCGCGCCGGAAATATGGGTAACGGTGGCGTTCTGCAGGCCCATCAGAAAACTCAGCCCATAGGCCAGCATCCGTGTGGCCTGCCGCGCGGGCAGAAAATCGGCGGTCGCCCCCAGCGCCACCAGCATCATGCCCTCCAGCACGATGCCGCAGGCATAGACCGCATGGAGGTGATGCCTGCGTCCTGCATTGACCAGCAGCGTGGCTGAAATCCCACCCACGACGAATGCGGCGATCAGACCAAGGCAGGACAGGACGGACACCGCCCCGCCACCCAGAACATCAGCAGCCAGCGCCGACAGGTTGCCGGTCATGTTGGCAGAATAGTACCCCACCACAAGAAAGCCGGTCACGTTGATCGCCCCCGCCATCGCCGCCAGTGTGCAGCCCAGCCGCAGGTCGGTACTGATACTGCGTGATGTCCCTTCGTGAACCAGCATTGTCCCTGTCCGCCCGTGCGGGGTGTCGGCATCCGGCCCGCATGGCCATGCCCTCCCGCCGCCGGTTGCGATGTGGCGGCCCCGATACGGATTGTTATCACATCATGCCACGCGCCCGACCCGCGCACAACCGGGGCAGGGCGCGGGTATGGCAGTATAACGGATGTGAAATGCCCCTTAACCTGAATGCCCACACGCCATGTTACCGTCGGGCGGCATGGTGCGGGGCAATAATATCGGAATGGACGGAAGGCTGGATTTCCGGCGTTCCAGTCCCGCAACGACCCTGCCTTACCCCACAATGGCGCATGCCACTATTGTCAAAACCGGCAGGCTGGTGGAAAACTGATGATGACCAGCAGGCGGATATGGCCGCTGGACTGTTGACCTGGGGTGCGCGGTCTGTCTGGGGGGCGGATCGTGCGGCCTGCATATCAAACCGGGGGAATAACAATGTCTGAACAGTCATGTGCAGCGGCATGGCAGGGTCTTCCTGTCATATCGGTTGCGGGCCTGCGCGCGGATGATCCCGCCCGGCGGCAGGAAGTGGGTGCAACCTTGCACGAAGCATGCCGCGACATGGGCTTTTTCTACTGTGTCGACCATGGCGTGCCAGCGGACCTGATTGCCGCGGTATTTGAACAGTCGCGCCAGTTCTTCGCGTTGCCGGAAACCCGCAAGGAAGCACTGAACAAGAACCGCTCGACCTGCAATCGCGGTTATGAACCCCTGCGCGACCAGACGCTGGAACCCGGCACGCCGCCGGACCTGAAAGAAGGGTTCTATATCGGCCCGGAAAAATCACTTTCCGATCCCGCCGTGGTGGCCGGACGCTTCAATCAGGGACCGAACCAGTGGCCGCAGGACATGCCGCGGTTCCGCGCCGTCATGATGGAATACAGCGCGGCCATGACTGCGCTGGGCGAACAGCTCATGCGCGGGATCGCCCTGTCACTGGGGCTGGCGGAAGATTATTTCGCCACTTTCTGTCATGACCCGCTGACCACGCTGCGCCTGCTGCATTATCCGCCTCAGCCCGCCAAGGCCCCGCCGGGACAGAAGGGGGCAGGTGCCCATACCGATTTCGGCGGGCTGACGCTGCTCCTGCAGGATGACAGCGGCGGGTTGCAGGTGCGCGCGCCGGACGGAAACTGGCTGGACGCCACGCCCATTCCCGGCAGCTTCGTCGTCAACCTGGGCGACATGATCTCGCGCTGGACCAATAACCGCTACCGCTCCACCCTGCATCGCGTCATCAACACATCGGGGCGGGAACGGTATTCGGTGCCCTTCTTCCATACCGGCAATCCCGACCAGATGGTCGAGTGCCTGCCCGGCTGTCTTGCCCCCGGTGAAAGCCCGCTCTGGCCGCCGGTAACGGTGGAAGACCATCTGCGGACCATGTATGACCGGACTTACGGTCGATGAAGGACATATCCGGCCCGTCCGCCGTCATCCTGATCCATGGCGCATGGCAGGGAAGCTGGGCCTGGCAGCGTTTCATGGATGTATGGGCGACGCGCACCGCCATTCCCGCCCATGCCGTCGATCTGCCCGGTAATGGTGTGGATGGCACGCCCGCGCGGGATGCCACGCTGGCGCGTTACGTGGCGCATGTGGCGGAACTGATGGACATGATCGGCACGCCCGTCCACCTTGTCGCCCATTCCGGGGGCGGGGTTGTCGCCTCCGCCGTGGCGGAACGCTTTCCCGCGCGCGTGCGCTCCATCGCCTATCTTGCGGGCATGATGCTGCCCGATGGCATGGGCTTCGGGCAGGTGGTGGAACGGATGGTGCCGCAATACCCGGCGGCGACCGGCATCAACCCCTACCTGCGCTGGCCCGAACCCGGCATGGTGTCCGTTGTCCCGCCCGAGGCGGCCGTGGCCATCTTTCTGCAGGACTGTCCGCCCGATGTCGCCATCGCCGCGTCACGCAGGCTGACACCGCAGGGGCTGGGCGGGCTGGACCTGCGCGCATCCCTTACGGCAGCGCGTTTTGGCACGGTTCCCCGCCTGTATGTCGAGGCGACTGGCGACCGTTCGGTCATCCTGCCCGTGCAGCGCCGGATGCAGGCCCTTGTGCCCGGCGCGCAGGTCATTACCATGGATACGGGACACGCCCCGCAGGTTGCGGACCCTGTGGGCACGGTAGACCATCTCCTTCCCTTTATTGAAAGACACGGCGCATGATCCTGCCGCGCAGGCACCTGCTGGCCACGGCCGGGGCTGCCCTTTCCACCGGCCTTGCGCCACGACGGGGCCTTGCCGCCCCATCCGGCCCACAGTCAACGGCGCAGATACTGGCCGATCTTGCCGCCCCCTATGCCAGTATGCCGCCCCTGCCGCCGGTAGCGGAGGAGGACGCCCTGCTGGCCATGGGCTATGTCGGACCGACCAGTGATGGCGGCTGGACCGAAATGCACCATGTCGCCCTGCAGGCGGTGCGCAGGGAATTCCCGCGCCTGCGCACGGTCTATGTGGAAAGCGTGCCCTATTCCGCCGATGCCACCCGCCTTTTGCGTGAATTCGTGGCCGAAGGCGCGCAGATGGTCATGACCGGCGCGGATTATGGCGACTTCCTGACCGATGTTGCCGCCCGCGCGCCCGATACCGCCTTCGTGCAGTGCGACGGGCGGGCCGTGAAACGCAACGTATCATGGTATTATATCGCGCACTGGTATGTCAGCTACGTGATCGGGGTTGCGGCGGGGCTGCTCAGCAAGACGGGCAAGCTGGGCTTTATCGGCGCGTTCCCGCTACCTTCGGCCTATGCCGGGGCCAATGCGGCGCTGATGGGCGCGCGCACGGTCAACCCGGACGCCACGATGCAGGTCATCACCATCAACGCATGGTTCGATCCGCAGGCCGCCATTCAGGCCGCCAACGCACTGGCGGACAAGGGATGCGACTTCCTGTTCGGCATCATGGATGAGGCAGGCTACCTGCATGTGGCGCAGGAACGGGGCCTGTGGGCCGCGATGTGGAACAAGGACATCCGCCAGTTCGGGCCGGATGCGTATGTGGCCTCCGTCGTGCTGGACTTCGCGCAGTTCTACATAGCGCAGGTCCGTGCGCGCCTTGCGGGCACATGGCGGCCCGTACCGCAACTGCTGATGATGGGTCAGGGCGTTGACCGCGACCCGTGGGGCAGGCGCGTGCCACAGGATGTGCGTGATAAGGCCGATGCGGTGCGCAGCCGTATCATGAACGGCTGGTCCCCCTTCGTCGGTCCCCTGCGTGACCAGCACGGCACGCTGCGCCTTGCGCAAGGGGAGGTCATGAACGACCTCGAACTCTATCACTGGAACTGGGCGGTGGACGGCGTAAGCGGTCTGCCATAGCGCCCGCTGCCGCATGCGGGGCCGCCGGTTGTGGCGGCCCGCATGGTCCGGGCGTAAGTTTGCGGCCGGGTTTACCCGTAGCGGGTCAGACCCATATCACGCCCTGAAATATCGCCCTGACCGGCTGGCCGGACGGATTGGGGTTCAGGTGGACGTACTGGCCCTCAAGCGCGTCGATCAGCACGCAGTCATCCACTTCCATCAGATTGTCCTTGTGCTGGTGTTTGTAATCGACCAGCAGCGTGTTCCTCGCCTTGCGTTTGGCGTCTTCCTCATTTTCCGCGACGAAGAAGGCGAACTGGTGATCCTCGCGCAGCCTGCCGGGCAGATAGCCGCCCATGTTTACAAAAAACAGCCTGCTGGAACCCGCAGGCTTCTCGGGGGAGAGGGTTACGTCATGGCCGTCGGCCCAGTCCACGATGCCGTATGCGTCGATATGCAGGCCCTTGCGCGTGCCGTACCATTTTTCGGCCATGATGGGGTAGGCGTCTTCCGGCTTCCTTACGGCGGCGAACTGTACGTCATGCACTTCAATATTCGCGCCCGGCGCCGACCCGCCAAGGTAGAACACGAACAGTTTCGTTTTTTCCCCGTCCATCCGATTGATGCCTTTCGTCGTGCCCCGGTCATCCGGTTGGCATGATTTCCCGTTTTTACGAAATTGTTTCGATATGATTACATGATGCCAGCAACGGCACAATGGCCGTACCGCCGCGTGGCGCCATCATATTGGCCCGATGCCCCGGTCAGTCCGGGGCTGCGTCAGTTCCATGCACCTGCCGTCCCGCGACCCATACGGTGCGGATATTGGGGCGGCCCATGTTGCACAGGATCTGCTGGGCCACATCCTCCGCCGCGCCATCCTCGCCATGGATGGGGGGCAGGATGTTGCTGCCCGGTGCCGTGCGGTCGATTTCGATGGCGTCGAATGCCATGCCGACCTCAAGCTGGCCTGCGGCAATCCCCAGTGCTTGCGCACCCCCGCGCGTGGCCAGCCACAGCCCTTCGGCAAAGCTGATGCGGGAACCGGGCCGCCCCCGTTGTGCCTGCGGGCGTGCGGGATCGTTACCCGTATCCAGCATGCGGGCCGCAGTGACCGCCATGGCGGCATTGACGGCTACGGAAGGCGAGTAACCGCCGGAAATATCCGTGCCCAGGCCCACATGCACGCCTGCCTGCCATGCCGTGCGAAGCGGCAGCACCCCGCCTGCGAAATAGGCATTGGATAGCGGGCAGTGCGCGATGGCCGCCCCGCGCGCCTGCACCAGCGCCATGTCATCCTCGGTCATGAAACACGAATGGGCCAGCACCGTGCCCGGGCGCAGCAGCCCGAAACGGTCCAGCGCAACGGTATCGTTTACTCCCGTGCGCTGGCGCACGTAATCATGTTCCCAGTCGCTTTCCGAACAGTGGGTCTGGATCAGGCAGTCTTCTTCCGCCGCCATGACGCCCAGACCATGCAGCAGCCCGTCCGTGCAGGCGGGAATGAAGCGTGGCGTGACCATGGGGCGCACCAGTCCGCTTTCATTGCCCGGCAGCGCACGCACGGCGTGGATGAAGCGCCGGGTGGCGGCAAGGGCCTGTTCCACGCTGGTATTGCGGTAGCCTTCGGGGCACAGTTCGGGATCGTCCATCGCCACCAGCCCCACATGGGCGCGCAGGCCATGGCGCAGGCAGATGCGTGCAAGCAGCAGGCTGCTGTCTTCATGAATGGTGGCGAAAAAGACCGCCGTGGTTGTGCCGTTGGCCAGCAGGGTGGTGACCATTTCCTCATAGACCGGGCCGGCGAAGTCCGGGTCGGCAAAGCGGGCTTCAAGGGGGAAGGTGCGCTGTTCCAGCCAGTCACGCAGCGGCAGGTCCAGCGCGCGGCCCATCTGCGGCCATTGCGGGGCATGGACGTGCAGGTCGGCAAAACCGGGCATGAGCAGTTGCCCCGGCCCCAGCGTGCGCACCGGTATGCCGCTGCGCGCGGCGTGGGCCAGCAGGTCGGCGGCGGCGGGGGTATCATGTGCATGACGGGCGGCAATGCGGCCATCCGCGGCCACATGCACCACATCGCGGCCCATGCCGACCCGTGTTGCGCTGACCGGCGTAAGAACCGTGCCCTGTATGATGAATTCACCCATTCCCGCACCTCTGCTTTCCTGTATCGCGGGCCGCTCCCGTCCGGGGCCGCCCGCATATGTTTTACAGGTCGTAACAGTATGCCGCGATGGCGGCTGTGCATATGGCCCTGTCAGGGGTAGGGCGCAGAAATCCACACCCATGCGAAAGATCATTGAATTTACAAGATAAATTCAATTCCTAAGGTTTTTTCCACAGGGTTATCTTTCCGACTATCCCCGGAATCTGTGGATAAGAATATGACCGATGGTCAGAACTTCTGCGCTATCCGCTGATAACTGTAGTGGAAGGAAAGGTCAGGTTCGTAATCGTAACGAATTGCGATGCAGGTCTGTCCCTGATTGTCCCGTGTGCTCCGTAATCTGGTGCTTCTACCTCCTCCAACCAACCGGATGGGACTAAGCGCCTAGCGATAACGGCAGGGCTGGTTGATGACCGGGGCGCTGGCGGTCTGGATGACCATAAGGGTAACGGGTCCATCGCCGATATTGCCTGCATCATGGCCCTTGCGGCCACGGTAGGGGCCGGTTTCCATCGGGCGGACGTTCTGGTCTTCTCCGAACAGGATATCGCCGGGGCCCATCTCTACGCGCGTGCCGTCCATGGCGCGCACATACCAACTTCCCTGCAGCGGGATGATCCATTGCGGCCTGGGGTCCGGGTGCCACGCGCCATCCCAGTGGGCGGGCTGGACCGTCATCATGATGGTGGCTACCTGCGGCATCATCGGGTCCTGCCATTGTGGTCCGGCAGGTGGGGACATGCTCTTGAGGAAGAAATTGCTGACCGGACAGGTGGCGATGTGGCTTATGCCTTTGTCATCGGTCCATAAATGTCGATATATGCGCTGCGGTGGCTGCCCGGTCTGGCTGGCGGGGGCAGGGGGCTGCGCCGCATTGGCGGGCAGGGTGGATATGGCCAGCAGGCAGGCGGTGATCAGGGTGGTGCCACGGATCAAGATGGTCCCTCCTTTATGGGTATGACGGGAACGGGCGGATTACTGCGTGGCGGGGGGCGGGCCGTAGGTCAGGCGATAGATCGCGCCTGACAGGTCATCGCTTATCAGCACGCTGTCATCGGGCATGGGCTGCACGTCCACGGGCCTGCCCCATGCCTGCTGCCCCTGCCGGAAGCCACTGACCAGCACGGCGGGCGGCTGGGGCCGGTTATCGGGGCCGAAGCCCACGCTTACGACCTGATACCCCGCAAGCGTGCTGCGGTTCCATGATCCGTGTTCGGCAATCAGCAGGCTGTTGTGATAGGCGGCGGGAAACTGGCTGCCTTCATAAAACCGCAGGCCAAGTGCCGCCACGTGCGCACCCAGCAGCAGGGCGGGCGGGGTGAATTCGCCGCACGCATGCTGGCTGCCGAACTCCGGGTCGGGCACGTTGCCCTGATGGCAGTAGGGATAACCGAAGGACTGTCCCGGCCGGTCCAGCCGGTTCAGTTCGTCCGATGGCATGTCATCGCCCATGTTGTCGCGCCCGTTATCGGTAAACCACAGCGTGCCGGTGCCCGGCTGCCATGTGAAGCCGACCGTGTTGCGGATGCCGAAGGCCACGTCGCGGCGGTCCCCGCCATCGGGGGTCATGCTGATGATACGGCCGAAATCATGTCCCACGTCGCATATGTTGCACGGCGCGCCGATGGGGACGTACAGCCGGTTATCCGGGCCGAAAGCAATGAATTTCCATGAATGGTCGCCCGCGCGGTAGGGCAGGTCGTCGGCTACGATCTGTGGTGCGGGCGGCGTGTCGAGATGGTTTTCGATATCGCGCAGCACCACGATGCGCCGCATGTCGGACACGTAAAGATCCCCGTCATGGAACGCCACCCCCACCGGCAGATCCAGCCCGTGGGCGATGGTGCGCACCTTGACTGGCCCCGGACCATCAAGCCCGCTCAGCGCGTAGACCCGTCCCGCCCCCATGCTGCCCACGAACAGCGTGCCCCGTGCGCCGCGCGTCATTTCCCGCGCGCCGGGCACCTGATCCGATACAAGGCTTATATGAAATCCCGCAGGCACCCGCAGCCGGTCCGCATGCACTGCCGCGCGCGCGGCGGAGGAGGACATGACGCCCAGCGTCAGCATGGCCAGACCGACATGGGTAACGGGGAAACGGGGCAAGGCGGGCACTTCCTTTTCAGCGTCGGGCGTCAGGATATGATCTGGCGGATTTTTTCAGCCAGCGCCGTGGCGGAATAGGGTTTGCGCTCCACCGGCACATCATGCAGTTCGCTGGGGATGAGGGTGCCGTCGGCATAGCCGGTGGCGAAAATGAACGGCACGCCGCGTTCACGCAGGGCACGCGCCACCGCGATCGAACTTTCACCACCCAGATTGACATCCAGTATCGCTACATCGGGCACACGCTCGCTTATCGCGTTCAGCGCCTCGTAAACCGAGGCCACGGTCCGCACCTGCCCGATCCGGGTGTCCTCGATCGCCTGTTCCGCCTCCATCGCGATCAGGAACTGATCCTCGACCAGCAGAATATCCGCATCCAGCACTTTCTTCTCCTTTCCGGTGGCGGGGGATTGGGGTTGGGGCGACGGGTCCGCGTCATCGGCGGCGTCCGGGGCAGGATTGACGTGGCGGGCAGGCAGGTTGAGCGTTACCCGCAACCCGTCCGGCCTGCAGTCGGCATGGGCGCTGCCGCCCAGTTCATGCGGGAACCCGCGTTCGATCAGCACGGAGCCAAAACCCCGCCGCGTGGGGGGCAGGACCGCATTGCCTACGGTCTCGCGCCATGTGATACGCCATTCATCCACCTTCGCATCATATGTCCAGCTTATGTCCAGCCGCCCGCAGGCCTGCCCCAGCGCGCCATATTTGACCGCGTTGGTGGCCAGTTCATGGATCACCAGCGCCAGCACCGAAAGCGCCTGACCCGTCAGCCATATGCGCGGGCCGGAGCATGTAATGAACGAACGTTCCCGGTACGGTGCAAGTTCCGCATCCAGTAGTGCGTAAAGCAGGCCGCCGCCTTCGCTGCGCACCGCCTGATCGTGCGCCAGCGCCAGTGCGCGGATGCGCCCGCGCAGGCGCTGGACATGTTCGGGGGCCGTATCTTCGGGTGCGACGGGCTGGCTGACCAGTGACTGCACGACGGACAGGATGTTCTTGACCCGGTGGTTCAGTTCCTCGTTCAGCATGCGCTGCCGCTGGTCCGCCGCCGCGCGTTCACGCAACTGCAACTGGTGGTATGCGCCCATCACCTCGATCAGGGCGGAGCGCACCAGTGTCGCGGCTTCCACCTCATCCGCCGTCCATGGGAGGCATTCCTGCGTGACCTGCTGGGTCCATATCTCGAAACTGTTGCGCGGGCCGAAATAGCCGTCCTGCACGTCAACGGGATCGTGCGGGTCCGGTGGCGTATCGGGGGAGGCGCCCCATTTCAGGGTCCGCACCACCTCGCGGCGGAAAACCAGCAGATAGTCCCCGACGCGCGAAGAAATCGGGACGATCATCACCCCCGCCGCATCGGCTACATAATGCACCGCGTCCGGTATGAAGGTGCTCAGGCGGTTCGTGTGCCATATCTGCGTCCCCGCCTGTTCGCGCGCCAGTTCCAGCAGGGCGTCCATGGCGTCCGGCGGGGGATGCGCGCCGTTATAGGTCCACCGTCCACCCACCCACAGCGCCGCGCCATCGCACTGCACGAAGGTCAGCATCTCCTTCAGGTGGGCCATGAGATAGGCCGGCATGTCAGAGACCGGGGCCGCCCCCTTGAGGAAGGTTTCGATCAGCGCATGGGTCTGGTGCGTCATGACCAGCCGCTTGGTGCGCAGCAGGTTGGTGATCTGTAGCGACAGGAATTCCCCGAACATGCGGGCCACGACGCGCTCGCTCATGTTCAGCGTGCGCGCGCTGTAATGGTGGCACACGATCATGCCCCACAGCCGCCCGTCCACCATCAGCGATACCGACAGTGATGCGACGACCCCCAGCCCGCGCAGGTAGTCGCGGTGGGTGGGCACCGCCGCGCGCAGGTGGGTATGCAGCAGGTCCGCCGGCGGCAGGTGGGCAGGCGAGATGACAGGCACCGGTTTGGCCGCAAGATCACTGACCGCGCGGATCAGGTTGGTGCTGTACAGCCTGCGGGCCGGGGCAGGGATGTCGCTGGCGGGAAAATGCTGGCCGAGGAAGCTTTCAAGGTCGGGACCGTGATGTTCGGCTTCCACCTTGCCTGACCCGTCCTCGGCGAAGTGGTAGAGCATGACCCGGTCGAAGCGCAGCACCCCGGCCATCAGGCGGACAACAGTGCGGTAAAGACGCTCGAATTCCGTAATCTCGCGGATGCGGTCGATCATGGTGCGCAGCAGCGACAGATAGGCCCCGTCCAGCCCCATACGGGCGGGCGGTTCCCACTCCAGCATGATTTCGTCGCCCGCCGTATGGATCGCGACATCATAAAGACCGCCAGATGGCAGCTCCTGACCGAATACAAGGGCGGGGCGGCGATGGGCTTCGCCATGGGTGGCCAGCGCGTTGCGGATGCTATGGGTTGCCTCGCGCCCGATCACGTCGCGCAGGCCCATTCCGTAAGCCAGTTTCACGTTACCCAGATGTTCCGGCGCGTTGGCCGACCACCGCGTGATGCGCTCCAGCCGCGCATCGCATACCAGCAGCCATCCATGGGGCTGGATGCATTCCGCCCCGACGGACAGGCTGCATGTCCCGTCATGTCCCGCCATTATGCGCCCCATCCACCCCACCGGAAACCGATCCGCGCCACGGTATGCCCGTATGGGACGTGTCCGTGCAATATGCCCCCGCCTGTGCCATTGCGGCTCCTGCCTGTGGGATGATCGTACGCGGCGATCCGGGCTGTCCCGCCCCGCCGCTGGCGCCCGCCCCGATTGCGCCCCTGCGGTCCGTACGCCATGTCGCGCCCGCTACCATACAGTCATCGTGACGGCTGCGCCCGATCACATTTGTGTGGTGGTAAAGACATGGTGCAACCCTTCCTCATAACCATGCAGATGATGCGTCATGACCACCCTTATCCATACATTTCCGGTATAGATAAAGTCATCCGTGGCACTGGCATGCCGTGCCCGCGCATCCTGCCCGGCAATGCGGCGGGGCGTGCGGGTATTGCCAGCGGGGGAGTGGTATCGGGGCGCATATCCTTCCATAGCGCGTGTCAATGCCCGGTAAACGGGGCCATAAGGCATGGCCCGCCTGCAGGAGACAGGTATTACCCGGGCGGTAATTTTGGCCATATACTTTCGATATATGCTTTGTTAATACGACCATGCGCATTAAGGCGCGTACTGGCTGGTCACGCGATATGGTTATCGAAATATTTCAGTATATGTCACATTTCCGTCTCCTCATCCCGCGCGTTGCCGATTAGCAGGAGCCCAGCAGCAAGATGCCCCGAGACGTGATAGACAACACGCCGATTACTGTCCTGCCCGCGCTGGAACAGAGCATTCTCGCCGTCGTGCTGATTGATGAGAAAAACGACATCACCTTCTTCAACAGCGCCGCGGAAAAACTGTGGCGCTGCGCGCGTGAAGACGTGATGGGGCGTAATGTGAGTGTCCTCGTGCCCCGCGCGCTGCGCAGCACGCATGATGACCTGATCCGCCAGAACCGCGATGGCGGGGTCAACCGCATCGTCGGCACCAGCCGCGATGTGGAAGTCGAACGTTTTGACGGCACCACCTTCTGGGCCAACCTGTCGCTGTCGCGCATCGCGGTGGGGGGCAAGGTCGGGTACATGGCGCTGATCCGCGACATATCGCGTGAAGTCGCCGACCGCGAAAAAATCCGCATGCTGTCGCTGGTGGTGCGCGAGACCGACCGTGGCGTCGCCATCCTCGATCCTTCCTTCCGCATCATCTACGTCAACCGCGCCTTCAGCGACCTGTTCGGTTTCACCTTTGAGCAGGTGGTGGGGCAGGGACTGTCCGCCCTGCTGACGGGCGACGCGGCCGATATCGGCATCCTGAACGCCCTGCATGAAAGTGCCCGCAACGCCCGGGGCTTCACGGTTGAAATCCGCGCCCGCCACGCCAGCGGGCGCGATATCTGGGTATCCGCCACCATGAACCCCGTATTCGATGCCGATGGCGGGATCGAGAACATCGTGGTGGTGCTGACCGATATTACCGAACAGTATTTCCTCGACAGCCTTCAGCGCGACACGCTGGAAGCGATTTCAAGCGACCTTGGCCTCAACGAGGTCATGGACTTCATCTGCCGCCGTATCGAACAGCATATCCCCGACGTGATGGTGGCCATCTACCTGATCGGTTCGGATGACCGGCTGAAATGCGTGGGCCGCGCCAGCCTGCCGTCCGAACTGGTCGAACTGTATGACGCGCAGCCCATCGGGCCGGACGCCCCGTGTTCCGGCGTGGCCGCCATTACCGGCACGGTGGCGCAGTCCCCCGCCATCGCAACCGACCCGCGCTGGCGGAACATGCGCGATGCGACGCTGCACCACGGCATCCATACCGCCGTCGCCACCCCCATCATCCTGCGCAACAGCCGCGTGGCCGGGGTCTTCACCTGCTATTCCCGCACCGCCAGCCTGCCCGGTCCCGCCTGCCAGAAGGCGGTGAACGCCAGCCTGCACCTGTGCACCGTGGCCATAGAACGGCACGAGGCGAAGGAACATATCAGCCGCCTGTCGGATTTCGACATGCTGACCGGCCTGCCCAACAGCCGCTGGCTGCGGCAGAACATGGCCCGCCTGCTGCGCCGCCCCGGCCGCGGCAACCTGATGCTGGTTACGGTGGGAATGGACAATTTCAAGCACATCAACGACCTGTTCGGCCATACGGCGGGTGACGAACTGATCGCGCGGGTCAGCAACCAGTTGCGGGAGATCATAAGTCTGGATGATACGCTGGTGCGCAGCGGGGGCGACCAGTTTACCATCGTGACGGCGGGGGAGCAGCAGCATGCCTCCACCCTGAGCGCCACGATCCTGCATCAGCTTGAAGCCCCGGCGCAGATTGGCGATGTCCGCATCGGCCTGTCCGCCAGCCTTGGCGTGGCCGTTTACCCCGAAAACGGGGAAGATGGCGGCACGCTGCTCAAGAATGCCGAAAGCGCCATGTTCCAGGCCAAGGCCAGCGGGGGCGGGCGGTGCTGTTTCTTCAGCCAGAGCATGAACCAGCAGGCCAGCGACCGGCTGATCCTGGCCGCCGCCCTGCGTGACGCCATCGCCAATAACGACCTGCGCCTGTTCTATCAGCCGCAGGTCCATGCCCGCAGCGGCAGGCTGTACGGGGTGGAGGCGCTGTCGCGCTGGACCGATCCGAAACTTGGCTTTGTCTCGCCAGAACGGTTCATTACCGTGGCGGAGGAAACCGGCCAGATCGAGGCTATCGGCAAATGGTCGCTGCGTGTGGCGTGCGAGCAGATGGCCGAGTGGATACGCGATGGCGTGGATGTGCCGATTGTATCGGTCAACCTGTCGGCGCTGCATTTCCGTGATGAAACGCTGCCCGATTTCGTGCGTGACCTGCTGCGCGAGACCGGGATTCCGCCCAACCGGCTGACAATCGAAATTACCGAAACCACCATGATCGACAGCTACGAGCGAACCATCCACATGGTTCAGACGCTGCGTGAAATGGGTGTTGGCATGTCGATGGACGATTTCGGCACCGGTTTTTCCAGCCTGTCCAACCTTGCGGGCCTGCCGGTGAACGAAATGAAGATCGACCGCAGCTTCATGGTGGGTCTGGAAAGCATCGAGAAGGTGCGCGCGGTGGTGATGGCGTCGGTACGCATTGGCCAGAGCCTTGGCATGACCGTGGTGGCCGAAGGTGTCGAGCATGAGCAGCAGCGCCGCCTGCTGGCGGAAATGGACTGCGACGTGCTTCAGGGATACATGTTCTCCAAACCGTTGCCTGCGGACCAGTTCAGGGACTGGTTTGCAGCCTACCGGCCGGAAGAACTGGGCCTGTAACCACCATGCGCCCCGTCACGGTATGACGTGACAGGCGGGGAGAAAGCCGTACCGTGAGCATTGACGGCCACATCGTCCTGCCCGACCGGGTCATGCCCGGCCGTATTGTGTTCGACACGGTCATTACCGGCATGCAGGACCGCAGCGACGTGCCGGATCGCTATATCCTGCCCGGTTTTATTGACGGGCATGTGCATGGCGGCGGCGGGGCCGATACCATGGATGGGGTGGATGCGATCCGCCATCTGTCACGTTTTCATATGCGCCACGGGACCACCACGCTCCTGCCCACCACCATAACCGCGCCATGGGATGATGTGCTGGGCGCGCTGCGGGCGGTGGCGGATGTCATGCGCGATGGCATGGCGGATGGCCCCGACATTCCCGGCGCACATCTGGAAGGGCCATTCATCAGCCCCCACCGGCTTGGCGCGCAGCCACCCTTCGCCCTGCTGCCCACACCCGCGCGGGTTGGCGCGGCACTGGATACCGGGGCGGTGCGGGTGGTGACGCTGGCCCCGGAAATCGATCATGCACAGGCCGCAATGCGCCAGTTCGCGCAGGCGGGCGTGCGGGTCAGTATCGGCCATACGATGGCGGATTACGACTGCACGGAACAGGCCATCGGCTGCATCTGCGCGGCGGGCGGGGTTGCCGGTGGCACGCACCTGTTCAACGCCATGCCGCCGGTCATGGCGCGTGCGCCCGGTCCCGTTACGGCGCTTATGTGTAGCGATGCGGGCTATGGCGAGATGGTGTTCGACACCCATCATGTCCATCCGGCCCTGTTCGGGCTTGCGCATCGTGTGATGGGTGGGCGGCTTGTATTCGTGACCGACGCCATGCGCGCCACCGGCACGGGCGATGGCCCGAGCGAACTGGGCGGGCAGGGGGTCATGGTGGCCGATGGCGTGGCCCGTCTGGCCGATGGCACGCTGGCTGGCAGCGTGCTGACGCTGGATGTGGCGCTGCGCAACGCCGTGCGGGCCGGGGCATCACTGCCGCAGGCGGCCGGACTGGTCAGCACACATGCGGCGAACTGGCTGGGCCTGCCCGATCGCGGCGTGCTCGCACCGGACCACCGTGCCGATTTCGTCGTCATGGACCGGGATCTGAACGTGCAGGAAGTCTGGGTAGCCGGTCGCCGCTGTATATAAAGACAGCTTCAGAAGACGCCGCAGATCATTTCAGGGAATGTCCCACGGGATGGCCCTATGACTCTGCCGCATTGCCACGCATGCACAGCAATCCCCCCGCAAGGGCAAGACACAGCCCGACCGCATAGGCAGGCAGGAACGGTTCGTGAAAGAACATCACCAGCCACAGCGTTGACAGCACGGGGGTCAGGAAAACCAGCGCGGAAATCCGCACCGCGTTGCCGCGTGCCAGCGCCACTATCCAGAATATGTAGGACAGGCCATTGATCGCCACCCCGTTCAGGACCAGCGTGGGCAGGGCCGCCGCCGGTGGCAGGCTGATCCCGCCCGCCGCAGCACCCACCGCCAGCGAGGTAAGGGTGGATGTCACGAACAGCCATACCGTGCCCGCCAGCGCATCGTCCATGTAGTATTTGGACAGGACCGACAGCACCGCGAAACACAGCGCGCCGCCGACCACCAGCCCCAGCGCGCCGGGATGGCCCAGCCCGATATGCAGCGGGTCGCCATGGCTTATGGTGATGATGATGGCCAGCACCCCGCAGGCCAGCCCCATTCCCTGCCGCGCGGTGGGCCGGACGTGAAAGAACACGGCGGACAGCACCACAATCAGCACCGGCCAGCTATACTGCGCGATCAGCACCGCAACCCCGTTACTGATGCGGTAGCCGTGATAGATGCCAAGGTAGAACATGCAGTCCAGCACGCCCGCCATCATCGCCACCTGATTGGTCCGCCGCACGGGCGACAGGCGCGCGAAATTCCCCCGGCACATCACGGCAAATGCCACGCCCACAGCCACGCAGGAAATGACGTTGGAGATGAACAGGAAGTTGTAGAAATTGAGTGATACCAGCGCCAGCTTGGACACCGGGGCGATCAGGCTCCATGCCACGATGGCGGTCATGGCCAGCGCAAGGGGGGAGCGCATCATGCCACCCATCCCGCGCGCGGCGGGGATGATGGCGGCGTCCGGCGCGGGGCGGTCAGTGCGCGGTGGTGACGGCAGGGGTTTTTACGGACGATCATCATGGCATCGCCACTGTGGACCGCACGCGGCGGCTTATCAATACGATTACACAACGATCACGGCAATTGTGCTTTGCGGTTCATGTATGGCGGCAATCGTATTTTCCGTGGTACCGGACCTGTCCGGCCCCTGCGGTCGGGGCAGGGCACGCTTTTCTTCTGGCCGGCTGTCGTGGCGCGGCTTATTAGTCGGGCGGATACGTAACCCGCAGGAAGGAACAGACCCGCCCCGATGCTTCAGGCCCGCGCATCTTCGCCCCGTCCGGTGGTTTCATGTCCCGCACGGTCCTGACCGCGTGCCAGGAACGGGCGCTGGCGGAAATACTCGCCGCGCGCGGGGTCTCGGCCACCCATCTGCTGACCGGCTATGCCGGGACGGGCAAGACCACCCTCATGCAGCAGGTCGCCCGCGCGCTGCGCAAACGCGGGGCGGAAGTGGTGTTCACCGCCGCCACGCACAAGGCGACGGCGGTGCTGCGCGCGCGCGTTGGCAATCTGGCTCCGTGCCGCACCATCCATAATGTGCTGTCGCTGCAACCCGGCGCGCAGGACGGGCGCGAGGTGCTGCAACGCGCCGACCGGCCCGAACCGATCACGGCGGATGTCATCGTCATTGATGAATGTAGCATGGTGGGTTCCGAACTCATGCGCTGGGTGCGCGAACTCGTGCCGGACCGCTTCGTGCTGTTCGTGGGCGACCCGGCGCAGCTTCCCCCGGTGGGGGAGGCCATAAGCCCGTCCTTCGCCATCCGTTCCGCCTCGCACCTCAATACCGTGGTGCGGCAGGCCGCCGATAACCCGCTGGTCGCCGCCGCCACCGCCATACGCGAAAGTCAGGGCGGCCCGCTGGACTGGTCATGGTGCCGCGCCAGCCATCATGACGGGGCGGGCCTGTTCGTGCCGCGCGCGCCGGACGAATGGATGCGGCGGGCCTTTACGTCCGATGAGTTCCGCGCGGACAGCGATGCGTTCCGTTACCTGTGCTGGACCAATGCGCGTGTGGACGCCATCAACCGCATCGTGCGGCGCTGGGTGCATGGGGGGGAGACGCCAACGCCCTTCGTCGCGGGGGAACGTGTGATCGCCCGCACCCCGGTCATGGATGTGGAAGGCCGCCGCGTGATGGTCGCCACCAACGAGGAAGCGGAAGTCGCCGCCATCCGCCCCACGGTGCTGCGCCATGCCTTTCCCGCCACGTCGAAGGTGGCGGGCTGGACAACGGAACTGCCGATCCATGAAGTGGTCCTGCGCACGCTTGCGGGGGATGAAACGCCGGTGCCGATCCTGCGCCCCGGCGCGGATATGGGCGCGATCGAGCGCAGGCTTAAAAACGAGGCGGCGCAGGACCGCGCGCGCTGGCAGCACCGTTTCGTGTTCCGCCGTGGCATAGGCAGGTTGCAGGCGGTCTATGCCATGACGGTGCATACCGCGCAGGGCAGCACGTTCGGGCGCGTATTCGTGGATGTGGGCGACATTGCCCGCCGCGCCAGCGCCAACCTGCTGGAAACGCAGCAACTGCTGTATGTGGCGGCGACACGCCCGTCAAAGGCCATGATCCTGACGGGCCTGCCCGGCCAGCTTGCGGGTGCGCAGGCGCAGGGGGACTGAGCACCACAATACGCCGTACCGGAACCGGCGCAGGAAACGGACCGGCGGGGCATACGTTACAAAACAATATCTCCCCACATGATTTGTATCCATTCATGTTCAGTTATCGTATATTCAATATGCGTATTAATTAATTGTTAAATATTCTCAAATAGGCTGTTTTGTGTTATATCATACAATAACTGGAGCAGAAACCATTTGCGTTAGAGGCATCAATCGCCCGACAGGTCGGATCAATACCTGCCGCATTGGCAATCTGGAACCAGATGAAGTATAAATAGAGAACAGAATTAAAAAATATTACGATTTATGTGCCTTTTATAAATTTCTTATCCGACTGTAACGCCCCCATGGAGAAAACCGACCCGTTGCCCCCACAGACCGCCCCGATCATCCCCCACGCCGCCACCGCAGGCCGCGCCGCTATGGAACGGACCCGGCTGCCTTCCCATATAAAAGGGGGAAGGGGACGCCGCGTGTCCATTCGTGCGGGATGCCGTCCGTATTCCCTGTCCCGGTCGTCGCGGCGATGGGGGCGGATGATGAATGCCAGTGACGAAGGACGGTAATGCAGATGCGCGCGCCCCCAGCCCTGACCGCCGACATCCTGCTTCCCGCCCTTCAGCAGGCCATGGATGGCATCATAATCTTCGATCACAACGATCGTGTCGTCTTCTGCAACCACGCTGCCGAGGGTCTGTGGGGCCTGACGCAGGCTGACATGATGGGCCGTGACGCCACGCTGCTGATCCCCGCCTGCGCGGGTCAGGCGACGCGGACGGGCGGACTGGATGCGCTGGTCGGTGCCGCGCGGGAGATGGCCATTACCCGCGCCGATGGCGATTATGTCTGCGCGGAACTGTCCATATCGAAAGTGCGGGCCGGGAAGGGGGACGCGGCACAGGTCTTTTACATCGCGACCCTGAAGAACGTGACGGAGGAAACCCAGCGCCGCAAGATCCTGATCCTGCAGAATGACGTGGTGCAGGCGCTGACGGGCGATATCGGCATGGCCGAAATCGGCGGCCTGATCTGCCGCAAGGTGGAAGGTTTCGTGCCTGACAGCGTCGGAATCCTGATGGTGCGTGACGATACGCGGCCGGAGTGGCGGGTCATATGCACGTCCGCCCTGCCGCCCCGTATCCGCACGGCGCTGGAAAGCGGGGGGCCGTCCGCTGTCGATCTGGAAAAGCTGGCCGCAACCCCGTCTTATGCCGGGCGGCTGGCATGGGACAGCTACCAGTCCCTGTGCCGTTCACTGGGGCTTCAGTCGTGCTACGCGGCACCTGTCATGGGCGCGGACGGGCAGGTTGGCGGCATTTTCGCGCTGTACCTGCGCGGGGCCAACCATCTTGGCGCATGGCCGCAGCGGCTGGTGGGGGCGTGTGCGCCCTTCTGCGCGCTGGCGATGGAACAGCAGGCGGCACGCACGCGCATTACCCGACTGGCGCGCTTCGACATGCTGACCGGGCTGCTCAACCGCAGCGCGCTGCATCAGGCCCTGACGGACGCCATCGCGCGCTCCGGCAACCGCCGCTTTGCCGTATTCATGCTCGATATCGACCGTTTCCACGATATCAACGACGCGCTGGGCCATATCCATGGCGACGAATTCCTGATGGAAATCGCACGCCGGCTGCGTTCAGTGGCGCAGGATGACTATATCCTCAGCCGCTCCGGCGGGGATGAGTTCGTTATGGTCGTGCCCGACTGCCACGGCGAACGGATCGCCAATGTGGCGGGGGACCTGATCGCGGCCATCAGCCGTCCGTTCCATATCGCCCGCAATATGATCGGCGTGACGTGCTGCATCGGCGTCAGCACCTTTCCCGCCAACGGGCCGGACAGTGAATCCCTGCTCAGCCATGCCGATGCGGCCATGCGGCAGGCGCGGCACGACGGTTGCTGCGGCTTCCATGTCGCCAGCCCCACCAAAAGCCATGCCACGCCCGACCGGCTGCTGCTTGGGGCGGCGCTGCGCGATACGGTGGCCCATCATGGACTGGAACTGCACTACCAGCCGCAGGTCCATACCCATACGCTGGACCTGACGGGGGTGGAGGCACTGGCGCGATGGCATCATCCGCGCCTTGGCAACATCTTTCCCTCCCGCTTCATCGCGGTGGCGGAGGAAACCGGCCAGATCGAGGCCATCGGCCAGTGGGCGCTGCTTGAAGCATGCCGCCAGATCGTGAAATGGGACCGCGACGGCATCCATGTGCCCACGGTGGCCGTGAACCTGTCCGCCGTGCATTTCCGCAACCAGACGCTGCCCGCCTATATCGACGCGCTGCTGAAGGACCACGGCCTCAGCCCCGCGCGGCTGACGGTGGAAATTACCGAAAGTGTGACGATGGACAGCAGCCACGAGACCGAAAGCGTGCTGCATGCCGTGCGCGCGCTGGGCTGCGGGCTGTCGATGGATGATTTCGGCACGGGGTATTCGTCGCTGTCGCGCCTGACACGGCTGCCGCTTACCGAAATCAAGATGGACCGCAGCTTCATCCATAATTTTGAACACGATACCAACGTGCAGGCCGTGACCATGGCGGTCATCGGTATCGGGCGGCGGCTGGGCATGACCGTGGTTGGCGAAGGGGTCGAGACGGCGGAACAGCGCGCGCTGCTGGAAGAACTGGACTGTGACGTGATGCAGGGTTATCTGTTCGCCCGTCCCCTGACCCCACGCAAGATGGAACAGTGGGTGCGCGATGGGGGTGGTCCGGCTGCCATACGCGCGACTGGTGCCGCCTCAGGCCCGCACACATCGGCCACGTCCTGACAGGACCAAGCGGGACCGAGGGGGATTTCCACATAATGCCATTCAAACATGATGACCGCCTGCGCGCGCTGACCCACAAGGATTCCGATTTCTGGGCCGATGTGGTGGACAACGTGCTGATCGTCGCCATTACCGACGTGCGGGGCATCATCACCTATGTCAACGACCGGTTCTGCGAGATCAGCCGCTACTCGCGTGAGGAACTGCTGGGGGCGACGCACCGCATCGTCAATTCCGGCTATCACGACGCGGCGTTCTTCCGGCAGATGTACCGCACCATCCGCGCAGGCGGCATCTGGCGCGGCAATATCTGCAACCGGGCGAAGGATGGCACGCTGTACTGGGTCGGCACCACCATCATGCCCAAGCATAACGCGCTGGGCGCGATCGAAGGTTACGTGGCCACGCGGTTCGAGATAACGGAACTGATGAACGTGCGCGACCGGCTGAAATCGCTGGCCGCGACCGATCCGCTGACCGGCCTGTTCAACCGTGGCGGCTTCAATTCCGTGCTTCAGGCCGCAGTGGAGCGCAAGGCGCAGGACATCGCGCGCGATGCGTTCCTGATGATGTTCGACCTTGACGGCTTCAAGCAGATCAATGACATCCACGGCCACCATGCGGGTGACGTCGTGCTCAAGGTCATGGCGCGTCGCCTTCTGGACCTGATCCACCCCGAAGATGCGGCATGCCGTCTGGGTGGTGACGAATTCGCGCTTATCATAAGCCACACGCTTGACCGCATGCCGCTGCCCGCTCTGCTGGAGCGGCTGCTGTCGGTGCTGGAAACCCCCGTCGAGGTCGGCGGCACCATGGTCAGCGTATCGGGCAGCGTGGGCGTTACCCCCATCGCGGCGCTGGAATGCGCCGAGACATTGCAGAAAAGCGCGGATGTCGCGCTATACGCCGCCAAGCGCGCGGGCGGCAATCAGGCGCGGATGTTCGATATCGCCCTGCACCAGCAGAGCATCGAACGCGCGCAGATCCTGGCCGATGCCCGCCGTGGGGTGGAAGAAGACCAGTTTGAACTGTATTACCAGCCCATCCTGAACCTGCGCACGGGACAGTGCGACCAGATGGAAGCCCTGCTGCGCTGGCATCACCCGCAGCGCGGGCTGCTGGCGGCGGACAGCTTTCGCGATGTGTTTCTGGACGCCGCGCTGGCGCGGATGATGAGCCCGCAGCTTGTCCGTGTCTTTCGTGATGACATGCGGCTGTGGGCCAGCAACCTTGATGCCTGCCCGAGCCTTGCCATCAACCTGTCCCGGCTGGACCTGCTGAATGTCAGTTTCCAGAATGAACTGGAAATCGAGATCAGGCGGCAGGGCGGCAAGGCCGCGAATTATGTGCTGGAAATATCGGAATCCGTCCTGTCCGCCGGGCGTTCGGACCGGATGCTGGAACGGCTGCACGAACTGGCGGCGCAGGGGTTCCAGCTTGCGCTGGATGATTTCGGGCAGGCCATGCTGCCGCTTGAGATCCTGCGCAGCATTCCGTTCTCGATGGTCAAGATTTCCCGTACCCTTGTGGCCGGTATCGAACACAGCCAGCAGGCCCGCGCGGTGATCGCGCATCTGTGCGGCCTTGCCCATGCCTATGGGCTGGATGTGACGGTTGGCGGGGTCGAGAGGGAGGAACAGATGGCCATCCTGCGCGAAATCGGGGTGGACCGGATTCAGGGTTTCTATATCTCCGCCCCCATTTCGGCGGGGAACCTGCTGGTCGTGCTGGAAAAGCATATTCCCGACACGGGGCAGGGCGAAATCCCGCAGGATGCCTGACCCATTGGGCATCCTGCGCGGCTGATCGCCGGGCGGATCATGCCTGCCGGGACGGCTGACGCCATCATTTCATGAAATCACCCATCACCGCACCGGACAGGCAGGTGCCGCGAAAGCGGTGCGGCGGTCGGAAGATGGTATATATGTGTCGTATACAGAAAATTAAAAAATTATAAATATCAATTGTATTGCACTGTTTTCCGGTGGGAATGCACAGTGTTGCGCAACACCGATTGTTCACGATTTATCGGGGCCTATACGCGAATGACAGGAGCATCATGCCCGCCATGTCATGGCCATACAGTTCCAGCCACGGATGCCGCGCATGACCGGCGCTGCTGACGGGCAGGTGTCCCGGCCGGTCCCGCCCGCACCATGCGGCTGACGTTACACACGGATTACGCGCTGCGCGTTCTGCTCCATCTGGGCCAGAACCCCGGCAGGCGCATCCCGATCCAGTATATCGCCGGCCTGCACGGCATTTCCCACAACCATCTGGTGAAAGTGGTCAGCCATCTGGCCCATGACGGGGTCGTCCTTGCGCATCGGGGGCGCAGTGGCGGGGTGGAACTGGCATGCCCGCCGGAAGATGTCGTGATCGGGACCGTCGTGCGGCGGATGGAAGCCAGCCTGCAACCGGTTGCAGCCTGCACGCCCGCCAATGGACAGCAGGACTGCCTGCTGGCGGATATATGCACCCTGCGCCCCATCCTGTCGCGCGCGCTGGACGCATTTCTTGCGGAACTGGACACCGTTACGTTGCGCGATATCCTGCCCCCGCCGGGTCGCCCGCCGCCCGCCGGGCAGGCGGATCTGCCCGATGGCATGCCGTAACCACAGGCGGGTCCAAGGGGATGGCTTTATATGTCTGTATATGCCTATATATAAACAGGGCAGATAATTCGCGGGTTTTTGATAGATTTCAATTATGAAAAGATAAAACTCATTTATCTACAATGTGATATGGGTTTTTCCTGTTGCAATGGCGCAGGCAGGGGGTCTTTCCTTCGGGCAAAGGCCACATGCTGCCAACGCAGAACGATACGGGAAAGCCATGTCCGACAGGCCGCAATACAAGCCCTATACCCATCCCGCCGGTGGCTGGGGGGCGGCGAACGCCACAGCCCGCGTGCTGATGGAACAGAGCGTGCTGGCCAAGGGATCGCGCGCGCTACTGGCGATGAACCACCCCGATGGCTTCAAATGCCCAAGCTGTGCGTGGCCGGACCCGGACCGGGAAAAAACCCTTGAATTCTGCGAAAACGGGGCCAAGGCACTGGCGTTTGAGGCAACGAAGCGCCACATCGGGGCCGAATTCTTCGCCGCCCATACCGTTACCGAACTCATGGCGCGCAGCGATCACTGGCTGGAAGAACAGGGCCGCCTGACCCACCCCATGCGCTATGACGCCGCGACCGACCATTACGTGCCATGCACATGGGATGAGGCATATGCCCTGATTGGCCAGCACCTGCAGGCGCTGGACAGTCCCGATCAGGCCGAATTCTATACCTCCGGCCGCACGTCGAACGAGGCCGCGTTCCTGTATTCCGTATTCGTGCGCGCCTACGGCACCAACAACTTCCCCGACTGTTCCAACATGTGCCACGAGCCGACCAGCCGTGGCCTGCCGCTGTCCATCGGCATTGGCAAGGGCACGGTGCGGATGGAGGATTTCGGCAAAACCGAAGCCATTTTCATCATCGGCCAGAACACCGGCACCAACAGCCCGCGCATGATGACCGAACTGGTCCATGCCCGCAAACGCGGCACGCCCATCGTGGCCGTCAACCCCATGCCTGAACGCGCCCTGATCCGCTTTACCGAGCCACAGGACCCGATCAAGATGGCGACGTTCGGCTCCACCCCCATCGCCAGTGAGTTCTGCCATGTGCGCATCGGCGGGGACGCGGCCTTCCTCAAGGGGGTGATGAAAACCCTGTTCGAACTGGATGCCGAAGCCGCGGCCAGGGGCGAACCTGCTGTTCTGGACCATGCGTTCATTGCCGAACACACATTCGGTTTCGAGGCGCTGAAAGCTGATATCGAAGCCACGCAATGGGCCGACATCGTGGCGGTGTCGGGGCTGACGGAAGAACAGATCCGCCGCGTGGGCGCGATCTATGCCGCATCCAGCGCCACCATCATCTGCTTCGGCATGGGGGTGACGCAGCACCAGCAGGGATCGCGCGTGATCCACCAGATTGCCAACCTGCTCATGCTGCGTGGCAATTTTGGCAAGCCGGGGGCAGGGATATGCCCCGTGCGCGGCCATTCCAACGTGCAGGGTGACCGCACGGTCGGCATTGATGAAAAGCCCAGCCCCGTCTATCTCGACCGGCTTCAGGAAGTATTCGGCTTCAACCCGCCGCGTGAACATGGCCACCATGTGGTTGAATCCGTGCAGGCGATGATTGACGGCACGGCGAAGGTGTTCATCGGCATGGGGGGCAACTTCATCCATGCCATTCCCGACACCCCCGTTGCGTATGCGGCCATGTCGCGGCTGAACCTGACGGTGGGGATCGCAACCAAGCTCAATCGCGGGCATCTGGTGCATGGGCGTGATGCGCTGATCCTGCCGGTCATCGCGCGTTCCGAAATCGACCACCAGAAAACCGGACCGCAATTCGTCACGATCGAGGACGCGATGTCCAACGTCACCGCATCGCGCGGGGTGCTGCATCCCGCCAGTCCCGACCTGCGATCGGAAATCGAGATCGTGTGCCGCATGGCGCGCGCGACCCTGCCGGACAGTAGCATCGCGTGGGAATCATTCATTGATGACTATGACCTGATCCGCGACCGGATCGCGCAGGTCTATCCGGACCTGTACGCCGGTTTCAACACCCGCATCCGCGCCACCAAAGGCTTTGCCCTGCCGGTCCCCCCGCGAGAGCGCCGGTGGAATACCCTGACCGGGCGGGCCAATTTCCTGCTGATCGACGGACTGGACGAGGACACGCCCATTGGCGGCCCCGACATGCTGCGTCTGTCCACCATCCGCTCGCACGATCAGTACAATACCACCATCTACACCAATAATGACCGCTACCGGGGCGTGTACAACACCCGCACCGTCATCTTCATGAACGAGGAGGACATGCGCGAACGCAACCTGAGCGAAGGCACGCTGGCGGATCTTGAAACCATCAGCGGTGACGGGGTCGAACGGCGGTTAAGCGGCTTCATGGTGCTGCCCTATCCCATGCCGCGCGGTTCGATCGCGGGGTACTATCCCGAACTCAACCCGCTTCTGCCGCTATCGCATTTTGACCAGATCAGCGGCACGCCCGCGGCCAAGTCCATTCCCGTGCGCGTCCATGCCGCAGCGACCGCCCCGCAGGCCGAAGCACTGCAACCCGCCTGAACGAAGCAGCCAGATGCATCAGGGCCAGATACAGATGAGCGTGCATGACTTCGCCCGCCGGGTGGATTACGCCACCGCGCTGGGACTGGTACTGGCCCATGCCCGCCAGACGCCGCAGCCCGTGGCGCGGGTGCCCCTTGCCCAGGCCACGGGAAGGATGGCCGCCCATGCGGTGCAGGCCACTTCCCCCCGACCGCCCGCCGATATTTCCGCGCTGGATGGCTATGCCTTCGCCCATGCCGATATGGTGGTACAGGGCGGCCTGCCGGTGGACGGGCGCACGGTGGCGGGGGACAGGCCCGCAGCCCTTGCAGCGGGCCATGCGCGCGCCATCCTGACGGGTGCGCGCATACCGGCGGGCGCGGACTGCGTTATGGCGGTCGAACGGATGACGCAGGGTGCGGGCGACCAGGTGGCCCCGGCCACGGCCCTTGCGCAGGCGGGAGCCAATATCCGCTACCGGGGCGAGGAATTCGGCGCGGGCGATGTGCTGGTACGCGCGGGACAGGTGCTGGACTGGCGGCATGTCGCACTGCTGGCGTCGCAGGGCATGCGGGACGTGGCGGTGGCCCGCAGGCCGCGCGTATGCGTGCTGTCCAACGGGGCCGAACTGGCCGCCGATGCACCGGGGGCGTGCGCGGATTCAAACACGCCCATGCTGGCCGCCATGCTGGGCAGTGCGGGTGCGCGGGTGCGGACGTGCAGTGTCGCGTCCGATGATGTCGCGATGCAGGCCGCCCACCTGCGCGCGGCCTGCACCGGGACGGATGTGGTGGTGACCACGGGGGGCATATCGGTTGGCGGCACCGATCATATGCTGGATATCCTGCTGGCAATGGGCGCGCGGCTCGTTTTCCGTGGGGTTTCCATCCGCCCCGGCAAGCCCTTCACCATGCTGGAACATGATGGGCGGGCGGTGTTCTGCCTGCCCGGCAATCCGGGGGCTGCGGCCATCTGTGCGCTGGCCTTCGTGCAGCCTTACCTGCGCGTGCTGACCGGGGCGCCAGCGGATATGGCGCAGGTCAGCGCCACGGCGGATTTTTCAGCCGACGCCCCGCCCGATACCACCGGGTTCATACCCGTATCCATGCGGCGCGGGCCGCAGGGCTGGCACTTCGTGCGGGTGCCAACGGCTGGCGCGTCGGACATCATCGCGTTTTCCCGCGCCGATGCCCTGCTGGCCGCCAGTGCCGAAAACCCGGTGCGGGCGGGACAGGTGGCGTGGGCCATCCCGCTTCACGCGCCATCCGCGCTGGCCTGACGGCGCGGCATGCCGGGTCAGTCCAGTTGCACGGAACAGGCATGCTCCAGCGCGAACCGCGCCACCGCCGCCGTGTTGTTCACGTCCAGAACCGGCAGGTGCGCGGGCAGGCCGGGGGCACCGGGCGTATCGGTGGCGATGGCGATGATGTTGTCCTGCCGCATGAACAGCGGTTCCTTGCCCAATACGGGGCGATAGACCTCGATACAGGCGGGAACGCTGGCATGGAAACCTTCCACCACCACCAGATCGGTGCGCTGCATGCGCCCCAGCAGTTCCGCAAGGGTGGGGGGAGCATCGGGGCATTCATGTTGCAGGACCCAGCGCCCCGGCGTGGCCAGCATGACCTCGCCCGCGCCCGCATTGCGGTGCAGCCATGAATCCTTGCCGGGACGGTCAATGTCGATATCATGGTGGGTATGCTTGATGGTGGATACGGCCAGCCCGCCTGCGCGCAGCACCGGCAGCAGCCGGGCCAGCAGGTGCGTCTTGCCCGACCCGCTGCGCCCCGTAATACCGATCAGGGCCTGAAGTGCTGGATGGGACATGTGCGCGAAACCTTGTAATCCTGTGGGCTGGCTGTTGCAGCGTATGGCGCGGCAGGCCATGACGCAATGCCACGACATGGCGGGGACCACGCGGCCATGAAGGCTGGCGGGCTGGTCATGGCGGGCGGGGAAGCCCGGCGCATGGGGGGCGTGGACAAGCCGCTCCTGCCGCTGGGCGCGCTGAACTGCATTGAACGGGTGATCGCAACCCTGCGGCGCGACTGCGCGCGGCTGGCCATCAGCGCCAATGGTGACGCCGCACGTTATGCACGGTGGAACCTGCCGGTACTGGCCGACCGGGTTGCCGGGGCGGGGCCGCTGGCGGGCGTGCTGCGTGGGCTGGAATGGGCGCATGACGCGGGGCTGGACGTACTGGTGACGGTGCCGGGGGATACGCCCTTCATCCCGGCGGATCTCGTGCCCCGGCTGCTGCCCGCGCCATCCTTCGCCACCAGTCTTGGCCAGCGGCACAGCCTTGTGGCCGCGTGGCCGGTTGCATGCCGCGACATGCTGGCGGCGCAGCTTGCGGACATCACGCCCGAAAACCGGCGCAGCGCCACGCGTGTCCGCACGCTGGCCGACCGGCTGGATGCGCGCCCGGTCGCTTTCGCGCCGCTGGCCGGTGGGGTGGACCCGTTCTTCAACATCAATACGCCTGATGACCATCAGGCCGCCTGCCAGCATGCCGCCCGCATGGATCAGGCCGGACCCGTCACCCCGTAACGACGCAGCCGTGACCACCGTGGCCGGCACCCCATACGGAAGGAAATGCCGTGTTCATGCGCCGCGTGGATGGATGGGCGGATCGTCATGACAATGCGTGAAAACGGGTTCCCCGCCTGCTGCTGCCGGGCGAGGCGACAGGGTGGCCTGCATGCCCCGGTCTGCCCGGAATCATGACCGCATCGTAATGGTTCCCGCCGGGGCGGGTCCAAGTAAAAAAATATTTTCTTTACCCGTTTATTGCATGTCTGGCGATTATGCCGCACATGACCTTACCCGATTTTTACGAAATGCTAACTTTATCAATACACTCGTAATAAACTTGTTACCAAGATCGCGGTTTCGTTTTTTCGTATTTGTAAAAGCCGGGACTAGCTTCCACCCAACGATACAGAAGGAACATCCATCATGTCTTCTTTCATGAGACCACAGGACGCCGCCGGGTGGGCGACGCTTGTACTGGCGGTCATCATTATCCTGCTGGGTCTGCCGCTTGTTTACATGGGTGCGGAACTCGCTGCCCTTGGCGGGTCATGGTACTACGTGATCTGCGGTCTTGCCGTCACCCTTTCGGGCGTGCTCATGGCGCTTGGCCGCGTGGCCGGGGCGCTGCTTTACCTTGCGGCCTGTGCCTTCACATGGCTGTGGGCGCTGTGGGAAGTGGGGCTGGATGGCTGGGGCCTGCTGCCGCGCGTGTTCGGGCCGAGCCTGATCGCCATTGCCGTGCTGCTGTGTATGCCCGTGCTTAAACGCGCCGAAGCCGCGCATTCACCCTCAGCGCGGAAGGTTGCGTAATGTCTCCCAAACCAATGCTGCGTAACGTCCTGCTGGGCGCCACCATCATCGCGGGCATGACGGCCGCCGCCATCGCGCAGGTGCCCCCCGCCGACCAGCCTCCCGGCACGGGCAACGCCACGCCGCCCGCGGAACAGCCCGCGCCGCCTGCGGACAGTTTTGCCCCCCCGTCGCCCAACGCACCGCAGTCGCCGGGCGTGAACGCCGCCAATATTCCCGACGGCCCGCCCGCCGAACCCAGCGAGGCCACGCCGATGGTCGAGCAGGTCACGGCCAATCCCGCGCATGATGACTGGCCCGGCTATGGCCGCGATGACAGGGCGACCCGCTTTTCGCCGCTGGACCAGATCACGCCATCCAATGTCGGCCACCTGAAGCGCGCCTTCATCTACCACACCGGCAGCAAGCCCGCGCCGGGACAGACCAACAAATGGGCCGCCGAAACCACGCCCATCAAGGTGGGTGACGGGCTGTACATGTGTTCGGCCATGAACGACATGATGCGGATCGATCCGGCCACGGGCAAGGAAGTCTGGCACTTCCATGCCAATGAAAAATACGACAGCATCCCCTATACGGCGGCGTGCAAGGCGGTGGTCTATTACACCTCCTCCACCGTGCCGGAAGGCGAGCACTGCCACCACCGCATCCTTGAAGCCACGCTGGACGAACGCCTGATCGAGGTGGACAGCGAAGACGGCAAGGTGTGCGAAGGCTTCGGCTGGCACGGCATGGTCAACCTGATGAAGGGGATGGGTGAGTCCGTGCCCGGCTTCGTGGCCGAAACCGCGCCGCCGCCGATCGTCAATGGCGCGATCATCACCAATCAGGAAATCCTTGATGGCCAGCGCCGCTGGGCGCCCTCTGGCGTGATCCGTGGCTACGACGCCGAAACCGGGCGCTTCCTGTGGGCATGGGATGTCAACCGCCCCCATGAACATGGCGAGCCGAAGGAAGGCGAGCATTACAGCCGTGGCACCCCCAATTCGTGGGCGGCGATGATTGGCGACAACGCGCTGGGGCTGGTTTACGTGCCCACGGGCAACTCGGCCGCCGATTACTACAGCGCCATGCGTTCGCCGGAGGAAAACAAGGTGTCCTCCGCCGTGGTGGCGATCGACGTGAAAACGGGCGAGCCGCGCTGGGTGTTCCAGACCGTGCATAAGGACGTGTGGGATTACGACATCGGTTCCCAGCCCACGCTCATGGACTTCACCAAACCTGATGGCACGACGGTTCCGGCCCTGATCATGCCGACCAAGCGTGGCCAGACCTTCGTGCTGGACCGTCGCACGGGCGACCCGGTGCTGCCGGTGGAAGAACGGCCCGCGCCTTCGCCGGGCATGGTGCCGGGCGATACGCGCGCGCCCACGCAGCCCTGGTCGGTTGGCATGCCGCGCCTTGGCTTCGCCCCGCTGAAGGAAGCGGACATGTGGGGCATGTCCCCCATCGACCAGCTTTACTGCCGCCTGAAATACCGCCGCGCGCATTACGTGGGCGAGTTCACGCCCCCCAGCATCGACAAGCCCTGGCTGGAATATCCCGGCTATAACGGCGGGTCCGACTGGGGCAGCGTCGCCTATGACGAAAAGACCGGCATCCTGATCGCCAACTGGAACAACACGCCGATGTATGACCAGCTGGTCAACCGCAAGAAGGCGGACCAGCTTGGCCTGATGCCGGTGGACGATCCCAACTACAAGCCCGGCGGCGGCGGGGCCGAAGGTGCGGGTGCGATGGCGGAAACGCCCTATGGCATCGTGGTTTCGCCCTTCTGGGATGAATATACGGGCATGATGTGCAAC
Source organism: Komagataeibacter sp. SM21 (assembly GCF_041402665.1). NCBI lineage: Bacteria > Pseudomonadati > Pseudomonadota > Alphaproteobacteria > Acetobacterales > Acetobacteraceae > Komagataeibacter > Komagataeibacter sp. SM21. The sequence goes on from NZ_JBGLOV010000005.1 coordinate 90,899, forward strand.
CGTCCGCCCTATGGCATGATTACCGCCATCGACATGCACACGCAGAAGGTGCTGTGGCAGCACCCGCTGGGCAGCGCGCGCGCCAACGGTCCGTTCGGCCTGCCCACGCATCTGCCGCTTAACATCGGCACGCCCAACAATGGCGGGCCGGTCATTACCGCAGGTGGCCTGATCTTTGTTGCCGCGACGACGGATAACATGATCCATGCCTTCGACATCCATACCGGCAAGGAAGTGTGGAACGATGTCCTGCCCGGTGGCGGACAGGCCACGCCCATGACGTATGAATACAAGGGCAAGCAGTACGTCGCCATCATGGCCGGTGGCCATCACTTCATGATGACGCCGGTTACGGATGACCTTGTGGTCTATGCGCTGGACAACGTGAACTGACGCAACACTGGCCATAGCCAGCACCCTGAACCGGGGCCGCACTGTCGGCCCCGGTTTTTTTATGTCGCCGCCGCCACGGCGGGGCAGGGCGGGGGCATCGACACGGAAGTTTATTGTATGATGGCGGCCTTTGCGGCATGAGGGGCCAACAGATTTCATTCATTTCAGTCAGCAGGTCCGCATATGTCCGAATACACCCCCATTGGTCTTGATAATGGGACCACCCCCATCCGGGCGCTGACCCATTCGGGCAATTTCCATGTGGACGAGACGCTGGGCTACGTCATCCTGCATTACGCGCTGGCGCCACAGGGCGACCTGCGCGGCCGTGTGCTGGGGGATGCGCCCGCCGACCGGCTGACCTTCACCCGCACCCGTTCGCCCGAACGCATCCGTGAAGCGGACATCGTATTTGACGTGGGCGGCGTCTATGACCCCGCCCACGGGCGCTACGACCACCACATGAAGGACAAGCCGCTGCGCGACGATGGCACGCCGTACAGCGCCGCGGGCCTGCTGTGGAAGGATTACGGCATGGCCGCGATCCGCAACCTGCTGAAAGTGCCGCAGGACGACGCCACCCTTGCCGCGATCTGGAAGGCGCTGGACCGTTCGCTGGTCCTGCCCATCGATCAGGATGACAACGGCGTGGTGAAGATGGGCAAGCTGTCGCTGGCCGATATCGTATCGGCATGCAGCGCGCCGTGGGACACGGCGGAACTGTATGGCGCGGATGAAGCCAGGGCGCGTGAATCCCTTGGCTTCGCCAATGCCGCAACGGCGGTCGCGGCGCATCTGGTCAACATGGTCGATCGCGTGCGCGCCAGCCTGAAGGCCACCGGCCGCGTGCTGGAAGCCTATGCCAATGCGCAGGACAAGCGCATCCTGCTGATGGAAACCGGCATGCCGACCGAAAAGGTGATTTTTGAACATGACCTGCCGGTCGTCTATGTCGTCTCCCCCGTGGGGGCCGACCGCTGGAACGTGAAGGCGGTGCCGCCGGTGCGTGGTGATTTCGGGCAGCGTGTCTCCCTGCCTGAAGCATGGCGCGGGCTGGATGGCAGCGCGCTGGCTGCGGTATGTGGCGTGCCGGATGCGGTTTTCGCCCATCCCGCACGTTTCATCTGCGGCGCGGGCAGCCGGGAAGGGGCGCTGAAAATGGCGCGTCTGGCGCTGGAAATTGACGAACGCGAAAACGGCGCCAGGCCCGCCACGGTCTGAGCGGCCACGGTGGAAACACAGCCGTCCCGCCTGTCGCTGGGCCCCGTCCGGCGTGCCGACGGGGCCGAACTGGTGCAGGCCAATCGTGACAGCCGCGATTACCACGCCCCCTTCGCCCATCCCTTCATCACGATGGAGGGGTTCAGCGAATGGTTCGCCACGCTGTGTACCGGCGCGCAGGCCGCCTTTGTCGCGCGGGAGGCCGGGTCAGGCCGGATTGTGGGTGTCACCAGCCTGAGCCAGATTTTCCTTAAGGGATTCCAGAGCGCCTATCTGGGCTATTACGGCATGGTGGCTACCGCCGGGCGTGGCCTGATGACCGAGGCCGTGCGCCAGACGCTGGCCCATGCCTTTACCGAAATCGGGCTGCACCGGGTCGAAGCCAACATCCAGCCCGAAAACCTGCGCTCCATCGCGCTGGTCCGCCGCCTTGGCTTCCGGCTGGAAGGGTTTTCCCCGCGCTACCTGCGTATTGGCGGGCAGTGGCGCGATCATGAACGCTGGGCGCTGCTATGCGATGATCCCCGGCCCGGCGGCATGCCCTAGCCGATCAGGTCGCGTTCCTTCTTTTCGCGTTCGGCCCCGACGCTGTGTTTCTGGTAAATGCCCAGCGCCACGACCATGGCGGTTGCGACCACCAGCAGCACGGCGGGGTAGAGGATGTCCTGCGGGGCCTTGCTGCTGCGCTCGAACACGCCCACCAGCCCTTCGATAAAGACGGCGATGATGATGGTGGTCATGAACTTGGTCAGGCTGATGCGGGCTTCGGCCAGTGACTGCTTGCCCTTGGGGCGCAGGACCTCCTCCTCGATAAAATACTTGGCCACGTCGAACACGGCTATGGCAATGACGACGTAGCTGATGGTCTGGAGGATTTCCTCGCGCCCGTGGTTCAGCGAGACATTAAAGGCCGAAACAAGGCCCACCATGCCAGAGATGAGCAGCAGGACCGCAAGAAGGATGAGAAGGCTGCTTGCCCCGGCAAATGCCCAGCGGGAGAGTATGCCGATCTTATGAATGATCTGGTGCCCTTATGTGACGGATGCCCCTGCGGAAGCGCAATGGCGTATCCTGAACACACGCATCCACCCGGCGATGGTTCCCTTGCGGATTCAGGGTGCTGCCATGCGTTCCGGCGCCGCGATCATGGCGGGGCAGGGGTAGTGATGCCACCCGATGCCGGATAACCGGCGCGACGCTGGCGGTCAGGACGGGAGCGGTCGCGTCAGTCCGCCTGCTTCAGCGAACCGATACCCAGAGAACCCTCCGCCATGACCGGCTGCGCGGGGGCGGGGTTTTCATCCGCCCGGCCCGGCGTGGCCTGTGGCGCGTTTTCAAGGAATGTGGCGGTGGGAATGAAGAACAGCGTGCCCGTAACCGCGCGGCTGACATCCAGCAGCCGGTCGTAATTGCCCGGCGGGCTGCCGATGAACATGTTTTCCAGCATCCGTTCAACCCGGGCAGGCGAACGCGCGTAGCCGATGAAATAGGTCCCGAATTCGCCCCTGCCCACATCGCCAAAGGGCATGTTGTCGCGCAGGATCTGAAGCTGCTGCCCGTTTTCTTCAATATTGGTCAGCACGTTATGGGCGTAGCTGGGCTTGGCTTCATCCGCCAGTTCGATATCGGACAGCTTTCTGCGCCCGATGATCTTTTCCTGCGCCGCGACGGGGATCATGTCCCATTTCTTCAGGTCATGCAGGTATTTCTGCACGATCACGTAGCTGCCCCCGGCGAAGGGCGCGTCCTCCGCCCCGATGATGGTTGCGTCCGTCGCCTCATCGCTGACCGGGTTTTCCGTGCCATCGACAAAACCCAGCAGGTCGCGCGCGTCGAAATACTTGAAGCCATGCACCTCATCAACAACCTGCGCCACGCCTTCAAGGCGGGAGACGATGTGCCGCGCCAGTTCAAAACACAGGTCCATGCGTTCCGCACGGATATGGAACAGCAGGTCGCCCGCCGTGGCGGGGGCGTGGTGAACGCCGTCTATTTCCCGAAACGGGTGCAGTTCCGCCGGACGGGGCACGCCAAAGACCCGGTCCCACGCATCGGACCCGATCCCCATGATGCACGACAGGTCGCCATCGGGCACGCGAAACCCCACGCCACGGCGCAACGCCGCCAGATCCCCGCACAGGTCGCGCACCGTGGCCGCGGCCTGCGCGCCATGGTCAAGGGTCAGGACAAGAAACATCGCCGATCGTGTCAGCGCGGTGTCAACGGGTTGGGGTTTAGCTGGAAACAAGCCGGAATTCCTTAACGATCGGACCGTGCGGCGGCGGGGCATGGCCACCGCATCTGCGCCGACAGCACTACATCATTCGCCCGTAAACTCAAGACTCTACGGGACATGCCACCCGTCGCAGCCCGCGCGGTCGGATGGGCGGATGGTTGCGCGCAGGTATGCGCGGGCCGTATGCTGGCCTGCTCCCGCACGGGCGCGATGCCCCGGCCCCTTCATCCGCATGGACCACCCGCATGACGCGCCCGCTGCCCCCCGCCATCGTCGCCTGCCGCATGCAGTCCCACCGCAACGCCATACCCCCGGCCATTGAAACGCTGGATATTGCGGAAGAAACCCCCGTCAGCCTGACCTTCAACGCCATGCCCCATGGGGTGATGATGGCGACCCCACTGGATCTGGAGGATTTCGTGACCGGCTTCGCCCTGACCGAAGGAATCGTGCCCGACGCAAGCGCGCTGAAAGGCATGACGGTGCGGGTGGAAGCAGAACATATACAGGTTGACGCACGGATTGATGGCCCGTCGTTCCAGCGCCTGCTCCAGCGCGGGCGGCGCGCGATTGCCGGGCGCACCAGTTGCGGCGTATGCGGCACCGATGCCAGCGACGTGCTGCAACGGCCCACCCCGCGCGTGCCCTGCGCCCCGCCGGAACTGGCCGCCGTCCATGCCGCGCTGGGCCGGTTGCGCGGGCGGCAGGTGCTTAACGCGCGCGCCCATATGCTGCATGCCGCCGCATGGTGCGCGCCCGATGGTGAAATCGTGCATGTGCGCGAGGACGTGGGCCGCCATAACGCGCTGGACAAGCTGATCGGGGCGGGGGTGCGCGCGGGCACGGATTTCGGCTGTGGGTTCTGCCTGATTACCAGCCGCTGTTCCTACGAAATGGCGCATAAGGCCATCATGGCGGGCATGCCCGCGCTGGCCGCCATATCCGCACCCACCGCACGCGCCATGCGCGTCGCCGCCCGGTCCGGCCTGACCCTGCTGGCCCCGGTGCGTGAAAACGTGGTGATGGCGCCGCTGTCTGTCTGATGGCAATGCTGCGGTATCCCTGTCATAACCAACTGAAACATTGCCAGCCCTGAGCGGATTCCATTAGGGATTGAACATGGACGCGCAGCAGTCAACCGCACTGACATATTCATCTGATACCGGTTCCGGGGTCGGGATCGTCTATATCCTGACCAATCCGGTCATGCCCGGACTGATCAAGATAGGGATTACCGCCGGGGATTTACCGGCCAGAATGAAGCAGTTGTATACCTGCGGCGTGCCGGTTCCATTTGAATGTGCGTATGCCAAGCGCGTTCAGGATTATGCAAGGGTCGAAGCCACGCTGCATACGGCCTTTGGCGATCACCGGATTAATGAAAACCGCGAATTCTTCCGCATTGATCCCGAACGTGTCAGGGTCATTTTCAATCTGCTGCCGGGCGAGGAAATCGCCATAGGCGAAGATGCAGGGGCGGAAGAAAGCAGTGATATCGCAGCCCTGAAATCAGCGAACAGGCGGGCATCCGTTTTCAATTTTAAAATGGTGGATATCAAGCCGGGCACGATACTGGAATGGATTTATGATCCCGATATTACCTGTCGTGTCGTTGATGACCGAAAGATCGAATTCGAAAATAAAATTACCAGCCTGAGCGCCGCCGCCAGCGAAATCGGGAGCCGGACCGGGATTGATAACGTCGCGTATCAGGGACCACGCTACTGGAAATATCAGGGCAGAACGCTGGTCGAACTGCGTGAGGAAATGGAGCAGGGCGAAGATTGACGGATTCCCCTTTGGTCCCCGATCCCGCCCGCCCGCGCTGTGGCTGGGCGCAGGCGGATGCGATGATGATGGCCTATCATGATGACGAATGGGGCCAGCCGGTGCGTGACAGCCGGATGCTGTGGGAAATGCTGGCGCTGGAAAGTTTTCAGGCCGGTCTGTCATGGCGCACGGTGCTGAAGCGGCGCGCGGGGTTCCGCCGCGCCTTCGCCGGTTTTGATCCCGACCGCGTGGCGGCTTTTAATGATACGGATGTGGAACGCCTGATGGCCGATCCCGGCATCATCCGCGCGCGCGCCAAGATCCTGGCGACCATCGGCAATGCACGCGCCTATATCGCCATGCGGGAAAAGGGGGAGGATTTTGCAACCTTTGCATGGTCGATGGTGCCCGATGCCCCGGTACATAACCACAGCGGGCAGGTGCTGGCGTCGTCCCCGCTGTCGCATGCCATGTCGGCTGCATTGCGGGCGCGGGGGTTCCGTTTTGTCGGTCCCGTCATCGCCTATGCGTGGATGCAGGCGGCGGGCATGGTCAACGATCACGATCCGGCCTGTTTTCGCTACGCTGCATGTGACGGGACGACAAAGCCCGCGCCACCACGCGCCGGATAACAGAAACCCGCCGCGCCGGGTGTCACGCCAGCGGGCGGGTCAGGTGGGGCGGGTGCTGCGTGCATCCCGCCCATGCCGTGCCGGCCGGGGCCGGACAGGCGTTAATGCATGTTGGGCTGCTGCCAGCCTGCGCGGGCGCTCAGGGCGCGGTGGCGTACCGCAATCGGCAGCACCTCGCGCAGGATCTGCATCGCGGCAATGCCCGACAGCCCGGTCTGGGTGGAAAAGCGTTCGATTTCCACGGGTTTGAACAGCGCGTGGATCGTGCTTTCGTCCGCCGGTTCCGGGTTGTCCTGCGCCTGCCATGTGCGGATCAGGGGCAGCATGCCCTGCGTCTCGGCACGGTTTTCCAGCATGCTGGGGTGATCGGGGGCAGGCAGCGGGCCAAGGATATCGTTCAGCACCGAGACCGCGCCGGAACGGTCGCCCAGCGCCCCGGTCAGGAAATCGCCGATACGGGTGGTGATGTCGGATACATTACGGGAAATCGTCATGTTAGGCTCCGTTAACACATCAGGGGGAAACGCCGGGGCACTGGGCCTGTGGCATCCCCTTGTTAGCGGGACTCTGCCTTGTGGTTCCTGCACGGTGTCCCGGCATGCAGGGGCGCGGGCGGCGGTTCAGCGCCGCAGGCGCGGTGCGGGCATGGCCGTATGCGTACGGGCTGGCATGCGGGACCACGGCAGGGTGGTCCGGCGGCCCAGCGCCTGCTGCAACGGCGCAACGGGTGCGTCATGCGCGTGAACGGTGCGCCCGGTCCCCATTCCCATCGTGATGGGCAGGTGGTGGATAAGCGAATGTTGCATCGTCTGTCCTCCCTTTATCCTGTTGGGGTTACGGGGAAGAAACGTGGGAAAGGGGGCGCGGGTTTGCCGTCATTAGGGTGGCTTGCGCGCACGTTTGTGTGAGGTTTGACGGATCAGGCCAGATCGCGTTCGGGTGTGTCGCTCATGCCGCGGCTGGCCGGTTGCGTGCCGGGTGGGGGTGGCACGATCACCCGTTCTTCCCCCGCCTTGCGCGTGACGGGCTTTCCACCCGGAAGCACCTCACCGGCGCAGGTGATGCACGCATCGCGGCCCACCGCGCGACTGCACCCCGACAGCGCCAGTTGCAGGGCCAGCAGCAGGATCGCAAGCAGCGATGCGGAAAGACGGCACACAACGCCCAGCCGGATGGACCGGCGCGGATGGTTTGCATATGCGGTCGGCACGGCTTCCTCCTCCATATACCGCAAAAAACGGGCGGAAGGATTGCCGGTTGCATCAGCCCCGTGGCGGTCTGGCGCGGGGATGGGGCGCGATGGTCCAGCCCGCTACCCTGCCGCCCGGCGGCAGGGTGCATACCCCCACATGGCCACCGCGCAGGACGCGCCATGACCCGCCCCGCTGCGCGCAGTCCTGCGCCGGGGGCAGGTGATGGTGCATGAGCGCATCGTCACACCCCGCCAGCGCCAGCAGGGCCGCCATCATCACCCCCCGGTACGCCGCGTGCGCCAGCGGCAGGGGCATCAGCGGCGGTGCATGGCGGGATGGCCCGCGCGGAACAGTTTCCATTCATCCACCACCGTCCCGTTGGGCAGGTGGCACCACCCGGCGACCCCGGTTGATGTCCGGCGCATTTCCACCCGGCCGCCGCGATTTTCGCAGTATTTCGATGCCGGGTTGGCCATGCCGATGGGGGTGACGGCCAGCACGCTGGCGCACGGCGCGATGGACAGCACGCATGCGGCAAGGGCCGTGGCGCGCAGGGCGCGGATGGCGGGGCGGGACAGGCGGGCAAACGGGTTCATGTCAGGTCAGGCCACTTTCGGTTCAGGGCATGTCATATCGACCTGCTATCAGCAAAGTCCGGCGGGTTCCAGACCACGCGGGCGCGGGTTCATGTCGATTGCCTGTTTCCTGTTATGCGCCAGATGCCTAATCTGGCGTAATGAGACGGATTTCCATGCGCGCGCGCCGCGCTGTTCAACCCCGTGCGGGCATGGCCATGCGCCGTATGGGCGGGTTTATGGCGCTGGTGATGCTGGCGGGATGCGCGGGGCCGGTTACGGTGCGTCAGGTTTCGCTGGTGCAGAGCTACCGCGCCACCAGCCGCAGCGCGCTACAGGGCAACGCGCCGGGTAATGACACCATGATCGTGCTGCGCCGCCGCGGGCTGCTGGCGCTGTGGCGCAATCACCCCGACCGGGCCATAGCCGCGTTGCGCACGCAGGCGGCGGCCATGACGGATGACAGTGCCGACATGCTGTTCGCGCTGGCGGAACTGAGCTACCGGCAGGGGCTGCGCCATCACCATGCGCAGGATTTCCTTGCCGCCGCCGTTTATGCCTACGCCTTCCTGCAGCCGGGGCGCGCGGGTGGCCCCAGCCCGTATGACGAACGCTTCCGGCAGGCATGCGACCTGTACAACCTTGGCCTGACGGCGGCGTTTCCAGCACCCGTAAGCCTTGCAGCGCAGGAACGCGCGCTGCCCTTTGGTACCATCGACCTTGCCGCCGATCCCGCGCAGTTGCGCTGGCAGGGACGGATACTGGAAAACCTGCGCCCGACCGCAACACTGGCGGTGGGCGGCATCGGCAATGTCTACCGCACCCCCGGTCTTGGCGAACCGCTGACCGCGCTGGGCCGCCCGGACCCGGCCTACCCCAACATGGCAGTTCCCCCGTCCACGGCCCGCGCCGCCACGCCAGATGGCGATGATACGGACCGCTTCAGCATATCGGACCGGCTGCGCGTGCCCGCCAGCCTGCTGCTGGAAATCGACGACCCGCGCGCGCAGGTGCTGACGGATCACCTGCACGGGCGGCTGGTGCTGCGGGTGATGGATGACAGCCCCGATACCCGCATCGGTCAGGCCACCGTCCCCGCCGAATACGACCAGACGGCGGCCCGCGCGCTGAGCCTGCGGGATTCCGCGCTGTGGGCGCAGGAATATACCGGCTTCCTGCAGGGCACGACCTTCGACGGCACGCACCCCCATCTGGTGGCCATGACGCCGCACCGGCCGGGCAACATGCCGGTGGTGTTCGTGCACGGCACGGCGTCCAGCCCGTACCGCTGGGCCAGCATGGTCAATGACCTGCTGGAGGACCGGCGCATACGCGACCATTTCGATTTCTGGTTCTACTCCTACGCCACATCCAGCCCCATTCCCTATTCCGCATGGGAACTGCGGCGCGCGATAACGCAGGCGGTGGACAGTCTGGGCGGTGTGAAGGCCGATCCCGCGCTGGGGCACATTACCGTGGTGGGGCACAGCCAGGGCGGACTGCTGGCGCGCATGCTGGTCATCAATCCCGGCGACAGGCTGTGGAATGGCACGGCAGGCCGCCCGCTTTCCACCTTCCGGCTGGACCGCAGGACCCGGCAGATGGTGCGCGAAACCATGTTCCCGACCCCCATGCCTGAAATCCAGCGCGTGGTGTTCATCGCCACGCCGCAGCATGGCAGCTACCTTGCGGGCATGTCGCTGGCGCAGTGGGTGGGCAGCATGGCCAGCCTGCCGCTGCGCGTGAGCGAGACCGCGCGCGAGATCCTGACCGGATCAGGCGACAGCACCCATCTGGCCAGCCGCGTGTTCCGTCTGGGCAGCGTCTATGCCATGTCGCCACGCAGCGCGTTCATGCGCACGCTGCCCACCATTCCCATCATGCCCGATGTGCATGCCCATTCCATCATTCCCGTCTGTGGTAACGGGGAACCGCTGGCGACTGCGGATGATGGCGTCGTGGCCTATGCCAGCGCGCATATACCGGATGTGGATTCCGAACTGGTGGTCCGCCATTCGGAACATTCCACGCAGTCCAACCCCTTCACCATTGCGGAAGTCCGGCGCATCCTGCTGCTGCAACTCGCCGCCAATCCCGATCTTGCCCCGCGTAAGGTGCAGGCCCCGGCATCCCCCACAATCGCCACGCCGCAGGCGCCCCGGCCATGACGGGATGGGCCGCGCGGCTGCGGGCACGGATGCGGCGCAACCCGGATGCGGCGGGCCGCCCCACAGTCCCGCGCAGCCGCCGGGCATGGTGGTGGATTACGCGCATGGCGGGCCTTGCGGGCGTGGCGCTGGGGGCAGGGGGGCTGTATTATTCCACCCTCATGCCCGATGCGCTGCGGCTGGGGCTGACCGGCGGGTTCGTGGTGGTGATGGTGGGGGCACGGTGGCTGCGCCCGGTCTGGCTGGCGCGCGCGGGGCGGGTGGCGGTGCTTGGCGTGTATGCGGCGTGGTACGTAACCGATCCGCCGCGCAATGACCGTGACTGGGCCGAGGAATACGCCATTCCTGCCGATGCGTGGCGTGACGGCGATGTGGTGCATGTGCGCCATGTCCGCAACTTCCGTTACCGGAGCGAGAGCGATTACATACCCGCATGGTATGACGCCACCTATGACCTGAAGCAGCTTGAGCGCGTGGACCTTGTCACATCCTACTGGGCGGGGGACGCGATTGCGCATGTGTTCCTCAGCTTCGGCTTCGCGGATGGGAAACACCTCGCCATCTCGATCGAGACCCGGCGGCAGGCGCGTTTTCCCTATTCCACCCTTGCGGGGTTCTTTCATCATTACGAACTGTTTTTCGTCACCGCCGATGAACGTGACCTGATTGGCGTGCGCACCGACACACGGCGCGAGCGCGTATATCTGTACCGCCTGAACATAACCCCCGCCGTGCGTGAGCGGCTGTTCCTGAGCTATGTCGGCGCGATACATGACATCATCGCCCATCCCGTGTGGTACAACACGCTGACCGATAACTGCACCACCGGCATACTGGCCCGCGCGGGCGCACGGCTGCGCTACCGGCTGGACTGGCGGGTCATCCTGAGCGGGCATACGGCGGCCATGGCCTATGACATGGACCTGCTTGGTCCCTACGACCCGGCGCGCTACCCCGATTTTAACGCGCTGCACGCCGCAAGCCGCATCATCCGCCCGCCCGGCGCCGTAATCGACGCCGATTATTCCAACGAAATCCGCGCAACCCTGCCCCCACCGGAAGGGCCACCCGCGCGGTAGTCCCTGAAAGCCTGCGGCCGGTCTGGCTGGACGGGCGGCCGTTCCTTAATACGGCTGCTTCAGGGCAGGACGTGCCGCCGTCCCGTTGCGTCATATTGACGCAGTTGAACATCCTCCGTAAAAAGCCCTCGTTTTCAACCAGCGAAGCCCGACCAGGCGCAGCCTTACCGAGCGCCGGAGGCGCCGCTTCACCATGTCCATGACTTTCGCCGACCTCTCCCTCGCGGAGCCCGTGCTCCTTGCACTGGCCGACGAAGGGTACGTGAACCCGACACCCATTCAGGCCCGGTCGATCCCGATGCTGCTGGAAGGCCGCGACCTGCTGGGCATGGCCCAGACAGGCACGGGCAAGACGGCTTCCTTCGCGCTACCGCTGCTGCATCGCCTTGCCGCGGACCCCCGTCCGGCGCCCCGGGGCGGTGCCCGCGTCCTTGTCCTTGCGCCGACGCGCGAACTGGTCTCGCAGATCGCGGACGGGTTCGAGAGCTTTGGCCGTCACCTGCCGTTCAGCGTGACAACGATCTTCGGCGGCGTCAGCCAGTTGCATCAGGTCAATGCGCTCAGGGATGGCGTGGATATCATCGTGGCCGCGCCGGGGCGGCTGCTGGACCTGATCGAGCAGGGGCTGTGCGACCTGTCGCAGCTTGAGGCACTGGTGCTGGATGAGGCCGACCAGATGCTCGACATGGGTTTCGCCAGGCCGATCGAGCGCATTGTCGCGACCCTGCCGAAGGATCGCCATACAGTGCTGTTTTCCGCAACGATGCCAAAGTCCATCGCAGCCCTGGTTGAAAGCCTTCTGCGTGATCCGGCCAGGGTGGAAATCGCGCCCCCTTCAACCACCGTGGACCGGATCGAACAGTCGGTCATGTTCCTTGATGCAGCCAACAAGAAAGAAGCCCTCCTCGCGCAACTGAAGGCGCCGGAGATCGGTCAGGCAGTCGTCTTTACCCTGCAGAAGAACATCGCCAACGAAGTCTGCGCCTTTCTGACCGGGGCAGGCATCACGGCCGAGGCCCTGCACGGCAACAGGTCGCAGGGACAGCGGGAACGGGCGCTGAATGCGTTCCGCGATGGCAGCGTGCAGGTGCTGGTGGCGACGGATATTGCGGCGCGCGGCATCGATGTCGATACGGTCACGCATGTTTTCAACCATGACCTGCCCAGCCTGCCCGAAAGCTATGTCCACCGCATAGGCCGCACCGGCCGCGCAGGACGCAGCGGCATCGCCATTACCCTGTGCGATGCCGAGCAGCGTGCGTGGCTGCATGATGTGGAGCGCGAGATCGGACGCAGCCTGACGGTCCACACCGATCATCCGTGGCATTCGGAAGCGGCGCGGAACTCGACCATGCGGGCACCGGTTCTGGGTGGCGGGCCGGTCAAGAAAATCAAGCCGCAGGTCAAGCGCGAGCGCAAGATCTGGACCGAGGAAGAAAAGGAAGCCGCGCGGGCAGCGGCCAGAAAAACAGCCTGATCATGTATGGGTTTTCAGGTCTTGACGCCCAAAGCGGAATAAATATCTGAAAACCCGCTGGTTTGCAGGAAAGCAGGCAGCGGAAGTCACGCCTGTTGCCGGTAACGGGATGTAATCTGGTTTCCGCCATCTGTCATCCTGCCGGCATGGCCGGAAACCCGTCCTGACGTGAGGTTATCGGTCAGGCGGGAACCGTCATGGCGTTGTAAGCTGCAAGCGCCGCATCCACGCCTGCGCCCGCGGTAAAGGCATGGCCCTCCTGACGCAGCACGGCTTCGAGCGCGCCGAGGGTGAGCAGCACCTTCGACTTCTCGGCATTGTAGCCCATGGCCCCGATGCGCCAGACCTTGCCCTGCAGCGGGCCGAAGGCGGTGCCGATCTCGATTTCAAAATCCTCGCGCATGCGGCCGCGCACCCGTTCGCCATCGACGCTGGCGGGAATGTACACGCCCGTCACGTTGGTCATGCGGTGCGCGTCGCTGCCAAACAGTTCCAGACCCATCGCACGCAGCCCCGCGCACATCGCGCGCGATGCGCTGGCATGGCGGGCAAAGCGGTTTTCCAGCCCTTCCTCCACCATGATACGCGCGGCTTCACGCGCGGCGTAGAGCATGCTGGTGGCCTCGGTATGGTGGTTGAGGCGCTTTTCGGACCAGTAATCCATGATCATCGCCAGATCGAGATAGTTCGACGGAATGCGCGCCCGCGCGCCGTCGGTGGTGTCGCTGCCCCGGATACCGGCTTCGACATGGCGGCGCGAGAAGATATGCGCCGCCGCCCGGTCTGATACGGTAATCGGCGCGGAACCCGGCGGTCCGCCCATGCACTTCTGCAGGCCGCCGCTGACCACATCCACACCCCAGCGGTCGGTCGCAACCGCCATGCCGCCCAGCGTCGCCGTGGCATCGACATAGGACAGCACGTCATATTTACGGCACAGCGCGCCCACGCCATCGAGCGGCTGGGCCATGGTGGTGGAGGTATCGCCATGGATGCAGGCCAGCACATGCGGGCGGTGGGTGATGATCGCGTCCTCGATCTGTTCAGGGGTTGCGACCTCGCCCCACGGGATGTCCAGCGTTACGATTTCCGCCCCGATGCGCGCAGCAATTTCGGACAGGAGCAGCCCGAAGCGGCCCGCCCGCACCACAAGAAGCTTCATCCCCGGTTCGACCAGCGAGACCAGCGCCGCCTCGATCCCGGCGCGGGCCGTGCCGTCCACAAGGAAGGTCCAGCGGTTTGCGGTCATGAAAACCTGACGGTAGAGATCCATCGTCTGGTTCATGTAACCCGTCATTTCGGGGTCGAACTGGCCCAGCATGTCGGCCGCCATGGCGCGCAGCACGCGCGGATGCGCGTTGACCGGTCCCGGCCCCATCAGCAGCCGGGCGGGAGGGTTGATCTGGCCGTAAAATGTCTGGGTCATCCGAAACGTCTCTCAAAAAGTCCGATAAAAGTGGTCATCGCGCGCAGGGCTTCGTCCGTATCCGCATGGGCCGGGGAAGGGGCGCGCGATCATGGCGGTGCCTGATGGTGGGGGCGGCCATGTATTCCGGTTACAAATCAGTAGGTGCAGTTGATGCGCGCGCCCACAAAGCGCGGGTTCCCCGGAATGACGGAATAGAATGTGGACTGCGTGCCACCGGACAGCCAGTAATGCCGGTCGGCAAGGTTCTGGCCATATACGGTTACGGACCAGTGCTGCTGGGGGGCGGAGAATGTCAGGAAGCTGTTGACCAGAAAATATGCGGGCGCGCGGTAATATCCGCCATAGCCGATATACTGTGGCTGGGTCTGCGCGCCACGGTAACTGTAATCGACATCGAACGTCATGCGGTAATTGCGCAACAGTTTCCATGTATATGTTGCGGCGCCACTAAGGGTCAGGTTGGCCAGCCCCATGCCCGCACCGTTGTAATTGGTGTTCACCGCCGTCCATTGCCCGGTCGCATTATACAGATCGGTGGTGGCGGATTTGTTGACGCCCTGGTACTGGCTGTACACGCCATGCTGGTAGCCGAAGTTCTGTGACAGGGTCATGCCCCGGAACGGGCGGACCATGGCGTTGAATTCCGCACCGTAAATATAGGAACGCGGCGCGTTTACATATGTGCCTTCCGTGCCGTACTGCGGCACCACGATCGTTCCCAGAAGCTGCTGGTCACGATAGTCATAGTAAAAACCGGCGGCATTGAAACGGATGCGGTCATTCATGAAGGATGTCTTGAAGCCGCCTTCATAACTCATCACCTGTTCAGGCTTGAAGGGGCGTAGCTGCGCGGCAACGCTGGTCATGTTTGCCGAAAAACCGCCCGGTTTGAAACCACGACGGAAATCGACATAGGTCATGATGTCGTGCGTGATCTGGTATTCCAGCCCCACCCGACCCGAAAACTGGTTGGCAAGCGCGCCGCTGGACCCGAATGACTGGACCTTGGGCGCGCCCGTGCCCTCATAGGTCGTGCCCACCAGGTCAATAAGCTGGCGATCATCCGATTCATGGCTGATCGCGCCAATCAGGCGCAACCCGCGAACCAGCCGGTATGAAAGCTGGGCATACTGGTTGAAGGTCTGCTCGTCCTGCCCATAAGCTGTTTTGTAGAAGTATTTGCCGTTATCGCTCGATGCATAGCGGTCGGACATGTCATACCAGAAATTGTCATTCGTCCGGCCACGGTTATAGTACATGCCCACCGCCCATTGCAGCCGGTCCGCCGCATTACTGGATTCCAGCTTTATTTCCTGCGAGAAGAAATTGGTCTGGTTATTACGGTACATATTGCCATAAGCCAGCGCGGTATTGGTCTGGTCCGACAGTTCATGTTCGTCCAGCATCTCGTACGCGCTGGTTGAACTCAGCTTTCCCCACGTGAAATCCTTGGTGAAATGGATGTTCACGCCCCATGACAGGTTGTTTTCACGCGGCTTCTGGTTGGCCGGGTTCACCCCGATGGCATTGGCGAACTGTTTGCTCAGGCCCCAGTTCGTCTGCATCAGGTCGGTGCTGGCGGGTACGCCATAACTGTTCACCATGACCGCGCCCCCGGGGGCGTCGGACTGGTCGGTGCTCCAGTGTCCACCCACGTCCAGACGGGTGGTGTCGTCAATCTGCCATTTCAGCTTGCCACGCAGCGCACCGATATCCGCATTCCCGTAACCGGCACCCTGACTGTTATGCTGGAATCCCCCGCCCGTCATGGACATGCCCGAAATCCGGTATGAAACCGAACGCGATATCGGGCCGGATACGAAACCTTCCACGCGGTTACGGCCGTAACTGGCGATGTCTTCCGTAACGCCCGCGTGGAACTGGGGCGTGGGGTCCGCCGTATGGAAATTGATCTCGCCCCCGGTGGTGGTCATGCCATGGGTAAAGCCGGACTGCCCCGGATTTACCGACACGTTGTCCATGTCGTACATGATGGCCGATGTCATGACCGTAACGGGCAGGGCGACACCATCGACATACGGCATGACCGACGGGATGTTGTTCTGCGTCAGGTCCGCCATGCCCACCCCGCGCAGCACGAAATTCAGGCCCGCGGACCCGTTGGATGGCTGTATGCTCAGGTTCGGCGCCACGCGGATCAGGTCTGTCATGGCGCGCACGTTCCGCTCCACCAGTTCCTTGCCCGAAATATGGGTGGCGGAATCAGGCACATGCTGTTCGCGGCGGAACTGCACGGCACGCGCGGCGCTGACCTTTATGCTTTCGGGCGCGGCGTGGGGTACGGCGGCATGATCTTTCGCCACGCCCTGCCCGGATGCCTGATGGACATGCGCCCTGGCGGGCTTCTGCGCCACCACGGGCGTTGCCGCAGCAAGGGAGGAGACCTGCATCATCGCGGCACAGGAAACCGATGCCGTAAGACCCAGATGCAGTTTGACGAAGAATGGACGGGACGACATGAAGAACCTCGTCTGGTAACGTTAGGTGTTTTCCACACAGATTTAAGAAATACAGATTTCAGCCTGAACTTATATTTTAACTGTTCTACTGCCCTGACCGCGCCGAACGCAGGACACGTTGGGCCGTGGCCACATCCAGCCGGCCTTCCCATTTCGCGACAGCAATGGTTGCGATGCAGTTGCCCATGACATTGCCCAGCGCCCGCGCAATGCCGATAAACCAGTCCACCGCAACCAGAAGCACCAGCCCGACAGGCGGGATTTCCGGCACGACCGCCAGCGTTGCGGCAAGAATGACAATCGCCACCCCCGGCACGCCATGCGCGCCTTTCGATGTGACGAGGGCGGTACCCGTAACCAGGAATATCTGTGTCCAGGTCAGGTGAACCCCCGATGCCTGGGCCAGAAAGAGAACCGCAAGCCCCAGATAGATGGAAAGCGCATCAAGGTTGAAGGAATATCCCGTCGGGATGACAAGCCCCACGACTTCGCGCGGTATGCCGATGGCGGCCAGTTTTTCCATGATCTGGGGCAGCACCGCATCGGATGACGTGGTTGCCAGAACAACCGTCAGTTCCGTGCGCAGGTACCAGATGAAGGAAAAGATGCTGATGCCACACAGCCGCAGCAGCAGCCCGAGCCCGACCAGAACGAACACTGCAACCAGCGCCGAATACAGCGCGACAAACACCCCGAGCTGCCCGAGGGAGCCTGCGCCGAAATGACCGACGGTATAGGCGATCGCCCCCAGAACCCCGATCGGGGCCACCCGGATGACCATGCCCATTATGCGAAACAGGACAGCCGCGACTGAATCAATCAGCGCCGCCGCCGGTTTTCCCTGTTCCCCGGCCATGGACAGCCCGCAGCCGAACAGGATCGCAAACACAAGAACCTGCAACACATCGTTATGCACAAACGCGCTGAGGGGATTCTGGGGCACGAGATGTAAAAGGAAACCCACCAGACCCTCATGGCGCAGGGTCGCCGCACTGTCCCCGAACTGGCCGGGCAGGCTTTGTGTCAGCGCGCCAGCATCGATATTCATCCCGGCCCCCGGCTGGAATATCGCCGCCGCCGCCACACCAAGGCACAGGGCGATGGTGGTTGTGACTTCAAAATAGACCAGCGCCTTCAGGCCGATCCGCCCCACCGTGCGCAGGTTGCCCGCCCCGGCGATGCCCTGCACCACCACGCAGAAAACAAGCGGCCCCACAAGCATGGCGATCAGCCTCAAGAACAGGTCGCTCAGCGGTTTAAGCGACACCGCGATACCCGGCGTCGCAAGGCCCAACGTGACGCCAAGCACGGTCGCCAGCACGATCTGGAAAAACAGCGATCGGCAAAAACGCATTTCGTTACACTCTATACCTTTCCAGATACCGGGGTTTTCCTGCCAGCATCCTTGAACACCAAATGGTCTATCAGGAAACAACCATAACGAATACGATCTTGCATACAAGATGTAATGCACACCGAAACGAGCGCATGTGCGCAGCCGAAACGGTTACGGAAACAGGAATCAGGGTGTTCTGGTATCGTTTTCGCGATATAAACCGTTTTTCATCATATACTTATGTGAAATAAAGCCGGTCCTGCGCCGTTTTGCGTTTTTTGTGTTCTGTTGCCGTTATGAAACACCATGCCCGCGGCGGCGCTGGCCCGCGGCAGCCGGAAACCGGCTGGCACATTGATTGCGTTGCCAAACCCTGTCCGCTTGCGCATACTCGCTGGTATGCAAGAGCAAGACAAAACGGCTGACAGAAATCCTCACATCATCGAGGATCGCATCATCCGGGCGGCCCTGTCGGGTCATATCGCCCCGGGGGAGCGACTGGGCGAAAAAGATCTTTCCCAGATTTTCAATGTCTCCCGCACGCTTGTCCGGGAAGCCATGATGCGCCTGCAGGCCCGTGGCATTGTCGAAGTCTCGCCCCGCCGGGGATGGTTCGTCATCGAGCCATCCGTGGAGGAGGCACGCCACACGATCGACGCCCGGCGCGCGCTGGAAGTGGGGATGCTCGTCACCATCCATGACATCCAGCCCGCGCAGATCCGCACATTGCGCGAGCATGTCCTGTCTGAACAGCAGGCGCTTGCATCGGGCGACCGCGCGCAGCGCAGCTATCTTCTGGGCCATTTCCATGTCTGCCTTGCCGAAACCCTTGGCAATCCCGTGATCGGTTCCCTGTTGCAGGACCTGACGACACGCACGGTGCTGATTGCGGCCCTGTATCAATCCACCCATGACGCGCACGAATCATGCTGCGAACATGGCCAGATCATTGATGCGCTGGAAAAGGGAGACCCGACGGAAGCCGCGCGGTTGATGGATGTCCACCTGCGCCATGTCGAAAAGGCCCTGAACTACCGCCACGTCGCAAACCGGCTGGAACATCTGAAGGCTGCCCTTCAGGGGATCTGATTTCCACCGGCCGCATCCGTGTCGGGGACAGCATGCGCAGGCATGGCGGAATGTTGTCCGTAGGGCAGGGGTGTTCGCCGTGATGAACGCTTCCTATTTGCAGGTCCATGTGCTTCCCTTCACGCGCCTTAACCAAAGGACGGAACGATGAAGCTTTATTATGCTCCGGGTGCGTGTTCCCTTGCCTCGCACATCATTCTTGTTGAAACGGGATTGCCCTACGGTCTGGAACAGGTGGACCTGAAGGCCAAGACAACAGCCGACGGGCGCGATTACCTGAAGATCAACCCGCGTGGCGCCGTGCCCGCGCTGGAGATTTCGCCCGGCGTCGTCCTTACGCAGAACGTGGCGGTGCTGCCCTATATCGGCAGCCGGTCGGAAAACCCGGCGTTCAGGCCCGCGCCGCATTCGCTGGAACATGCCCGCCTGCTGGAAGCACTTGGCTTCTGCGAGGATGTGCATTCAGCCTTCGGTCCCCTGTTTGCCCCCGACCTGCCCGATGTCATGCGCGAGCGGATACTGGCGCTCATTACCCGGCGGATGAAGCAGGTCGAAGCCATCCTGACGGCGGGTGAAAACGGCCATCTCCTGCCCGCAGGCTTTACGCAGGCCGATGCGCTGCTGGCGGTGATCCTGAGCTGGGCGCCCCATGTCAACGTGGATCTTTCCGCCTACCCCCGCGCATGTGCGCTGCGCGACCGGGTTTTTGCCCGTCCCGCCGCCCGCAAGGCCATGACGGAAGAAGGGCTGGCCTGACCCCACGCGCCGCAGGGTTCATGCCGCTTGCTGATAATAAAACGTTCCTGATGCCGCCTTTTTCATAAGGGCGGCATTGGTGAATACTGCCTGAAAAACGCACGATCAGGAAGCACGCAGGCGTCCGAGGCGATTTTTTATCAGGGTGTCTGAAACGCCTGTAGTCAGTGCGTATTTGTTCTGGGAAGAAACCATACCCTTAATCAATTACCTATCTGCCCGCACAATCAGGCAGGTCAGTATCGGGATATGGGTCTGCCTGATAAATCTTCCAGTCATTTCCGTCACGCTGTAACCGGGCATATATGCAAGTGGCCCACCAGCCCCTTGTGGAACAGGCATGCGGAGTTGAATGGCCGAATTATTCCGGCCTGTCCTTACTTCCTTGACCGTCATAAAAGAGGCCCGGCATGAATCAGAATACTGCGTATGGGTGAATAATCCCCGTCTCCAGTAAAATCACCGTACGTCCCGGATTTACAGGCGTGAATGATCTGTTTCATGCCTGCTTCTGGATCAGTAACCGGCTGTCAGATGAAGCCGGACAGGATGGGCCTTGAGTTCAGCCCGCCCTGAGTATGCCGTCATATGGGATCAGGATGATTTTGCCTTGCCGCGCGATGGGGCCTTGCGCGCCGGGCGTGGTCTGGCCGGGGCGGGTGCCGTCCGGGCGGCGGCGCGGCGGGATGGTTTGGACGCGGGCTTTGCGGGGGTCGCTTCGTCGGGTTCGACCTTATCAGGTTCGGTCCGGGCGGCGGCCTGCGTAGCAGCAGGGGCTGCCGTGTCCGGCGCAGGGGGTTCGGGCGCGGATGCGGGTGCTGCGGAATGGGGGACGATCCTGCGGCCCAGACCGGTTTCCCGCGCCACGTCAGCCCGCTTTTTCGCGTAATCGGGGGCGACCAGCGGATAATCACCCGGCAGGCCCCATTTCGCGCGGTACTGCGCGGGGGTCATATGGTAATTCGTCATCAGGTGACGGCGCAGCATCTTGAGCTTCCGCCCGTCTTCCAGACAGACGATATGGTCAGGAAAGACCGACTGGTCCACCGGCACGGCGGGCGGCTGCACCCGGTGGGCGGGTTCCGGTGCGGGTTGTGGCGCTATTTCGCGTATTGCGGCGTAAACATCGCGGATGAAGGCGGGAACATCAGCCGTAGGCACGGATGTATTGGTATTGCCAAGATGCGCCGCAACAATATCGGTCATGGCCATGATGATGGCGGGGGACATGTCATCTGACTGTTCCATAATACGGCCCTTCCTGAAATGGTGATGGTTTAAATTGAAACAACAGCGCGACCGCAGCGGAGTTTCTTTTTGGCGTGACAGAATATCACGTCATAACACAGTCCCGCCGGGTCATGACCTTCCGGCTTTATTTCCTGTCCGCGCCGCGGGATCAGGGGGAATGCAGCCGCGCAAAAGATGGGGCGGGCGCAGGGCGGTTTTTCTGTAACGATAAATAAAATTCATAAAAACCATAAAAAAGACGCGATTAATACTTTATTCATTTCATGAAGGCCCACCCCCGATCCGCCGCGCGAGCGATACGGAAACCCGGCATGGGCAGGGTGCAGGGCAGGGACCGTATTATTTCACGCCATGTCGTGCCCGGTAACAATATGCCACATTCCCCTGCATAGAACGGTTTGATAAACGCGACGTTATGCCCCCGGGCACGCAGCCCGCCGCCCCGGGGGCAGATGACCATGACTTCAGCCCCGCTGGGGGCTTCGATACCCCGGCACGGCACGAAAGATCACCACGGGGCCGGGATCAGGGGCATCCCTGCATCCGGGTGTGCGTGGATATTACAGGAAATACAATCTCTCATCAGGCAGTATAACAAACCTGTCCAGGAGAAAATCCATGGATACAACTGCATCACCAAAAGTAACCGTCATCATCCCGGTATGGAATGGCGGCGACTTCATCGGCAATGCCATCGCATCGGTTCTGGCGCAGACACTGGGCGATTTCGAACTGATCGTGGTTGATGACGCCTCGACCGACAATACGGTCGATGTGGTCGGCGCGATCCACGATCAGGACGCGCGCGTCACTGTGCTCCACCAGCCTGAGCGCATGGGGGTTTCCGCCGCGCGGAACCGGGGGCTGGACATGGCGCGTGGCGCGTTCGTCGCGGTGCTGGATGCTGACGACGTATGGCTGCCGCAGCGACTGGCAATTATGGTGGACGTGCTGGAGCAGCATGGCGTCGATCTGGTGGCGGACCAGCAGACACTGGTTGAATTCGGCACCGGGCGCACACTTGGCCTGACCATGCGCGATGCGTGGATGCAGGGCGGGGCGGATATTCCGCTGTCCGATTTCGTGCTGATGGACTGGCCCGGACGCAAGGACACCCGCAATATCGGGCTGATAAAGGCGGTGATGCGCCGCAGCACCATCGAACGCGCGGGCGTGCGCTATGATGAAACGGTCCATCTGGGCGAAGACTTCCTGTTCTATGCCTGCCTGCTGGTTTCCGGGGCGCGGATGCGGTTCGTTTCCACGCCGCTTTACGCCTACTCGGTCCGCACGCATTCCCTGTCGCAACTGACCACGCCCACGACCGGGCAGATAGAGGTCAACCGCCTGCTGCGTGAATGGCTGTGCGCGCATGGGCGGCAGCGCGCGGATTATGCGCGGGTGCGGATGATTCTGGATTACCGGGAAAAGGCGCTGTGGCTTCAGTATCTGCTATGGTCGTTGCAGACGCGGCATTTCGTGCTGGCGCTGCGCACGCTGCCGCGCATCGGCATTGACGTATGTTTCCTGTGGGTCATGGATTTCGTGCGCCGGAAACTGCATCTGGTCCAGAGCGATTTCAACCCTGCGATCATCGGGAAAATCGAGCGCCGCATGCCCCTGTGCCGACCGCCGTAAACGCCCGCTTTCGTGCCAGATCCCCGTCCGCCCATGCCCCTGCGCCTGCGCCCGGCCCGTGGGCGGACGGGCCGTTTCAGCGTCCCGCCATGGACGAACCGCCTGTCATCCCTGCCAGCAATCTGCGTGCGGTACCTGCCGTGCCACGGCACCGCCTTACGGACCCCTTCATCCCCGACATCCTTCACACCGCGGGCGGGGGCCGTAGCCCGCCTGCGATGCGTTTCCCGTTACATGACGCCCCGTTATCCCGTCCGCACCCAATCGTGAACGATCCCGCGCGACCCGTCGCCCGCGCGGGAATGCCGACCTGTCGCGCTGTCGAAATGACCGGGCGTGGACTGTTGCGTCCAAAGTCGGGGCGGGCTGAATGCTGTCTGCATGCGCAAAGGTACTTTTATATTATAAAATAGTGAGTTATTCGTTTCGAATTGGGGTGAGAAAATAGTCTTCCAGCCGACAGGAGTTTATGGATGCCGGATACCGGACGCAGGGGTCTTCCTACACGCCGACAGCTTTTGACCCGTATCGGCGCGCTTGCGGGCAGTGCGGCGCTTTATCAGGCCATGACCTCCCTCGGCCATGCGCAGGGAACCGACTTTAGCGGCCCACCCGTCCTGACCGGGGCGCGGCGGGGCACGCGCGTACTGGTGCTGGGGGCGGGACTTGCGGGCATGCTGGCGGCCCATGAACTGCGCAAGGCCGGATATCAGGTGCAGGTGCTGGAGTTTCAGGGCCGCAGCGGCGGGCGCAATATCAGCCTGCGCGGCGGCGACACCATTACCGAACTGGGCGGGGCCACGCAGAAGGTCGGCTTCGCGCCCGGCAACTACATCAATCCCGGCCCGTGGCGCATTCCCTACCACCATCAGGGGCTGCTGCATTACTGCCGGGAATTCGGCATCGAGCTTGAGCCGTTTGTGGAACTGAACCACAATTCATGGCTCCATTCCTCATCCGCCTTCAACGGCAGCCCGGTGCGGTATCGGGAGTTTTCTGCCGATTTCCACGGGTTCACCGCGGAACTTCTGGCCAAGGCCATCGACCAGCACCGGCTGGATGACGTGGTTGGCGCGGATGAACACGAATACCTGCGCGCCGCCATGCGCGAATGGGGCAACCTTGATGCCTCCATGGCCTATCGCAAGGGCCGCCTGACATCGGAAACACGCGGGTATGAAAAGGCCGCCGGCGCCGGGCCGGACGGCGCCCCCGTGCCGTCCGGGCTGCTGGCGCGCAAGGACGTGATGCGTTCGGGGCTGTGGACGTGGATGGCCTTTCACGAACATCTTGACATGCAGACCACCATGTTCCAGCCCGTGGGCGGCATGGACATGATCGGCAGGGGGTTCACCCGGCAGGTGCATGACCTGATAACCCTGAACTGCCGCGTCTCGGCCATTCACCAGAATGACAGGGGCGTAAGCGTTACCTATGGCGACATGAACCACGGCGGCGTTGTGCGTGAGGCACAGGCCGATTACTGCGTATGCACCATTCCGCTGCCCGTCCTGTCGCAGCTTGATGTGCAGGTCAGCCCGGCGATGCAGGCGGCCATCATGGCGGTGCCCTATGCGTCCTCCGTCAAGATGGGGCTGGAGTTCCGCCGCCGCTTCTGGGAGGAGGACGAACAGATCTATGGCGGCATTTCCTTCACCGACCAGCCGATCAGCCAGATTTCCTATCCCAGCCACGGCTATCTGTCGCGCGGGCCTGCGGTCCTGCTGGGGGGGTACATGTTCGGTCCCGCCGCCTATGATTTCGCGGGCATGACACCCGCGCAGCGGCTGGAAGCGGCGCTGACGCAGGGGGAAGTGCTGCACCCCCGGCAGTACCGCAAGGAATTTTCCAACGGGATCAGCTTTGCCTGGAGCCGCACGCCATGGACCATGGGCTGCTGTTCCATGTGGAGCGAACAGGCCCGCAAGACACATTACAAGGCATTGTGCACCATGGATAACCGGGTGGTTCTGGCGGGCGAACATGCGTCCTATGTCGGGTGCTGGCAGGAAGGGGCGATCCTGTCCGCCCTGTCCGCCGTCACACAGCTACACCAGCGCGCGCAGGGGGCATGATGATGATGCGCAGGACTGTTTTCGCGGGCGTCATGGCCGCCATGCTGCCGCTGGTGGCGGGCATCGCCGCACACGCCGATACGGCCAGCGGGTTTTCAGGCCCCGTCCAGCCCCTCAATTCAGGGGAGGCGGTCTACCAGCATGTCTGTCAGGGCTGCCACATGCCCGATGGCCGGGGCGCGATGGGGGCCGGGGCGCGTTTCCCCGCCTTTGCCGACAATCCCAAACTGCAGAGCAGCGCCTACCCCGTCTATGTCGTCCTGAACGGGTATGGCGGCATGCCGTGGCTTGGCGGTATCCTCAATGACCAGCAGATTGCCGAAGTCGTCAATTACATCCGCACCCATTTCGGCAACCATTACACGGATGCCATCACCGCCCGGGACGTTGCGACCCAGCGCCCGCCCCACACCCCGGAAGAGGAATAACGCCATGCCCCGCCACACCAGAGCACTTGGCATCCTGACGCTTGTGTCCGCCATGGCCGCAGCACTGCCCGCGGCCCACGGCGCGGATGGCGTCGTGCGCCATCATGAGGGCAAATTCCCCATCGCGTCCGCCATCGAGGTACCGGCAGGGGCCGCCACCATCTATCTTAGCGGCATGGGCGCGCCGGTGGTGGATGCGAAGGCCGACCCGCATTCCATCGCAGCCTATGGCGACACGCAGGCCCAGACGCGCGGCGCGCTGAAACGCATCGAGGACACGCTGAAAACCCTCGGCCTGACCATGGGCGACATCGTGCAGATGCACATCTACATGGCGCAGGACCCCAGTCTGGGCAAACTGGATTTCGATGGCATGATGAAGGGCTATACCCAGTTCTTCGGCACGGCAACGCAGCCGGACCTGCCCACCCGTTCCGCCTTTGGCGTGGCCCATCTGGCCAATCCCGGCTGGCTGGTTGAAATAGAAGTCACCGCCGTCCGTCCGCCCGCGAAAAAGGCGGGCTGAAACAGGGCGTGATTCCACCGGCCCATGCAGGCCGCCGCCATGCGGGGCCGGTGACGCGGATGCAATCGCGGATGCCGCCATGGCGCATGGCTGCCTGTGGCATGGCGTAGGGCGGGGCGTGCTTGCCGCGGGCGGGCGATGGGATCATCATCGCCGCGACAGAACCGTGGAGAGACAGATATGCCAACCCTGTTCACCCCCCTGAAGGTGGGCGCGCTGACGCTGCCCAACCGGATCATCATGGCCCCGCTGACCCGCCTGCGCGCGGGTGCGGGTCATATTCCCAACGATCTCATGGCTACCTATTACGCCCAGCGCGCGCTGGCGGGGCTGATCCTGTCCGAAGCGACGCCCGTTACCCCGCAGGGTATCGGATATGAGGGCGTGCCGGGCATCTGGACGGCCGAACAGGCGGAAGGGTGGAAAAAGATCACATCCGCCGTGCATGAGGTGGGCGGGCGCATTTTCCTGCAACTATGGCATGTGGGGCGGATTTCGGACCCGTATTTCCTTGATGGCCAGCTTCCCGTGGCCCCCAGCGCCATCGCGGCGAAAGGCCATGTCAGCCTGCTGCGGCCAAAGCGCGATTACGTCACCCCCCGCGCGCTGGAAACGGATGAAATACCCGGCATCGTCGCCGCCTTCCGCCGGGGCGCGGAACTGGCGCAGGTGGCCGGTTTCGATGGCGTGGAAATCCATGGGGCCAATGGCTACCTGCTGGACCAGTTCCTGCAGGATTCCACCAACCACCGCACCGACCGCTATGGCGGGTCGATTGAAAACCGCGCCCGGCTGATGCTGGAAGTGACCGACGCCGCCATTGACGTATGGGGCGCGGACCGTGTGGGCATGCACCTCTCGCCGCGCTGCGACCTGCATGACATGGGCGATTCCAGCCCCGCCGCCACCTTTGGCCATGTCGCCACCGAACTGGGGCGGCGCGGCATCGCGTTCATCTGCGCGCGTGAAGCCGAAGGACCGGACAGCCTTGGCCCGCAGCTTAAAAAGCAGTTTGGCGGCGTGTATATCGCCAATGAACGCTTCACCGGCGCCAGTGCCGAAAAGGCGGTTGAGGAAGGCCGGGCCGACGCCGTGGCCTTCGGTCAGGCATTCATCGCCAATCCCGACCTGCCCGAACGCATGCGCGCGGGCGTGGACCTGACCCCGCCCGATCCGTCCACCTTCTATACCCACGGCCCGCAGGGATACGTGGATTATCCAACCGCAGGCGAATCAGGCGACTGACGGCCCGGCCCGGTGCCATGGCCCGTCCGCCGGGGCGGGCCATGGGTGCCCCCGCATCAATATATTAACCTAAACTGATAAGTTATCCTTCACATGCGGGTGCTGCATGTGCCATCATCACGGCATGGACACGCACACACCCCACGGTGCCCGCGCCGCCCGCGTGGCGGAGGACCTGCGCCTGCTGGTCGGAAAGCTCAAGCGCCGCCTGCGTGAGCAGTCCGACGGGGGCGACCTGACCCCATCGCAGACAGCGGTGCTGCTGCGGCTGGAAAAACATGGCCCCGCCACCGCGTCCGCCCTCGCGCGGGCCGAAGCCATGCGCCCGCAATCCATGGGACGGATCATCACGGTGCTGGAATCCCATGGCCTGATCGCGGGCACGCCGGACCCCGCGGATGGGCGGCAGACCCTGCTGGCGCTGACCGATACATGCCGCGAATGGCTGGCCAGGGGCCGTGCCGCGCGTCAGGACTGGCTGTGTACCGCCATCACCACACATCTTGACGCGCATGAGCAGGACGAACTGCTTGCCGCCGTGGCCCTGCTGCGGCGCGTAATCGGGGAGTGACGGTCCGCGCCATCCCCCGCCACCCCTTATCCAAGCCGAGGCCCGCATGACCATAACCACACTGGACCCCAAAACGGCCCTGATCGTCATTGACATGCAGAAGGGGATTGTCGATCTGCCGCTGGTCCATCCCATCAAGCCGATCATCGAACGTACGCAGGACCTGCTGAACACGTTCCGCGCGCGCGGCCTGCCTGTCGTGCTGGCGCGGGTGGTGGGCACCGCGCCGGGGCGCACCGAAAGCCCGCGCTTCGACCCCGATGGCGTGCCCGACGACTTTGCCGATCTGATCCCGGCCCTGAACCAGCAGTCCAGCGACATCGTATGCGCCAAGCGGTCTTGGGGGGCGTTCGCCACCACGGACCTGGAATCCCGGCTGAAGGGCATGGGGGTGACGCAGGTGGTCGTGATCGGCGTCGCCACCGCTACGGGGGTGGAGGCCACGGCGCGACAGGCCTATGAGGCGGGCTTCAACGTCACCCTTGCATCCGACGTGATGACCGACATCCGCGAGGAAGCACATGATTACAGCCTGAAGCACGTCTTTCCCCGGCTGGGGGAAGTCGGCACCACGTCCGACATCATCGGCATGATGGGCCGCGAAAAGCGGGGGCAGTGAACCCCACGCGGCCGGGCGGCATCTGGCGGCCCTTCGGGCATTTCAATTACCGGCTGTGGGCGGCGGGCGCGCTGGTGTCCAATATCGGGACATGGGTGCAGCGCACGGCGCAGGACTGGCTGGTGCTGACCGAACTGTCACGCCACAGCGCATCGGCGGTGGGCGTGGTCATGGCGTTGCAGTTCGGCCCGCAGCTTGTCCTGCTGCCATGGACCGGGGTTGCCGCCGACCGTTATGACCAGCGCAGGCTGCTTATGCTGACACAGGCGGCCATGGGCGGGCTGGCGCTGGTTCTGGGCGTGCTGACGCTCATGCATGTGGTGCGGTTGTGGGAGGTGTGCGTTTTCGCCGCCCTGTTCGGTTCGGCTGCGGCATTTGATTCGCCCGCGCGGCAGACTTTCGTGGGTGAACTGGTGGGGGATGCGGACCTGCCCGCCGCCGTGGCGGTCAATTCCATGTCGTTCAATGGCGCGCGGATGATCGGCCCCGCCATATGCGGGCTGCTGATCGCATGGGTGGGGACGGGATGGGCGTTCATGCTCAATGGCGTGTCGTTCATCGCCGTCCTGATGTCCCTGCGGCTGCTGCGCCGGGGCGACCTGCTGGCCAAGCCGCGTACCCCGCGCGGACGCGGCGCGTTCATGCAGGGGCTGCGCTATGTCTGGGGGCGTCACGACCTGCGCAGCGTGCTGGTGATGCTGTTCCTGATCGGGACGTTCGGGCTGAACTTTCCCATTTTCATCTCCACCATGGCGGTCAAGGTGTTTCATGCCGATGCGCGGCAGTACGGGATGCTGTCCTCCATCATGGCGGCGGGGACGTTCGCCGGGGCGTTCCTGAGCGCACGCAGCACGCGCGACCGTTTCGGGTCCCTGCTGTGGGGGGCGGTGATTTTTGGCATCGGCTGCACGCTGGCGGCGTGCGCGCCGACCTACTGGACATTTGCGGCCGCCCTTATGGTGATCGGGGTTGCGACGCTGCTGTTCACCAGCACGTCCAACAGCCTTATGCAGCTTGCGACCGAACCGGCCATGCGCGGGCGGGTGATGGCGCTGCGCGTGGGCATTGCGCTGGGTGGCACGCCCGTTGGCGCGCCCTTCGTGGGATGGGTGGCGGACAGTTTTGGCGCGCGGGCGGCATTGATGGTGGGGGCGGCATCAGGCTTCGGCGCGGCACTGATCGGCTGGCGTGCCCGGCATGCAGCCGCCACCCGTAATTAGGGCAACACCCGGCGACTTCACAAAACACCACCCGCGCCCATAAGGCGGGCGCGGGCAGGGATCAGATTTCCGCCGCCGGGTCGGGCTGCGTGTTGACCTCGCCAGCCCCGTCGGCTTCGTCGGCATGATCGGGCAGGCGATCGGACAGCAGGGCGCGGGGGCGGCCGATCCACAGCCCGTCGCACAGATGGTCGCGGCGGGGATTGCGCGTATTGGGATGGATCAGGATGTTCAGCCCGCCATGATTGAGCATGAGCCATGGCACAAGCGCCGCGAATACCGGCGTAGCGAAGGCGATCTGGTACATGGGGGCCACATGCGGGCCGACCGGCACGTCATGCCACCGCCCCAGCCGGACGGGAAAACGCGCGGCGATCAGGTCGCGCAGGCGGGTGGCCGTGGCGCGGCCCGTGGCGTCATCGAAATAGACATGGGCATGGTAGCTGGCGATTTCGGCCACGCGGCGGGGGGATGGGCTGGCGTCGGTCATGGGGCGGGTCGGTTCCTGTAAGGGCGTGCGGCGGCGGCCATCGCGCATCGGTGGGCGTATAACGCGCGGCGGGGCGTGGGGGCTGTTTCAAAAAACGGTCAGGACAGCACACCGTCCGCCATGCCCGCCCGCGCGTATGATCCCGCCTGTATCCGGCCCCCCGGTCAATGCGCGCAGGCGAATGACGCCCTGACTGCGCCCGGAATGTGGCACGGGCAGGGCAGGGCGTGCATTATTTCCACACCCACTTGCCAACCACGCGGCCATTGATGACCAGATCGGCGGCGTCGACCTCATCCACGGGGTAGGTGGGATTGACGCTGATGATGCGGATGCGCGGCGGGCGGGAATTGGGCACCAGCATAAGCTGCTTCAGCACCACGCCCATGCCGTTCCACAGCACGTACACCCCGTCGGGCGAGGGCACGCGGTGGCCGGTATCGACCAGCACGCGGTCGCCCGCCATGAATTCCGGCTCCATCGAATTGCCCGCCACGCGGATGATGGCAAGCCCGCCGGTATCGGGCAGGTAGTTGCGGATGAAATCACGCGGGATGCGCCATGAATCCAGCGTGGGATGGCTTTCACCATCGCCGCAGGCCGTGTGATCCACGATCGCGCCCGCCCCGGCCTGTGGCGAGATGTCGTATTCATGCACCGTAACCGCCCCGTCATCATCATGCAGCGGCAGGGTGGCGCGTTCCGCCCGGCGGATGCTTTCGTTCAGGTCGGTTTCCCCCGGCACGATGCCGCACAGCCCCCATATCTCCGCCGGGGCGATGGGCGGGTCGCCCCGGTCCGTCAGCAGCGGGACAAGGCGGCGGACCATGTCAACGGGAATGAAATCCTTCTTCAGCTTGTTTTCATAGAAGGCGTAGCTGGAAAACTTCTCCCCCATGCCCAGATCGCGCGCCAGGCCGCGCACGGTATAGCCCGCGCGTTCACGCAGCGCCTTCAGGCGCTGTGCTGCGGGACTGGCCCCCGATGCGCTGCTGCCGCGCAGCAGGTCGCTGGCGGTGCAGCCCAGAACGGCGGCCACCTTTTCCAGCCGGTCGCCGCCGGGGTGACGCGACTTGCCGCGCAGGATGTCATGCACGTACGTCTCGTTCAGGCCGGCGCGCTCGGCCAGACGTTTCTTGTTCAGGTTGAGCAGCGCCATGCGGCGCTCGATCTCGGCTGCGGCGGGGGAGCGTGTATCCATAATGGGAACTGTCCCATAATCCGGCGGCATGCGGTAGAGGGGACATATCCCATTACCGCTTGACATATTGGGAAATGTCCCATATCTATCCGGCCATGCCCGCACGCCCTTCCACCCCCATCCCGCCCGACCTGCACCGCGTCGCGCGGCTGGGCTGGCATGTCTATCCCGTGCGGCGGGGATCGCGCGCGGCGTGCTTCCGTGGCGCGGTGGATGCCGCCACATGCGATATGGACACCATCGCCACATGGTGCGCGCGCTGGCCCGGCTGTGGCTGGCGGGTGGTGACGGGGCCATCGGGGCTGTTCGCGCTGGATGTGGACCGTCCGGGCACCCATGCCGCCGATGGGGTGGCGGCGCTGGCGGCCCTCGTGCGCCAGCACGGTCCGCTGCCCCCGCGCCCGATGACGCGCACCGGCGGGTCGGGCGGTGCGGTGCTGTTTTTCCGCCATCGTGGCGAATCCCTGCGCGGGCAGTCCGGCTGCCCCGCCCCCGGTCTAGACCCGCACCGGGGGCGGCAGGCCGTCACCATCCCGCCCGCCATCCATGCCGCAACGGGCGGGGTCTATACATGGCGCGTCCCGCCGTGGCAGGTGCCGCCGCCGCCAATCCCGTCATGGCTTGCCCGCCTGCTGGCCCCCACCGATGATACCCTGCCGCCCCCGCCGCGCCGTGTGAACAGCGCGCGGGCGCAGGGGGCGCTGGTGCGCGCGCTGCATGCGGTATGCGACGCGCCCGCGGGTACGGCCAATACCACGCTGAACGCCCGCGCCTACGCGCTGGGCCGATGGTGCGGGGCGGGGCTGCTGGATGTGGCCACGGCGCGCGACACGCTGTTACATGCGGCGGCGCGGCGGCATATTCCTGTAGCCGAGGCACGGGCCACGGTCCGCTCCGGCCTGAATGCGGGCCAGCGCAATCCGCGCATGCCGTTTCATGGGTAATGCGTCCCGTGCGTGCGGAGCAAAACCCTGTCCTGACATGTCAGGGGGTACAAAACCCGCGCCCCCGCATCCCCGATCCATGGCTGCCGCCACCCTGTTTCAGCCCGTGCGCCGTGCCGCGCAGCAATCCCTGCACCCGTGCGGATGGCTGCTGATACGGGCCCCTTTTTACCCGAAAGAGCGGACGCGCCCGCGCCCCGGCGCAGCGCCCTGCCGCCCACAGGGTCGGTCCTGCGTATTCGGCCGGGTGATGGGGTGGACCGCTCTGCTGTTCAGAAAAGCAGCGACGGCGACATTCCGCCATGTCCGGCTCCGTGCCGGAGCGCAGCACCTGTCCCAGCCGCCAGACCGGCTGGTATCGCGCCATCCCCTCCTTACCCGCAAAAGCGGGCACGCCTGCATCCCGTCATGCCCGGCAATGCGCCGGACGGCAGCAGCTATCCTGCCGCCAGCGCAGCCCGTTTTCCGGGGCCTGCGGGATCGATCCTGTCCATTCTCCTTTCCGCCCGCGCAGATCCCATGGGATCTGCGCGGTTCAGCAGGGTCGGGCATGACCGCATCATGTTCGACGCACCGTTTCCACAGCCTGCCTCAGCCAGCCTGTATGCCGGTCATGCGCCGTGGCGGGCGGTGTTACGGGCTGCCCGCCCGTCATGATGACCGGCACAGCCAGCAAAGGCCCCGCCATGTATGACCGCACACCCGCCATGCCATGGGGCATGCCTGCCATGGCGGCGACGCCACCGCCTGCGTGGATGGACCTGCTGGTGCGCGGGCCGCGCGGGGTTGCGCCGTCGCTCAGCAACTGTCTGGTGCTGCTGGGGCACGATCCCGCCCTGCGCGGGCTGGTGGCGTGGGACGAATTCGCCTGCCGCAGCATGGTCACGCGCGCGCCGCCCCCGGCCTTTGACGGCGCGCCCCCGCCGCCGGGTCCATATCCACGCGCGATGGACGACATGGATGTCGCGCTGGTGCAGGCTTACATGCAGCGCGCCTATGGCCTGCCGGTCAGTCGCGCCGTAGCCGAACAGGCCAGCCGCACCGCCGCAGGGCTGTGCCGCCGCCATCCGGTGCGCGAATGGCTCAATGGCCTGCGCTGGGATGGCACGCCGCGCCTTGCGACGTGGCTGCATCATGCGCTGGGCACGGTGGATGATGGCTACCATGCCGCCGTGGGCACGCGTTTCCTTGCCGCCAGCGTGCGCCGGGTGCGCGAACCGGGCTGCAAGTTCGATTACGTGCCGGTTCTGGAGGGGCCGCAGGGCATGGGTAAAAGCCGCCTTCTGGCCGCGCTGTTCAGCCCGCCCTGGTTCAAGGACGACCTGCCGCGCGACCTGGGCGACAAGGACGCGGCGCAGGGCCTGCTGGGGGTATGGTGCGTGGAGCTGGGGGAACTGCAGGCGCTGGGGCGCAGTTCCAGCCGGGACGCCAAGGCGTTTTTCAGCCGCCAGCAGGACCGGTACCGCCCCAGCTACGGCGCATTTGAAGTGACGCGCCCCCGGCAATGCGTGTTCGCAGGCACGACGAACGAGCGTGAATACCTGACTGATCCCACCGGCAACCGCCGCTACTGGCCCATTAGCTGCACCCGCGCGGATATTGACTGGGTTGTGGCATGGCGCGAACAGTTATGGGCGGAAGCGGCGGCGCGTGAGGCCACGGCCCCGATCCCCCTGTGGCTGGAGGACGCGCATCTGCACGCCGCCGCCCGGCAGGCGCAGGATACCCGCATGCACGAAGACCCGTGGCATGATCCCGTCAACGCATGGCTGCGCACCCGTGGCGCGGCCAGCGTGCGAATGGCCGACGTGCTGCATATGGCGCTGGGCCTGCCACGCGACCGGCAGAACCGCGCCAGCCAGAACCGTGCGGCCAGCGTATTGCGCGCGCTGGGCTGGACACGGCGCAAGATCCGCAGCGGCACGGAGACATACTGGGCATGGTCAGCAGCGCCCGAGGGCGATGCAGGCCCACAGCCGGGATCATGATGGCGGTGGGCGGTTGCGGCGTATCGGGACCGTCACGCTTTCGATAGCGGAGTGACGGCAGGGGCCTGACCGGCTCCCGCCCGCGACCACACGCCAGCGGACAGGCGGTGTTCCCCTGTGCCGTTCTGGTCAGTTTCCCGGTTTCCGGCGGCGCGGGCGTCTGTTCCCTCCGTTCCGCAGGGGTGCGGCCATATGTACGGGCTTCGATAACCCTGTATCCCAAAGGGGAGGGAACACAGGGAACATGCCCTGCCTTTCCGCACCACCACATGGCTACAAAGCGCCGCGCAACCGCCCCGGCGTTCTGCACGGTCATTTTCCGGGCACGCGATCCCCGCCAGCCCCGCACCCGTGCCGCCCGTGGGAACAGCCGCGCGCTACCATCCATGGTGTCCGGTCAGGTGACGGGCAGCCGTGCCCCTTTGTTGCACGACGCCGGCTGGCGCAGATGTCCCGGATACATGGCGGCAGGACGGCGTGCCGTTCAGTCAGGGCAGGGGTGGATATATCCCCTTCGGGCAAGGGATGTGGGGATTTCGGGCCGCCGTCCGGCGGGGCGATCGGGTACGGGACGCGCTGCCTGCATGACGAATCGTTAGAATGATCCTGTCGCACACCGTCGCACAGGAAATATCATGGCCGTACCGCATAGCCGCACCCCCGTTGCCCCCACGCCCGCGCGCAATAACCCCGATGGCGTTCCCCACCGTATTGCCGCCCTGCTGCGTGCGGACCGGCGGGCGCGGTTGCTGGCGCGTGACATTGCAGCCGGGCTGAAGCCGGACATGGGCACGGACGGTCCCGCCGCCAGCGCCCGCGTGGTGGAAACTGTCCAGATCGACATGGTGCCGCACACGCGTCCGCACACCGTGCGCCGGTTCAGTGATACCTGCACGCTGGACCGGCTGTTCCACCGCGTCAACGCCGCCCTGACTGCCGACCAGCATGCGGCGGGCCTGCGTTTTCGGGCCTGCTGGCTGCGCAGCACGCGCCATGGCGGACTGGTGCAGCGCTACACGCCCCATACCGGCAGCGGGTCAGGCACCCTGGAGGACACCGAGGCCAGCGTACACGCCCGCCGTGCAATAGATCGCGCGCTGTCCCTGCTGACACCGGCCCGCGCCCGCGTCATCTGTGCGGTATGCGGCATGGACGAAAATCCCGGCACCCGCATCCGCACGCTGCATACGGCGCTGGATATCCTGCACGAACGGTGGTGAGTGAGGGCAGGGAGCGCGTGTGCCCCCATTGTCCATTGTCGGCTGCGTCCGTCTCCGCGCACGGGTCTGGCGGTCAGGCGGCAACGGCGTCATGGGATGGAAATGTCATGACCTGTCTGTGGCCAGCCTGCCACGCGGACTATTGGCACGCACGCCGCCATCGTCCTGTATCCACGGAATCCCGATGGCCTCAACCACAACCAGCCATGCCCGTCTCTGCGTGCCCGCAGGGATTTCGGCAGTTATGCCATGGCATGGGATGTCGTGCCTGTGCTGGCTTCCGGGGCCGGTCATGGGGTCAGGATTGCACGGCTGCTGGCGTATCCGTCGTGGCGCCGATGCGGCGTGGCGTGGTATGGCAAGGGTATGAACAGAACCGGTCTCTGCCTTGCCCTGCTGTCCGCCGTGCTGTTTGGCATCAGCACGCCCTTTGCCAAGCTGCTGCTGGATGGCATGACGCCACAGATGGCGGCGGGGCTGCTGTATCTGGGTTCGGGAACCGGGCTTGCGCTGGTGCTGGCCGCGCGGCGGGCGCTGCGGCTGCCCACGCATGATGAAGCGCCCCTGACGCGCGCCGATGTGCCGTGCCTGCTGGCGGTGATCGCCAGTGGCGGCGTGGCGGGGCCGCTGCTGCTCATGATCGGGCTGGCGCGCACGGATGCGGCCAGTGCGTCGCTGCTGCTGAATCTGGAAAGCATCGCGACACTGCTGATTGCGTGGGTCGTGTTCCGTGAAAACGTGGATCGCAGGCTTATGCTGGGCGCGCTGGCCATCGTGCTGGGCGCGGGCGTGCTGTCGTGGCAGGGGCATGCGACGCTGGCCCCCGGCGCGCTGTATATCGCCGCCGCCTGCCTGTGCTGGGGGATCGACAATAACCTGAGCGGGCGGCTGTCGGCGGCTGACCCGGTGCGGATCGCCATGATAAAGGGCGTGGCGGCGGGCAGCGTGAACCTTCTGGTCGCGCTGCTGGTGCAGCATGCGGGCCTGCCGGGGGCGGGGATTGCCGCCGGGGCCGCCGTGGTGGGCTTTCTGGGCTATGGCGTAAGTCTTGTGCTGTTCATGCTGGGCCTGCGCCACCTTGGGGCGGCGCGGACGGGGGCGTATTTTGCGCTCGCGCCCTTCATGGGGACGGTCATGTCGCTGTTCGTATTCCATACGCATGATATTGCGCGCCTGCTGGTGGCCGGGGTGCTGATGGGGATCGGGCTATGGCTGCACCTGACCGAACGCCATTCCCATTACCATGTGCATGAACCCATGGAGCACACCCATCGCCATACGCACGATGCCCACCACCAGCACACCCATGGCCCCGACGACCCGCCGGGCGAACCGCATACCCACCGGCACGTCCATACCGAACTGGCGCACACCCACGCCCATTACCCGGACCTGCACCATCGGCACGGTCACGATCATGACCATGAATCCGGGCATACCCATGCCGCGTAAGGCCGGACGGGAAGGATGCCCGTAATCGCGCATCCGGCGCGCGACCAGTGATGGATGCGCCCATCAGCCTGTATGGGATGAAGGGCCGGCAGGTGCGGCACTGACCGCTGTAACGACCATGTCGGTCATGCCCGCGCAAGATGCAGGGATGGTTCCCGTAAATGCCTTGCAGGCGGTATCTGTTGTTCTGGATGGCGCTTATCAGTCCCTGAAAATACCGGATCTGTGCAACGCTTTTTCGAGGATGTTCCGCATTTTGGTATCGGATGCCGCTTTCAGGTCGGAAAACTTTATTTTGCTGGGGTGGAACCTGTTTATCCCCTCCACATGGTCTTCAAACATCCGGGTGAATTCCTCCGGGTCCCGCCAGTTCAGCATGTTCAGGTCCCAGTACGCGTAATCCCACCATCTGATCTGAAGCATTTTTTCGATGATTCTGTCATCAAACCGCATCTTTATTATTCTGGCCGGATTGCCGCCAACGATGGCGTAGGGGGGCACATCCTTCGTGACGACCGACCCGGCGGCCACGACCGCGCCGTCATGAATTGTAATGCCGCCCTTGACCATGACCCTGGTGCCGATCCAGCAGTCATTACCAATGACTATTCTGCCATAATCCGTATCGAACGGCAGTATTTTCCAATCCCTGCCGTGCTGATGCGCCAGTTCGCGGTAATAATCATCCGTCGTAACCGGGCTGGAGGTTACGAAATCGACCGGATGAATCTTGCTGAAATCGGTAAAGCCATGGGAAATGGACGAATATCTGCCCACGGATACATCCGCATAGATTTTTGAAAAGGAATAGGAAAACGCCCCGCACTGAAAAAGCGTATTGGTCTTGAACCAGGTATGGCTTTCTATTTCAGCCGATTCATTTTTGCATTGTATGAATATTTTTTTGCTATCGACATTGATATTGTTTTGTTCAAGAGCGTTTATTAGTTCTTTATTTGAAATTATTTTCATCTGATTGATCCCCCCCTTATATCGCTACGATACTGATTCTTCATGTAAAAAACTGTTCAATGATCTTTTTTTCATATAACAGTGAAACAAAATATAGAATTAAAATTTACACCATAAATATCCTGTTTTATCTATCATTCACGCACTTCGGTACATAAAATATCCCCATTTACTAATGAATTCTGGTTATATATGCCATGCTGATACCTGTGTGATAACCAATGCCTGCCCTTTTTTGCAAAATCATGGCAGATACTTCCGCAGGGCGCGCGGATTGACACCATCCCCGCCCCAAACCAACATGTGTGTCCGTAAAGGGCTGTTTCGGGTGCCGGGACTGCCGGATGACGCGAAAGGGTGGCGTGATGGACTGGTACGAAGGCTGGCGTGAAGCAGATCTGCCATCATGGCTGGCGACGCCACGGCAGGATTTTGACCGTCTGGCCGCAGTACTCCTGCCCGAAGCGGGCAATCTGCTGGTAACGCAGGGGGTTTTTGCCCCGCTTGGCGCGGTGCTGGACCAGCGTGGCGGCATCGAACGGGTGGATAATCCGCCCGACACGGCGGATGCGGAAGGCCAGCTTGCCCATGTGCAGGGCCTGCTGCGTGACAGGGTGCGTGCTGGCCCGCGCCGGGCGGCGGCGTGTGTGGTCAACTGCACCGTCATCCTGCCCGGACAGAATGATCCGGGCACGGCGGCCATTGTCATGTGCGCCCATCGTGATGGCACGGCAGCGCAGATCGTGTTTCCCTATGGCTTCATCAACGGACAGGTGAAGTTCGACGCCCCGCTGCTGGAGGACGGGATACAGGACATTTTCCCGCCCATCCGGCTGCGGCCCTACGTCCGCAGCCATCCTGCGCGGGCGGCGGGCTATACCATTGGCGTTTTTGTGGTCCACGGCATTGACCGGGCCGAAGTGCTGCGCCGTTTTGCCATGACCGATAGCGGCGTGGCGGAGGATGCGCGCCCGGCCTGCCGCGCCGTGGCCTCGCTGCCGGGGGGATGGACCGCGCTGTGGTGCAACAGCGCCGACGATGCCCGCGCCCACCTTGCCACCCTGCCGGAACGCGGGGCGGGGGCCACCATCGTCACCTCCTTTATCGACGAACCCGCCTATCGCAGCGCCGCCGCCTGTTACCGCGACGGGGTGGAAATCTGGTCCGTCACCCATGATGGCGCGACAGGCCCGCATGACCTGAACGTAACCGGCACGCCGCCTGCGCAGTTGTCCGACATCATCGCGGATATGGAAAAGGAGGAGGCCGATTGCGGCTATCCGCCCGGCGCGATTGATTTCTGGTTCGACATTCCCGTCGCCCTTGTCCAGTGCGTAACCGGTTTCAGCTACTGCCAGATTGATGAAAACACGCCTGTTTTCAACAAGATAGTCGAAAACGACCTGCCTGCGTAAGATATGGCGGCCCGTGGGCGCATGCGGCCCTGAAATACTGCGTACCGCGCGATGTATTTGCTGCCTGCATGGTTTTTCGACATAAGGATCACATCATGAGACAGCCGCGCCCGGTGGCCGCCAACGCGGTGCCGGGCGCTGGCGTTTACGGAGAAAACCCGCCATGCCCCAGCACCCTGCCACGGCTGCGCGGCGGGGTGGCTATAGCCGGAAACTGGCCGAGGAAATCTGCATCCGTCTGGCGGACGGTCACAGCCTGCGCGCCATATGCGCGGATGCGGGCATGCCGCACCGGGCTACCGTGTTCCGCTGGCTGCGTGACAATGCCAGCTTCCGCGCCCTGTACGCCGCCGCGCGCGAAGCCGCCGCCGATACACTGGCCGAGGAAATCATAGCCATAGCCGACCACGCCACCGGCCGCGATGACGTGCCCGCCATCAAGCTGCGCATGGAAGCGCGCATGTGGGTCGCAACCCGCCTGCGTGCCCCCGCCGAACGCCGGGGGGAAGGCCAGCCCGCCATCACCGTCACGATCACGCCCGATGACGCAGCCCTTTAGCCTGACCGCTGACCAGCACGCCGCCAACCGGCTGATGGGCACGGATGTCACCCATATCCTGCTGCGGGGCGGGGCGCGGTCGGGCAAGACCTTCGTGCTGGTGCGCGCCATTGTCATCCGCGCGCTGAAGGCGGCGGGGACGCGGCACGGCATTTTCCGCCACCGGCTGAACGCGCTGCGGGCGACGGTGGTGGCCGATACGTTTCCCGCCGTCATGCGGCGGTGCTTTCCCACCGTGGAATGGGCGCTGTCACGCACGGACTGGACGGTGGAACTGCCCAACG
The DNA here is from genome assembly GCF_041402665.1 of Komagataeibacter sp. SM21. Lineage (NCBI taxonomy): Bacteria > Pseudomonadati > Pseudomonadota > Alphaproteobacteria > Acetobacterales > Acetobacteraceae > Komagataeibacter > Komagataeibacter sp. SM21. The sequence goes on from NZ_JBGLOV010000005.1 coordinate 130,831, forward strand.
GCTCCACCATCGTATTCGGCGGACTGGATGATGAGGACCGGACAGAAAAGATACTGGGGCTGGAGTTTGCGACCGTTTACCTGAACGAAGCCAGCCAGATCACCTATGGCGCACGCAACATGCTGCTTACCCGTCTTGCGCAGAAATCACCGCTGGCGCTGAAGGAATATATCGACGCCAACCCGCCCACCACCGCCCACTGGCTGTATCGGGTGTTTGAACAGGGGGTGGAGCCGGTATCGGGCGCGCCGCTGCCCGGTCGGGACCGTTATGCCACCATGCAGCTCAACCCCGATGGCAACCGTGCCAACCTTTCGGCAGGGTATCTGGCGCAGCTTGAGGCCCTGCCGGAACGCGAGCGCAGGCGCTTCATGCTGGGGGAATACCAGCAGGCGGTGGATGGTGCGCTGTGGCGGATGGAGGATTTCCGCCGCGACGCCCCCGTAACCCCCGCCACGCGCTCCGCCGTGGCCGCACGGATGCGGCGCATTGTGGTGGCGGTCGATCCATCGGGCTGTAGCGGGGCGGAAGATACCCGGTCAGATGAAATCGGCATTGTCGTCTGCGGCGTGGACGGGACGGGTATGGGCCATGTGCTGGCCGACCTGTCCCGCCGCGACAGTCCGGCGGGCTGGGCGCGCACGGCGTTGCAGGCGCAGGCCGACTGGGGTGCCGAACGGATCGTGGCGGAACATAATTTTGGCGGCGCGCTGGTGGAAGCAACCCTGCGTGGCCTTAACCCCAACGCCACCCTGCGCATGGTTACGGCCAGCCGGGGCAAGGCCGCGCGGGCCGAACCGGTTGCGGCGTTATATGAACAGGGGCGCGTCACCCACCACGGCGCCCTGTGTGTGCTGGAGGAGCAGTTATGCCAGTTTTCCGCCAGCGGCTATCACGGCGCCCGTTCGCCCGACCGGGCGGATGCGCTGGTCTGGGCATTGAGCGACCTGATGCTGTCCACACCGCCGCCCGCGCCCGCGCGGTGGGTGCCGACGCGGTTCAATATCGGACGTTAGCGCCCGGTTGCGGACAGGCGGGCCAGGTGGGCAAGGAAAGGCGTCATCCGTTCGATCTGCGCGGCGGGGGAGAAACGCTCCGCCTGACTGTGGCCACGCGCCACCATCTGCTGCCACTGCGCGGTGTCCGCCGTCATCCGGTCAAGGGCTGCGATCCCCTGCGTGATGTCGCCGGTGTCCAGGGGATCGACCAGCAGGGCGGCATCCCCCGCGATTTCGCCCGTGGCGCCGCCGCGCGATGTCAGGACGGGCACACCAAGGGCCATGGCCTCGATGATCGGCAGGCCGAAGCCTTCGGCAAGGGAGGGGAACAGCAGGGCGTGCGCGTCGCGCAGCGTGCGCAGCAGGGATTCCCGGCTGCACCACGGAATGCGGATGATCTGCTGCCGGGGCGTGCGGGGGGTGAAATCGGGCTGGTCATCCCCGTCCGGCCCCATGATGACCAGCGGGCGGGCCGTGCCGCTAAGGGCATGCGCGGCCACAAGGCGTTCGATGTTCTTGCGCGCTTCCACCCGCCCGATGAACAGGAAACACCCGGCGGGGGCGATGGCGGGGGTGGCCTCCATCGCGCGGCGTTCGGCATCGGTGATGCTGACGGGCTGGTAGAGGTTGAATATCCTGTCGGCGGGAACGTGAAACATATCCACGATCTGCTGGCGCACCGTTTCGGAAACGGTGACCACCACATCCGCAAGGGCGACCTGCCGGCGCAGCAGCTTTTCCATGAAGGTCCGGTCTATGCCGGTCAGTTCCGGGTGGGTCAGCGGGATCAGGTCATGGATCGTGACCACGTTGATCGCGTCATCCACCAGAAAGGGCAGGGGATATGTCGAATACATGATGGCGGGCGGCTGACCGCCACACAGCCGCAGCGGGCGGTTCCAGATGCGGAAATGCACATTGGCCAGCCGGAACAGGTCCGGCACGAACCAGCACCTCTCCCCCGTATCCGGGCGCTGCCGCCTGCGTACCCGCGTGGGAAAGGGCAGCAGCGCGTGCATGAAGCGCAGCACCTTGCGCGCGGGCGTGTTGGGCGGGGGGGCTGTGGCGTCTGGCGCGCGGTCCCACAGATAGGCCACATCGCAGCCCATCTGCGTAAAACACTGGCGCATGCCCGTGGTGTAGGTCGCAACCCCGGTCCCGCCGGGACGCCCCGTATTGCGGCTGTCGAGCCAGATCCGCAGGGGGGATGTTGAACCCGGATCACGCAACACCATCAGCTTTCCCCATATTCATTGACGACGCGCCACAAGGCGGGTCCACCTATCCCATGAATAGCCGCCCCTGTCATGCCCACCCGCCCGTCAGGCCGGGACGGGGTGGAAATGGCGGGTAACATCCACCCGCGCACCGGGGGCAAGGCGCAGCAGCGGGATGCGGACATGGGCGAAGGCGGCGTTGACCAGCCCGTCGCGGTACTGGCGTTCGGGTCGGGCATGGGTGGCGTCATCCAGTTCAATGCCCAGCACCACCGCGCCGGTGCCTTCGTCCACCACCACGAAATCAATGGATTTGGATGCGATCTTGAAAAACGCCTGCCGGTTCACGGTGCTGTCCGGGCCGCGTGGCACGATGAAATCCGCCATGCGCACCTGCGGGCAGACATGATAGCCGCGCGGCACCTGCATGCGCAGCGTATCCAGCACCCGGCGTTCCCATACCGACAGCAGGGGCCGGGGCTGGTACAGCCGCACCGCCCAGTCGTAATCGGTCATGGATACGGGAACGCTGAACCCTGCATCGCCCGCAAGGTCGGGCGGGACGGGACGCGGGCACCCGGATGCAGGCGGGGGCGGCAGGGATGGCCGCCTGCGCCGCACCACCGCCACAACCGCCGCGATGGCCACAAAAGCCACCCCCAGCCGGATCGGTGTCAGGAACAGGGGACTGATATCCATTAATTTTTTCCTCCCCACGGGGGCCGTGTCGCATGGCGGCCTGTCTATCGCGCTTCCGCCGTGACCGCACCCCCCAGATCACACATCACCCCGCACGCCCTGATACCGGAGAGAGAGCATGGACTGGCAGGAACTGAAAAAAACCTACCCGCGCGACCCGGACCTGCCGCCGCGCGCGCATGATCTTGCCGCACTGGGCCGGGTGCTGGCGGGCACGCAGTACGACGCCATCCCCAATCCCTTCGGCACCGAATATAACGGGGCGGGGGAATACATACCGCTGGCGCGGCGCAGGCCATCGGTGCGGACCAATATGTGCCGCGCGGTGGTGGATGATGCGGTGTCGCTGCTGTTCGGGGCGTCGCACTGGCCCGCAACCGTGGCGTCCGATCCGGCGCTGCCTGCCATCATGGCGCAGATGGCGGCGGAAACGGCGCTGCCCGCCCTGATGACACAGGCGGCGACGCGCGGCAGCGTGGGGTCGGTTGCCGTGCTGGTGGAAGCGGTGGACCGCCACCTGCGTTTTCAGGTGCATGATACGCTGTACCTGACCCCGCAATGGGATGCGGATGGCACGCTGGCCAGCGTTACCGAACGCTACAAGGTGACGGGCGCCATCCTACTGGCGCAGGGCTGGCCCATCGCGCCCGATGACATGGGCAGCGTGTTCTGGTGGCAGCGCCTATGGGACCGGGCGGACTGCCACGTTTACGTCCCGCAGCGCGTCGATGCCGGGCCGCCCGCGCGGGTGGACGCCACGCGTGGCACGCATCACGGTCTGGGCTTCGTGCCGTGGGTGTGGATGGCCAACCTTGCCGCCCCCGGCGTGATGGACGGGCCATGCACGTTCGCGCCCGCCATCGATACGGTGATCGAATGCGATTACCTGCTGTCCCAGGCGGGACGGGGGCTGAAATACAGTGCTGATCCCCGCCTTGTCATCCGTGCGGGGGCGGACCCGTATGCCGATGGCACGCCCGCATCCAGCGGCGGAGCGGCGGCGGCGCTGACCCTGCCGCTGGATGGGGACGCCAAGCTGCTGGAAATCAACGGCGACGCCGCCGGGGCCATGCGTGACCATTACCGCGAACTGCGCGCCAGCGTGATGGAACAGATACACGGCAACCGCGCACAGGCCGACAGCCTGTCCGCCCCCACGTCGGGCCGCGCGATGGAGATGCTGTACCAGCCCCTGCTGTGGCTGGCGGACCGGATGCGCCTGTCCTATGGCGAATACGGGCTGCTGGCGCTGTATCGCATGGCGTGCCGTTTTTCGCAGGTCATCGCGGGCGGCATACGCATCGGCGGGGTGGATTACGCGGGGCTGGACCCTGCGGGCCTTGCGTTGCAGTGGCCGCCCTATTTCCCCGGCACGGAAGCCGAGCTTGCGCAACTGGCGCAGGGGCTGGGGGCGGCGGTGCAGGGTGGTTTCGTCTCACGGCAGACGGCTTGCGCCATTTTCGCCGCCCGCGCCGGATGCCCCGCGCCCCATGCGGAATGGGCGCGCATCGTGACCGAAAGCCAGACCTGACCTTACCCTGAAAAAAACCGAGGTACGACATGACCCGATCCAGCGTTCCCCAGACCCCCGACATGGATACCCTGCGCCATGAACTGGCCGCCCTGCGCGCCGAACGGGATGAAGCCGTAAGCGCCCGCACCGCGCTGGAGGCCGACCTCGCCCGTAGCGCCGAACAGGCCAGCACGGCCCGCACCCGTGCCGATCGCGCCGTCATCCGCGCCGAAGCCCGCGCCCTTGCCGCCCGCATGGGGGCTGTGGAACCCGCCGATGTGGTGCGTCTGGTGGACCTGTCGGGCGTGACGCTGGGCGATGACGGGCTGCCGCAGGGGCTGGACACGATCATGCAGGCCGCGCGTGAAAGCCGCGCCTACCTGTTCACCACGCCGCAGCCCGTATCGGGTGCGGCCACCGGCACCACCGCCGCAGGCCCCGCGCCGCGTGCGGGCGATCCCGCCCCGTTCGATGCCCGCACGGCTGGCGCGCGCGATGTAAGGGCGGCAGCGGGTGCGGCGGGCCTGCGCTGGCCGGTGGCGAACTGAAAAACCGTGCCGGTCCCGCCTGCGGGACCGGCAGACCGGAACACGGATGCAGGGGGCGGGATCGTTACGCAGGTATTGCGTGCCTGCCGCCATCAAGGCTGATTGACAGGACCGGAAGGCATGCGCGGGGGCGGCCCACTGGAACCGTCCCGCGTCTTTCGGTGTTGCTGAAGCCCCGCATGCCCTGACAGGTCAGGATGGAGGGGACATCCGGATCATTACATATTCCGTGCCTGTATCGGCACTGATATCCATATCATTATTGCGTAATACCACCCTTTACCCGTTCCGCGCCCGATGCTGCGCGGAACGGGCAAGGGGTCGTGCGTATCGTGCCCCTTACCTTCCAATCACCCCGGCCCCTACATGACGCCTGCCGTCATGGCCACCCCTGCCGCCGCCCGTGCAGTCCTGCATGGCGGCTTTTTTGTTCTTTCAAGGAAATGAACTTCATGGCCATTGCCAATTTCCCCGCCGCCCTGCAGCCGGTCATCCAGCAGGGGTTCCTGTCGCGTGCGTTTCAGGATGCGCTGCAGTCGCGGCTGGGCTTCCGCTCCATCGCGGACCAGATGGAATTTCCCGCCCGCATCGGCCAGACCATTACCGATACCCGCGCGGGCCTGCTGCCGCCTGCGACCACGCCGCTCAACCCCACCGCCAATACCAGCTTCGACAACGGCATGACGCCCGCCGAATGGTCGGTGGAACAGTACACGCTGACCATAAACCAGTAAGGCAACACCATGGACCTGAACCAGGTGACGGAAGGTGTCGGCATCGCCAACCAGTTCCTGGCCAACGCATCGCGCCTTGGCATCAATGCGCGGCAGACGCTGGACCGGCTGGCGCGCAATGCGCTGTTCGGCGGGGCGCAGAACGGGGTGGGCGGCTATCTGGGCGGCAATACGCGCGTCACCGCCACGCTGGGTTCGGCGGGGACGGACGTTGCGGTGGACGACATCCGGGGTTTCCAGAACATCCTTTCCGCCGAGGGGCAGGTGGTGTCCGTTGGCGCATCCGCCGGCATGACCGTCACCATCGGGGCAGGGTCCTATACGCTGGTGGGCGTGACGGCTGACGCCACCAATACCTCCACCGCGCCGGAAGGGATTTCGGGCACGCTTACGCTGGGCACCAGCGTATCGGTATCCAATGGCACGGCAGGCAATGCGGTGGTGGCCGCCACCGCCCCGCTGGTGCTGCGGCCCAATGCGCGCGCCACCACGGCGGCCCTTGCAACGGGCGACCTGCTGACGGTGCAGTCGATCCTTGGCGCGCTGGCGGTGCTGCGTGACAACAACGTGCCCACGCCGGAAGGCGGCGTCTATCACTGCTATCTGGACAATGCGCAGTTGCTTGGCCTGTTCCGTGATGACGACTTCAAGCTGCTGTATCGCGGGCAGTACGGGTCCGACACGTACCAGACCGGCCAGATCTTCGACCTGCTGGGCGTGCGCTTCATCCCCACGACGGAGGCCCCGCAGCAGGCATCGCTGGGGGCGGGGGCGATCCACCGCGCCATCATCTGCGGTCAGGGCGCGCTGATCGAAGGCGATTACGCCAATATCGGCACGCATTACGCCCCGCTTCTGGATGGCGGCGAACTGACGGATGTGGAGGGCGTGTGCATGATCACCCGCCCGGCGCTGGACCGTCTGGCGCAGATCATCGCGCAGTCGTGGTCGTGGATCGGTGGCTTCGCGCTGCCCACGGACCTGACCGCCAATACCACGGTCATTCCCACCGCCACCAACAGCTACCTCAAGCGCGGGGTGGTGATCGAAAGCCTTGGCGCGGGGGCCTGAGGGGGCTGACGGGGCGCGGGCGGGTTGCCCGTGCCCCTTTCTCCCGCCCGGCACGCAACCGGCCGGTGGGGTGACCCTGCAATCCCGCATTCCCCCGCAAAACGGCGCTGACAGGAAACGGAGGCGACAGCATGACAGACACCCCCTGCGGCGCGGACACCACCACGCCGGTCTCATCCCCGCCCGCCACCTGCGCGCCGGTTGCGGTGCCGGTTGCCGGTGCCATGGCGGACACGCCACTGGTGGATACGGAACTGGCGCAGGCGCGGCGCTACATGGGTTATCCTGCCATGGGCGGACAGGATGGCGGCATGCAGTCATGGCGGTTTTTCCGCGTTTACGGGTTCAATGAATGGCGGCTGCGTAACCTCGCACCCGAAGAATGTGCGCAGGCGCGCGCGTTCCTGACCCAGTGCCAGATGCTGGAAAGCGCGATCATGGCCGCCACCGCCAATCTTGATACCGACCGCGCCGCCGTGTGGACCCGCAACCGTAGCGAAGTGCCTGACCGCTTCATGCTGTACACGCGCTGGCGGGTGCAGTTGTGCAATTTCATGGGCGTGCCGCCGGGGCCGGGCCTGCGCGGGACGGGGGAAATCATCATCTGATGGACCAGACAGCCCTGAACAGCCTTGCCGCGCGTGGCTTCGCGCGCGCGGCCTGCCATGTGGGCGCGCCCGCCACGCAGTTCCGCCCCACCGATGCGCTCGCCCCCTGCGCCAGTCCTTATGCACGGGTCATGGTGGCCTTCAGCGCCGAGCGGGATTTCACTTTCTCCGGCCCGGCATTGTGGGATGTGCCGTTCGTCTACGCGCTGATGGATACGCGCGACGTGCGGGCGGGCGACATTCTTGCCTGCGGCGCGGATACTGCCTTCATCGCCCGGTGCGTGCCCTTCCGGCCCCCCTTATGCGTGTTGTGCGGCACGACGATAACACTGACCGGCACCACGGCGCAGGGGACGGATCAGGCCGATCCGGGCGGCTACGCCACATCGGGTGATGTCGGGGCGCAGGTGACATTTGCCACGGGCTGGCCCGCCATGATCCGCGCGGGCGGGGGCGCTACGGTGCCCGGACCGGCACAGTCCGGCGCAATCCATGGTGGCGGGATGGAAATGTTCGTGCCCGCCATTCCGGGCATCATGGTGCAGCCCGCCATGTGGGTCACGGACGGGGACGGCACGCGCTACACCATCGGCGGCACGCATACAGGGCCGTGGGGCACGCGCTGCCAGATCCAGCAGCAGCAGGTTTAGGCCCCGTCAGTCGGCCCCGGTGAAACGGGGCGGGCGGGGAACCGGCTTTTCCAACCTCTTGGCAGAACCGGCCCGAAACCGTGCCCGTCCATGACGGATGCGGGGCAGGGCGGCTGCCTATCCACCACAGGGAGCAGGAGCGGACAGGCCATGGCCGATATCGCCACCATTTCCACCGCCATCGCAGGCGTGCTGGCCGCCGCCATCTGCCCCGATGGCACGACCGGCAGCGCCGTAACGGGGCGGCCCGTCATCATCCGCCGTGGCGGGCTGACGCAGGCCGACCTTGGCGGCATGGTGCGGACAGTGCAGCAGGGGTGCGACTTCATTGGCATTGCCGACGTGCCGGATTCATGGGCGCGGCTGGACGAACCGCTGGGCCGCCCGTGGCGGATGGATACGGCACGCGCGCCCACGGCCACCATCGGGGCGACGGGCGTGACCGCCGTGGTCACGCTCACACCGGGGGTAGCGCCCTGCGGCACGCTGGGGCTGCGGGTGACGGGCCTGCCCGGTTACGGCGGGGCCGCATGCGTGCTGCATGTCGCCACGGCGGATGATACGGCGGACAGCATCGCTGCGGCCCTTGCCGCACCGCTACCGGGCGCCGTGGCGACGGGCGGCGCCATCACCATACCGGGGGCGGCCAGCGTGCAGGCGCTGAATGAGGGGGTCGTGACCACGCGCTGCATCGCGCGCAGGCAGGAACAGATGTTCATCATCACCACATGGTCCGCCACACCCGCCGCGCGTGACGCGCTGGGGCAGGCGGCAAGTGACGCGCTGGCCCTGAATGACTGGCTGACGGATGCGGACGGCTCCACCTTCCGTATCGAGGCGCGCGCCGCCAGCAATGACGACACCGCCATGAACCGCGGCCTTTTCTCACGCCCCGCGCACTACCTGGTCACGTTCGATACGGATCTGACCCGTCCGGCCCCGGTCATGCTGGCGGGCGGCATCGGCCTGCCCGGCGGCGCGATCGAAGGCGATGTGCTGCTGGGGCCTGCCGCCCCGGCCTGATCCGCCCACCACACCAAACCGGTTTCCACGCGGCATGCCGCGCAACAGGGAAAGACAGACGCAATGACCATCTACCAGTCCGGGCAGCTCAATACCAACAGCCTGAATGTGCCCGACCTGTATGTACAGATCCTCCAGCCACAGACGCTGGCGCTCAACGGTGTCGCCACCGGGCGCATCGGCATCGTCGGCACCGCTGCATGGGGGGCCGTGGCGACGCCCGTCATCGTGGGCGGCATGGGCGACTGTCTCGGCGCCTTTGGCCCCAGGCAGGCGATGGCAACCGACATCGGCACGGCGGTCAACATCGCGCTGCTGCAGGGCGCATCCGATTTTCGCTGCGTGCGGGTAAGCGACGGGACGGACGCCGCCGCCACGGGCGAACTGGCGGGGGTTACACTGACCGCCATCCATACCGGCAGCGCGGGTAACGCCATTACCGCGACGCTGGTGCAGGATGCGATCATCACCACCGCCTATACCCTGAACATCAGCCATGCCGTGCTGGGCAGCCGCACCTATCGCGGCGCGACATGGACGGCGCTGGCCACGGCCCTTGCGGCCGATGGCGCTGCGCTGGTCCGCGCCACGGTTCCCGCCACAGTGCCGGTGCTGGCAGCGGGGTCCGTTACGCTTGCGGGCGGTGCGGATGGCGGTGTTCCGGCCACGGCGGCGTTCCTTGGCACCGACGGGGCCAGCCGCACCGGGATGTACGCCCTGCGCGGGCAGGGCTGCGCGCTGGGCCTGCTGCATGGGATCAGCGACAGCACGTCATGGACCACGCAGGCGGCCTTCGGGCTGGAGGAAGGCGGGTACATGATCGCCACCGGCCCCGCAGGCGACACGATCGCCAGTGCTGCGGCGCAGAAGGCGGCAGCCGGGGTGGACAGCTACGCCATCAAGCTGATGCTGGGTGACTGGCTGTGGTGGGATGACGACGCCAATGGCGACATGCTGGTGCCGCCGCAGGCCTTCGCTGCCGGTATCCTTGGCGGCCTGTCGCCCGAACAGTCCAGCCTGAACAAGCCGCTTTCGGGCGTGATCGGCAGCCAGAAGGCGGGACTGGTTTCCAGCGGTATGGCCGCGACCTATTCCACCGCCGAACTGTCCGCGCTGTTCGGCGCGGGGATCGACGTGATCTGCAATCCAGCGCCCGGCGGGGCCTACTGGGCGGTGCGCGGCGGGATCAATACATCGTCCGATGCCGACACGGCGGACGACACCTATACCCGCCTGACCAACTACATTGCCGAAACCATCAATGCGGGCATGGGCGCGTTCGTGGGTGAGGTCATCAGTCCCACGCTGTTTGGCGATATCCGCGCCGTGCTGCTGGGCACACTGTCCGGCATGGCGGGCAGCGGCATCCTTGCGGACAGCACGTCGTATGCCGTGGTGTGCGACAGCACCAACAACCCGCAGTCGCGCACGGCGCTGGGTTATGTCCGCGCGGACGTGCAGGTGCGCTACCAGGGCATCAACCGCTTCTTCATCGTCAACCTTCAGGGCGGGGCGAGCGTGACCGTCGCCACCGGCACGTCCGCCACCTGACGAAACGGGCTGCCGCCAACAGAAATACTTCACGGGCCGCCCGCCGGGTGGCCCATCTTCCTTACGGAGCGATGAATGTCCGCCAAGCCTTTCAATATCGGCCGCGACTGCCGCGTGGTGCTGGTCTATAACGGCAGCCGCATCGACCTGCCCACCGTTACCGGGTTTCAGGCCCAGCAGCGCACCAGCGCGATTTCGTCCAGCCCGCTCAACGACATGCCCATGTTCTATGACGTGCCGAACGGCTGGAATGGCCACTTTTCCTTCCAGCGCGACAGTTCCGGCGCGGATGACCTGTTCGCCGCAATCGAAAGCGGGTTCTGGGCCGCGGGCACGGTGCTGCTGGGCAGCATTTACCAGTACGTGACCGAATGCGACGGATCGCTGAGCACGTATGAATATGTCGGCGCGTCGATCCAGTTGTCCGATGCGGGGCACTACCAGTCCGAAATGCTGGTCATGCAGGCCATAAGCTTCAGCGCCCGCGCGCGCAACCGCGTTTCCTGATCCCGCCACGAACCGAAAGTCATGCCATGACAGACAGAACAGTAAAGACCAGCGATGGCCGCACCATCACCTACCGCGAACGCGGACCGGGAGACGTGCTGGCGTTGCTGGAACTGGGCCCGGCCACGCCATCGACGGCGTGGATGGAATACGCGCTGATGGTCACATCGGTCGAGGCGATCGACACCGTGCCCGTCATCCGCCCGCAGACGCGCGTGCAGCTTGAACAGCTTGCCAACCAGATCGGCCATACGGGGATCGAGGCCCTGTCCACCGCCCTGTTTGGCGCGGACGGACAGGCGGCGGCGCAGGCCGAGGGCACAGCGGCAAAAAACTGAGCCGGCACCCCGCCCTGATCGAGGTCGCGGCCCTGATCAGGAACGGGGTGCCGTGGGATGTCGCCATGGCCATGCCGCGCGTGCGGCGCATGGCGTTTCTTGTCGCGTTTGGGGAACTGGCAGGCGGGCGGTATGACTGGAACACCCAGCAATGGGAACAGCCCGATGGCTGATTTCCCTTACATGACGGCGGTGCATGCGGTGCGGGTATCGGCACGGACCGGGCGGGTTACGGGGCTTGCGCGCGTCATGGCGCGTGGGGGCGGTGTGCCTGGTCGCGTCATCGCGCGACTGCGGAGCGGAACGGGCCTGACCGGCATGCTGGCGCGCATCATCCAGCGCATCGCCGCAGGGGGCGCGGGACGGGTGGGGTTCATGCCGTTCATCCCGCGCCCCCATGGCGGGAAGGGGGATGATGGGGGCGTAATGACCGCCCTGCCACCCGCGCCGCCCATCGCAGCACTGGCCGCCAGCATTCCCCATACGCACCCGGTGGCCGGTGTGTCCCGCGTCGGGGCGCCTTTCCTTTTCCCCATGCAGGGAAATGCGCGCACCGCACTTCCCGCCGCCGTCACGTCTGCCGCGCCGTCATTGTGGCGTGGCGGAAACGCTGCGGGCCCCGTCGTGCAGGATGGCGTGCAGCCCGTCGCGGCAATGCGCCATGCCCGCCCGGTCTGGATGCCGATGGCGCGGGAAGAAGTGTCCGGTTACGGGAATACGCTGTCCCCTGCGCGCCGTTCCGTGGCGCAGGGGGCTGTGATGGCCGGGCCTGTGTCCCGCCTGACGTCTGCCGTCCTCATGCCTGCCCGTGTGGTGGGGACCAACCTGCCCCACGATGTCGGTATAACAGGGGGCGGAACGGATCGGGTGGCGGCCCCTGCGCTGCCTGTCGCCACGGCTATTGCGGCGGGGACCACGGATGGCGGTGGGGCGTGGCTGCGCGCATCCGGTCCTGCTGCGCATGTGGTCATGCCGCCCCGTATGGTGCGCCCGGCGGGGCATGGGGGGGATTATGCCCGTGCCGTCTGGCCTGTCTCTGCATGGATTCAGGCCGGGCGGGATGTGCATGGAACGGTGGCGTTGCCGCCCGCGCGTGAACCGCGCAGCGGGCCGGTGATGACGCCGGTTTGTCGGCCATGGCTTCCATCGGGCGGCACGCCCGTGGCAGGCGTGCCTTATGCCCCGAAGGGGTATCCGGTCCAGCAGGCCGTGTTCGTGCCCACGGGTGCGGGGACGGTCGGGTCGGTCGTGCCCCGGTCTGGCGTGCCCCAGCCGGTCCGCTCTGTCTGGCCCACGCAGGGCAGGCCGCCCTTCATCGCGCCCGCCGTCCCGGTTGCGCGTCGGGAAGGGGATGCTGCCCCCGTGGCGGCACGCAACATCCCGCCGCCCGCAATTCAGGTCACCATACCGGTAACGCTGGACCACCACGTACTGGGGCAGGCCGTCGCCCGTATCGACACCAGCCGCGCGCGGCATGAACACCGCGCCACCGGCACCGCGCCCGATGGCGTGCGCCATGCGCAGTTACCGGGCCGTTCCATCGGGCTGTAACCACCACCAGCACCCGTGGGCCGCATAAAGCGTCCTTCCCGCCTGCACGATCTGGCGTTAGACAGTAGCCATGATGGCATAGCCGCGTAAGGCGGTGCGGCGGGATCATGCAACCATAATACTGCACCGCATCCGTGCAGCGGAAACCATCATGTCCCTGACCCTTGAGAACACGGAAACCGCAATCGGTTCCATCGGGCGGCTGTGGGCGTCCGCCCCCGTCACCATTGGCGGCCTGACGCTGACCGGCATGGAAGTGCCACAGGTCATACGCGATGGCGGCACGCAGCAGGTCGCCATACACCGCCTGCCCGGTGGCAACCGGATTATCGACGCGGTGGGAAACGATCCCGACCGGCTGGAACTGCAGGGCACCTTTGTCGGACCCACCGCCATCGAACGCGCCATGGTGCTCAAGCAGATGCGCATTGCGGGGGTACCCGTTGCCTTCGCCGGGGCGGGGCTGTCGCTTATGGTGCGTATTGTCCAGTACGCCTTCGATTACGCGCATAAGGGCGTTGTGATCCCGTACCGGCTGGTGCTGGAACAGCCGCCGCAGGTTGCGGCTGCATCGGGCGGTGTGTCCGGCCTGTCCGCGCTGGTGGGCAGTGATGCGGCATCGGCGCTGTCGGGCCTGAGCGGGACGCTGGCTGATGTGGCCAGTGTTGCGGGTGATGTGACCGGGCAGCTCGCCACCGTCATGGGGCAGGTGACGCCCATTGCGGACATGACCGGCGCGGGTGGCGTGTTCGCGGGCGTGCAGGACCAGCTTGGCATGGTCGGTGGTCTGTCGGGGGCGGGGGTCAATCTGGCCTCGGTCCCCGGCAGCGTGACCGGCGTGCTGTCCGGGCTGGAGGCGGCGGGCAGCGGACTGACCACCGCCATAAGCCAGACCGGGGCGAATATCGACGCAATCAGCCCGGACAATGCAGCCAGCCTGTCCACCCTGACCGCGAATGCCGCGCTGCATGCCACCGCCGCCACATCCGGCGCGCTGGTCAACCGGGCCTACGCCAACACCATAACCGCAACGGGCGGCGCACGGAACGGACCGCCCGTCACCGCGTAGAGGCAGGATCATTTCCCATGGCGAATACACTCAAGGTCACGGCGGCGGACATATCGCTTTATCATGTGGCCGCACGCCAGCTTGGCGATGCGACGCAGTGGTGGCGGATCGCGCGGCTGAATGGTCTGGATGATCCGGATCTGGGTGGTTTTGCAACGCCGGTGGTGCTGACGCTGCCCCCCGTTGACGCCACGCAGGACAGTGGGGTGGCGGGAGTATCGTCATGAGCGAAAGCATGACCGTAACCGCCAGCCGTGGCCATCCGCCGTGGCGCATGCCGCGCGCGCGGCTGCTGGTCAACGGGGCGACGCGGCCTGAAACCGGGCTGGAACGCTTCAGCCTTGCCCGCACGCGCTACAGCCGCGCCGACACGCTGGACCTGACGCTGGCGCTGGACCGGACGCAGGTGCCGGGCACCGGGCTGTGGTTCGACCTGGCGGACCCGGCGGCGGGCAGCGTTCTGTCCGAAATCGACATCGAACTGCAGATGCGTGACGAAGCGCAGTCCGGCGCGCAGTGGACCACCATGTTCCGTGGCCTTGTCGATCATGTCGCATTCAGCCCGGCGGAAACATCCGTCCATGTCCAGTGCCGCGACTATCTGGCGCGACTGCTGGACATGCGGGTTGTCGACGGGTGGATGAACATGACCGGGGCCGGGGTGGTCCGCGCCATGATCGCCGCAGCCGGGCTGACGCCGCAGGTCAGCATGGATGACGCGATGGTGGGACAGTTCTGGCAGGTCGAGCACAAGCGCGTATCCGCCGCCAGCCACTGCCGTTTCCAGACCGCGTTCGACCTTGCCAGCCATCTGGCCGTCCTGTCCGGCTGCGACCTGTATGCTGATGGAACCACCATCATCTGCGCGCCCCGTCCGGCGGCGGACGCCACCAATACGCATCATCTGGACTATACCGATACGGGACCGGACAGCCCGGTTGCGATGGGGGCCAGCTTCCTGCGCTTCAGCCGGGATTACCAGATTGCGCGCGGCGTGATCGTACACGTCACGGCGTGGGACAGCAGGCAGCGTACGCGGGTGGATTATTACTGGTCCGCCGCCGGTGGATCGCCCGCAAACCCCGGCGGCACCGGCACGCTGCACAGCTTCACCGCCCCCGGCGCGCGGCTGGATGACGTAAAACGCATTGCATGGTGCAAATATAACCAGATCGTGGCCCATGCCCGCACCGTAAGCGGCACCATACCGGGCCGCATCGCATTGCAGCCGCGCCAGTTCATGCAGGTCAGCGGCACGGGCACGACATGGGATGGCACGCTGGACATTGATGCGGTCGAGAGCAGTTTTTCGTGGGATGGCGGCTTTTCGCAGCAGCTTGTCCTGCGCCTGCGCGATGTGACGAAGGATGAGAACAGTGATGACTGACCCGCGCATGATCGCCGCAGGCATGGCGCATGGGCTGGCGCAGCCCGGTTTCGGGCTGGTCAGCGCGGTGGACCCGGTCAACCACGCGGTCAAGGTCACGCTCCAGCCTTCGGGCGTGGAAAGCGGCTGGGTGCCCTATGGCGCGATGCAGGTGGGCAGCCTGCGCATCGCCTGCATGCCCGATACCGGTACGCATGTGCTTGTCACGCCCATCGAGGGCGACGCCGAACATGCGGTCATCGCCTGTCCGGTTTATGACGCGGTGATGATGCCGCCCCTTTCACCCGCCACGGGGCAGGTGGCCCAGCCGGGGGAAGTGCTGATCGTAAGCGGCTGCGCCCCGCCACCGGCGCAGGCTGGTGGCGTACCCGGTTCGCCGGGCCAGAACGCCCCGTGGTGGCACATGACGAAAACCGCAATCCATGCCGGGGCGGGGGATGCGACCGCAACCCTGAACGCCAGCGGGCTGACATGGGCGGTAGGCGGCGTGACGATGGCGCTGACGGCGGATGGCCTGGCCATGCGTGGCGGCAGCATCACGACCGACCGGGACATGACGGCGCAGGGTACGGTTACGGGACAGGCGGACGTGAAGGCCGCTGGCGTTTCAGGCCGCGAACATACCCACCCGGTCGGCAGCGCACCGGGTGTTACGGGCACGCCGCAATGATGCGGCGATCCGTAACATATCATACACCACCATGGCGGGGCAGGAATGAGTGCATTATCCCACATTGCGGGCGGTGATCTGGCGCTGTCCGCCACGGGCGGCCTGTCCGTCGTAACGGGGGCGGAGCAGACAAGGCAGGCGCTGCTGCGCAGGCTTTGCACCAATCCCGGCGCGTATATCTGGCAGCCCGGTTATGGCGCCGGACTGCCCGCGAAGGTTGGCGCGGTCATGGACGAAGCAGCCATCCGCGCGCTTGTGCTGGCCCAGACGCAGGCCGAAGCCGGGGTGGACCAGACACGGCCCGTAACGGTCACGCTGACCACACCGAAGGCCGGGGCCTGCCTGCTGGCCATATCCTACACCGATGCCACCACCGGCACGGTGCAGGAACTGACGCTGACAGGCTGAACGCAGCGCGGATGGCTGTTCCGGCCAGTTTACGCGACGCGCAGCGTGACCTTGTGCAGCTCCTTTTGCACGCTGGCGTCCGGGTGGCCGACATGGAAGGCTTCACCGGGCAGCAGGCGGATGTCGCTGATGCCGGACAGCGGCAGGACGCTCCATTCCCCCGTAGGGGGCACGCGTTTTTCGTGCGCGTCCTCGCCACGATAGATCAGGACCTGCGCCGTGCCGTCACGCTCGCCCAGCGCGTGGGGCGAACCGATGTAATTCCTGGCGCTGAAGGTAAAGCCGACCACGGTTTTTTTCTCGATGGCGTCACGAAGCGTCTTTTCAACGGACATGTCTTTTTCCCAATCTGCGCGACCCCGATGCGGGGCGCCGCGTGTTATAACGAGTCTGTCAGACTATATCCGTTCCGCCCGCACATAGAAGCGGGCATGGGAGTTTATTATTGCAATACTGACCTGCATTACGCCGTTTCTGGATGTTGATGGCAGGTTGTGTGGTTTTCTTTGTTTCGGAACAGTAAAAGTCATTCCAGACCATAATGAAGCGCATGACAGGATTGATCTGCGTCACGGCGGGCGGGGATCTCTGGCCGCAGCATCCGTCATGCAGGGCGGACATTACCCGGAACAGACCGCTCCGGTTATGTATTTGAGGAGAATGACCATGATTGCGCGACCGACATTTGTTGCGACACCAGTACGCACAGCCACGGCGCGGGTGGCGGACCCGTTTGCGGTGCTTCAGCGCCAGGTGGGCAGGCTGATTGATGATTACCGCGCGCCTGATACCTTCGGTTCGGGCCGTATCGGGGCCACGGATATTACCGAGGACGCGGCAGGCTACCACATCTATATCGAAGTGCCCGGCTGTTCGGACAGGGACATCACGCTTAACGCCAGCAATGGTGTGCTGAGCATTTCGGGCGAGAAGAAAAGCCCGCTGGCCGAAGGCGACCACAAGCAGCACGTATCCACCCGCAGCTTCGGCGCCTTTGCCGAACATTTCAGCCTGCCCGAAGGCGTGGATGAGGACCGGATCACCGCCCGCATCAAGGATGGCGTGCTGCATGTCACCCTGCCGCGCCGCGAACCGGCAAAGCCGAGCGAACGCAGGATCGAAATCCAGCCCGGCTGACCGGCCTGCACGTTTCATATTTCTTAAGGGGCTGAAATGGCCCCGATCCGGTTTTACAGCCGCATGCCCCGTGCATGCGGCTGTATGCGTCTGGGGACAGGGATGCCGCACCCTGTTTCCCCCTTTTCGCTCCCACCATGTCGTGCCTGTCCGCATGGCCGCCCGGCGGGGTGTGTTCCCGTGGCTTTTATGGGGCGTCCGTTCCCTGCGCTGGCCGTGGCCCGTCGGGGCCGTTTCATGCCGTAGCGCAATGCACGCATCAGCACTGGCGATGTCGCAGCCTGCGCCGGTATTGCGCGCCGTCAGCGCGGGTTTTCTGAAAAAACAGGATTAATCACCCTAACCAAGACGGAGGGCCGCGTGGCCATCACGTTCCAATCCTTCAAGACCACGCTGGGCAATATGGTGGCCAGCGCGCAGGGCGCGTGTCCCGCGCTGCTGGACCTGAATGTGGGGTCCGCCGGTCGCGCCATGCTGGAAGCGGTTGCGGGGCTGGGGCTGTGGTTCCAGTTCATCGCGCTGCAGATCCTATCCCGCACGCGGCTGGCGACATCCACCGGCGCGGACGTGGACAGCTTCGTGCAGGATTTCGGCCTGTCCCGCCTGCCGGGCACCACCGCCACGGGCATGGTCACCTTCACATCCTTTTCCCCCGCCAGCCAGTCGGCCACCATCGCGGCTGGCGATACGGTCAAGACGGCATCCAGCCTTGTTTATGACGTGGTTGAAGACAGCACGAACCCGGCATGGTCAGCGGCGCAGAACGCCTATATCCGCCCCGCCGGGACAGCATCCATCACGGTGCCCGTGCAGTGCGAAACCACCGGCGCGGCGGGCAACGTGGCGGCGGGTGCGGTCTGCCTGCTGGGCACGGCCATTTCCGGCATCGACACCGTCACCAACACCGCCGCCCTGACCAATGGTAGCGACGGGGAGACGGATGCAGCCCTGCGCACGCGGTTTGTCGCCTATATCAACAGCCGGTCCAAGGCCACGATGGCCGCGATCGAGAACGCGGTGACGGATGTATCCGCCGACCTGATCTATCAGGTGGTGGAGAACATCGACACATCCGGCGCGGCACTGCCGGGCAATGTGGTGGTATATGTCGATGACGGGTCGGGCGATGTGGCCGATGCGGTCATCGTGCAGGTCTACACATCGGTCGATGCGGTGCGGCCCGCTGCCGTATCCGTTCAGGTGGTACGCCCCGATGTGGTGCGCCCGGCGGTGGCCATGACGGTCAGCGTGAACGGCACCGGCGACCTTGCCACGGTGGACGCCACGATCAGCACCAACATTGCAACCTACCTCAACGGTCTGGCTATCGGCGATGCCGCCAGCTATTCGCGCCTGATCCAGATCGCCTACGCCGCCAGCACATCCGTTACAAACGTGACCGGCGTGACGCTGGCCGGTGGCGTTGTGGACCTGCCTGCGACAACCGGCACGGCCTATCGGGCCGGGGCGGTGGATTTTGGCTGATGTGACCCCCAATGGCTTCGCCCTGCGCATCCGCGCACTGCTGCCATCCGGCTGGTTCCCCGCGCCACCCGCCACGGGGCAGGTGGAGGCCGCACCCGTCCTCAATGCCGTGTTGCAGGGTTTCGGCAATCTGTCTGCGTGGGTGTGGGCCCTTCTTGCGGGCACGAATGACCAGACACGGCTTGCCAGCATGAGCGGGGCGTTTCTGGACATGTTCGCCGCCGACTTTTTCGGCACCACCCTGACCCGCGCCGCAGGCGAGGGTGATGACGCCCTGCGCACCCGCATTGAGGAAGCGCTGTTCCCCTCGCTGGGCACGCGGCCTGATGTGGTGAATGTGCTGGCCGATGAACTCGGCATGGCCGGGCGCGTGATCGAGCCACGCAGCGCCACCGACTGCAAGGGGCTGGGCAGCGTCACCAGCCCGGCCACCGGCGGGGGATATGGTTACGGGACACCGGGGCTGAGATACGGGTCGCGCCATGCCCCGTTCCGGCTTTTCGCCCAGTTGCCGACAGGGAGCACGGACGCACCGTCCCCACAGACGATGGCCAGGATTGCAGCGGTGCTGCCAGCGGGCACGATTGCATGGGTACAATGCACGCCTGTCGCGATAGAAGCTGAAGTCAATAATGATTTCGGTGGAGATATTTCATGAGAAACGTTTTCCTTGCGACCGCACTGTGCGCGCTGCCCGTTGCGGCCGGGGCGCAGTCCATGCCGGACTGGCAGTCCTATCAGGCGACGGGAAACCCCGGTGCGATGGTCCGTTCCGCCGGAACAGCGGACAGCGTTGCGGCATGGATGGGGAAAAAGGTCGATGTAAATAGCGGCAGGATCAATGCGCCTGTCCTCAATGGCGGGAATGAAACCTTTGAACCAAAGGATATTCCGGGCGCCAGCGGCACCGCCATTCCCAACACGTTCTGGGTCGACAGGTATTACAGCCCGAAATCATGGTTCATAACCGCGAATACGACATGGAACGTATGTGCATCGGGCTGCCCCTACACCAATCCGCTTGATGCATGGAATGCGGCCCTGCATGCCACGTTCCTCAATGGCGCATGGCTTACGATCAGCATTGCGGACGGCACCTACAACATCAGCAACCAGTTCTTCACCAACGTCACGCGGACACAGTCCGTGCAGGTTGTGGGGGACACCGCCAACCCGGCGAAGGTGGTGCTGAATTTCACGGGCACGAAGGGCACCAACACAGGGGGCTTCACGGCCTATGATGGCGGCAGGATCGGCCTGATAGACGGCGTGACCATTCAGGCCCCGACCGATGGCAGCGCATCGCTGGCGTCCACGGACCCGGCAGGACGGCATATCTGGAATTCGCAGAGCTACGGCGGCGGCATACAGGCATATGGCGGCGGGTCGAACATCCATGTCGGCAGCCATGTGGTGATCCGCAACTTCTACTATTCCATGGTGGCGGACAATAATGGCGTCCTCAACGCGCCCAACGGGGGTGTGACCATGTCCGTGGCGGGCGATGTCAACGCCATGGCGCGTGGCGGCGGCGTGATCGTATGCACGCCGTGTTCGGCAACCGATGCCAGCGATTACAGCTATCCCGCCATCACGCTGGGGTCCAATTACGATGCCGAACGCGGTGGCTCGCTTTACATCGACGGGTCCACCGGGTCGAAATCACTCGTATCGGGCGTTGTCGGCCTGACGGGCGGCCATATCTGGGCGCACAACATGACGCTGAGCGGCGCGCTGATCGCAACGCAGGGGCAGGGGGCGTGGATTACCGGCAATGCATCGGCCGAATTCAGCGGGTCGAACATTTCGGGCTACAATATCGGCGTCAATGCGGTTAACGGCGGCTATGCCAGCGTAGACAGCACCAGTATCCACAATAACAGGCTTGCTGGCATTACCGCCGATGGCGGGCGCGTGACGGGTGGTTCCGCAACCATCACGAACAACACGACATACGGCATACAGGCCCTGCATCAGGGTTCGGTCGTGCTGTTTGGCAGTTACGCCCGGATGAGCGGCAACGGGACGAATTTTTCCGTGCAGCCCGCTGGCATCCAGAACGTGTCCGGCACGGCCTATTCGGCTTCCAGCATAGATGTCCAGTGACGTGATTGCGTGTGGGGGTGGCTGACCGCCGGTCATCCGCCCGCCCCGCTGGCACATCTGTTCGCGCACCATATTTGTGAAAGGCTTCGAGGTAATGGATAGGCAGATCGTGTACCCTGCCCAGATTCCGATGGACAGTGACCAGTTGAATGCCCAGCGTAACGCATATGTTGGCATGGGGCACCTGGCTGGCATGGCGTATGGTCAGGCCACTGTCGCGGCATCCGGCTTCGCCTGCGCACCGGGAACTGGTCTGGCGCTGATCATGGCGCCCGGATCGCTGATTGCGCCGGGCGTTGTCGATGCGTCGTCTTACGGCACGCTGGCGGCAGTCCCGAGTACGCTCGTGCGCCAGTACGTCAGCCGCGACCCGGTCACGCTGGATGTGCCGGGGGCCGGGGCTGTCCATACCGTGTATGTCACCCCCGTTACGCAGGATGCGGACGATACGGTGCTGCCGTTCTACAATGCGGCAAACCCGTCCGTGACCTATGCGGGGTCGGATAACAGCGGGGCCACTGCGCCCACCGTGCGGCAGGATCTGGCGCAACTGGGGATTGGCGCATCCGTTCCCGCTGGCGCATACCCGCTGTGGACCGTGACGGTGCCCGCGGGGGCTTCGGCCATTACGGCGGATATGCTTACGCAGGCGGCGGGCGCGCCGTTTTACGACACCATCCCGCAGCTACAGGCCGCCAAGCAGGACGCGCTTGGCTTCACCCCGGTCCAGCAGGGCGGCGGGCCGGATCAGACCGGCGACAAGATCAGTCTGGGGCAGGACGCCAGCTATCCGGGGATAATGCGCGTCAGCGTCAACGGGGGTGATGCGGGTGGCCTGCTGTCGGGAACGTATGGCAAAAGCGCCCCCGACTACCAGATGCTGGGGCTTTACCAGCAGTCCACCACCGGGCGTCCGGTCGCGGTGTTCAATAACGGCACGACGACCGTTTACAATGGCATCGCCAACTACACCGACGTAACGGGCGAGGCATCAGCCCGGCAGGATGCCGATACGGCGATCCAGACAAACCTGACCACGGCGATCGGCAACCAGTCGGACATGAACTGCACCCTGTCGTCTGACATCAGTAACTGCGTTTCCGGGATATATGGAAAAGGGACCAGCGATTACCAGATACTGGGTCTTTATTTCCAGACCAGCACGGGACGCCCCATTGCCGTATTCAGCAACGGCACGGCGAACGTGTTCAATGGCATTGCGAACTATACTGATGTCACCACGCTCCAGACCAACCTGACATCATTCCAGACACAGCAGGCCGATACGAACAGCGTATTCGCCAGCGGGATTGCATCGCGTGTCCCGACAAACGCTGAAAATGACGGGGTGAACGCACCCATCACGCTGTTCAACTATTTCGTGGGCGACGGCACCCCGTGGGCCAGTGCGAACGGGGTCAGTTTCTCGCTGGTAAAAAGCGCGCCGGGGACGGGGTTCAACAAGGTCCTGAACATCAGCACCGATGGCGCGGGCAACCTTGTCGTGCCCGACGGTTCCGGCAGGACCAGCACATATGCCCCATGCAGTGCCGCGATAACATCGGGTACGGTGTCGGTTACGAAGATCGGTGATCTGGTTATCCAGACGTTTCAGGCCTCGATCGCCAATCCGAATAATGGCGGCGCGGGCTGCGTGAGCGTTACCCTGCCGCAGGCCCTGACGCAGTCCATCCAGTTTTCAAAGGGCAATGCCCTTGGCGGGACGCAGGGCGGCACGCTGTGGATTCCGTCCGTCAATGTCGTTCCGTCCTCCCTTACCGAAGTCACCATTTACGCCGATAACCTGCAGGACCTGAACTGGACCGCCGCCGTCACGGTTCAGGTGCTGGTCATCGGTTCGTAGCAACTCAAGGAATATCCCATGTCAGGAACGACCACGTCTGCCGGCAGTGCCGCCTCCGGGTATCAGAACTACATCCTCTACCGCACTGTCGCCAGAACCTATCAGCCCGCATCCTATATCGGACCGGACGGCAAGACGGTAACGCCCGCCGCCATTACGGCGCAGCCCGTGGGCTATGTCGTGGCCACGCAGCTTCTGTCCAGCCTGTCGGGCATTACGGTGCCGGCCGGATTTGCCTATGCGCCCGATGCCGCAGGCACATATCCCGTGGGCAGCACCTATACGCCGCCTGCCGCGTCCTGATCCCTTTTTGCCGATCCTGCGCCCGCCCGACCGCCCCTGAGGCGGTTTTTTTATGAGAAAATACATGAGCGAAACCACCACAGTACCGCCGGTCGCCGCACCATCCATGCGCTGCGCCACGGTCGAGGATCTGGCGCGGGTGCGCGAACGGCTGGCGAAAGTCGAAGGCGGCCACGACAACCTGCGCGACGGGCTGAATGTGCTGTCCGTCCAGTTTTCCGACCTGCGGCGCGACCTGACCCGCTCCGTGGCTGACAACGCGGCCCAGACCCGGCGCGAGGTCATGGCCCGCGTGGACGTGATGGCCGGAAACGCTGCCGAACGCGACACCGAAATATCAGGCCGCCTGTCCAGCATCGAAGGCGGCCTGAAGCTGACGTCATGGATGACCATGACCTTCATCGTGCTGGCCACCGGCCTGCTGGGCTGGGGGCAGGTGGGCGATGCGGCATGGTCGTTGTGCCGCCGCGCTTTGGGCTACGGGCCATGACCGGCCTGTGCCCAGTGCAGGTCCGGCGCGAGATTGTAACACCCGTGCTGGAGCTGATCGGGCTGGGCGGTGATGCGGCGGGCAGCCTGCTGACCGGCACGGCGCTGGCCGAAACGGGCCTGGCGTATATCCGGCAGGTAACGGATGGCGGACCCGGTCCCGCGCTGGGGCTGTGGCAGATGGAACCGTTCACCCATGACGACATCTGGGCGACATTCCTGCCCGCCCCACGGCTGGCGGGGCTGCGGCGTCACCTGCTGCTGCTGCGCGGGCAGTGGCCGGCGGGGGCGGCGCAGATGGCGTCCAACATGGCCTATGCCTGCGCCATGGCGCGCGTGAAGTATTACCGCGCGCCCGACCCACTGCCCGCCGCCACCGATGCCGTGGCCATGTGCCGGATGTGGAAGCGTATCTACAACACCAGTCTGGGGGCAGGGGAGGCGGACCCGCGACACGTCGCCCTGTTCCAGCAAGCCATCGGGACATGACATGAATACAACCGCCAGACTGGGCGGCCTTGGAGCCGTCTTCGCGCTGCTGCTGACCGAAGTGCCGGAGCAGTACACATTCTACGCCGCCATGCTCGTCATCGCCTGCGGCACCATCGCGGCCACGGTGCCGCCCCCTGTGGCGGGCGGCCGGTGGGCTGCGGTCTATCATGTCATTTCGGCGATCGGGCTGAATATCGGCTGGGCCGAAAGCCGCCTGAAGCCGGGCGTATCGGGCATTCCCGTATCGCGGGGTGACGAAGCGGCGGCACGGCAGGCGGTGCATGATGCGGGCATACCCGTCCTGCCCGGACGCGGGCAGGCCGTCCGTTCGCCGGAGGCGACGCGGGAACCACCGCTGGGCAGGTGACTGTGCGGGGAGAAGACCACCTGCCCAGACGGGGCTGCCAGCCGCGGGGGCTGACGCGGTCGGGGCCCAGGTGGATGGCCGATAGCCCCGACCGTTCCCGCATGAAAGTCCCGTGGCGTAACACCCGTATGGCAGCGCCGAAACAGTGCCGTGCAAACAGTAACAAACCATCACCGCCCGACCGGCGGCCTTACCGGAGCGCCAGATGAACCCTTCATCCCGGCGCGCTTTCCTGCGCGCATCATGTATCCTTGCCAGCGGCTTCCCGCTGGCGGCCTGTTCCACCACCACGACCGGCCACGTCACCACCATCACCCTGAATGTCGCGGAAGTGGAGGATTACGGCACCGCCATCCTGTCCTTCGCCACCACGGCCCTGACCATTCCGTTCGTGGCGACGGCCATGGGTCCGGCCAGCGTGGCGCTGGCGGGCACGGTGATTGCGGGACTGAAATCCGCACTGGACTCTTTTCGTACCGCGGCGGGGACCAGCACATCCGTCACCTGCGACAACAGCAGCGTGAAGGCGGCGTTTGACAGTCTGCTGTCCGATGTGACGCAGATCGATACGCTGGTGGTCCAGACCATTACCGCCGCATCCGTCACCGCCACCGGTTCGGTCGCATCCGATGCACGGACTGCGGCAGGGGCCGCAGCCACGCTGATCGCCCTGCTGCGCGCCATGGTGAACAGCGCCACGGCCATGACGCGTCCGCCCCCGCCGGGACGCGGCGCGATCGCCACCATCAACCGCTTTGTCGCAGGCCGGGCATGAACGGCTTCGCGGCGGGCGTGATGACGGGCGCGGGCGGCATGGTCGTGCTGATCGGGCTGCTGGTGATCGTGCCGATCCGGGTCCATGCCTGCCTTATGGCCGCGCGGCTGCGCGCACGCGGGCTGGAATAAGGCGCGCCGCCGCCTAGTAGCGCATGCGCATGAGGTCGGCCAGCGCGTCCAGCTTGTCCGCCAGTGCCGCGGTGCTTGAGCGCAGGGCGTCCGTAATCGCGCCGTCCTGGTCCATGGCGGTGGACAGGCGCTCCACGTCCGAACGGATTTCATCCAGCAGGGTGGCCCGCTCGGTCAGGATTCCGTCTTCGTCGCGCATGTGATTCTCCCCTTTTCGCATCCGTACCAACGATGCGCATATTTGCAGGGTTTCCACAAATGATACGCAGACTTGGCTGCCACCCGGCCCGGCCCCGTCCCGGTCAGCCGCGCCTTGCGGCCATGCGCGGCTTCATCGCCCGTCCGGCCCCGCCACGGCTTGACCGCAGCCGGATCGACCCGCGCCCGGCCATGCTGGGCAATGACACGCTGGGCGACTGCACGGCGGCGGGCATTGGCAATCACCTGCACGCCACGGCGGCGCTGGCGGGGTTTTGCATTGGCGTCGATACGTCTGATGCGGTGCGGTTCTATGCCCGTTCCACCGGCTATGTGCCGGGCGATCCCGCCACGGATGGCGGGGGTGTCGAGGTCGATGTGCTGACCACGGCCCTGCGCGATGGCTACGCGCTGGCGGACCAGACGCTGTTTCCCCTGTGGGGGAGTGCCGATCCGTCCGACCTGAACGGGGTGCGCAACATCACCGCCGGCCTGTCCGCCGCCTATCTGGGCGTGCAGCTTGCGCAGGCGGATATGTGGGAAGATGAAGCCGGCAACCTGTCCCCCGTATGGGATACGCACGGCCCGCCGGGCCACGGCGACCCCACGCCGGGCAGCGCAGGCGGGCACTGCCTGCTGCTATGGGACTACGCGGGCACGGATGACACCGATCTTGTAACGCTGCTGACATGGGGCACCACGCAGAAGGCGACGTGGCGCTGGGTACGATCGCGCATCATGGAAGCGCATGGCCTGGCATGGCGGCAGTTACACGCGCCCGGAAGCCTGTATCCCGTGGGCGATGACTGGGCGGCGCTGGTCGCGGCGAACGACGCCTATCTGGCCGGGACGGGATGAGGTCCGTGCAGCCTTATCCGCTTTCTCCTTCCATTAAACAGGGATCACGTTGCATGCGTAATCGCCGGGGCAGCGCCGTTTCCATCATCTGTGTCCTGCTGGCCCTGTCGGGCTGCGGGGTGTATCCTGATGGCGTGCGGACCACCATTCCCGCCGCCATGGCGGGTATCCAGTCCTCCCTCGCGCAGGCGGGGGTGGTGTCGGTATCGCATGCGGATGCGTGGACACCGCAGCAGGACGCCCGCTTCACCCGCAACGTGCAGGCCATCCAGTGCGCCCAGCACACGCCCGACCCGGTGGTGGGCACGATCGCCGGTGACGTGACGGTGCAGTTAAGCGGCACGTTCACGCAGGGCGGCCAGTTCAGCGTCGGGGCGACGCCTGCCGCGCCAACCGTGGCGTTTGGGGGCAATGCCACGCGCATGCGCGGCCAGACGCTGGGGGTAAGCGTATCCTATGCGCCGTTATCGGCCATGCCGGATATCGAAATGGGGCGGCAGATGGGGTATGAAACCGCGCTGCTGGGCCAGAACGATGCCATCCGCCATGCCGAAAGCACACGCCTGCTGGCCGGGCGTGACGCGCTGGCGGCGAAGGTGCGCGGGCTTGTTACCGGCTGGCGGGCAGGGGCCTGCGCTGCTTCCGCGCCCGAAGCGGCCTTTGTCGGGGGTAGGCGGGGCGGGTAAGCTTCGTCCTGTTCAGCGCGGCGGGTGTCCTGTATGAACGGGCGGACGCCACGGGTGCGGACAGATCGGCTTTTTTTGATCGCCCGCTTTCACCCGCCGGTTTTTCCCGCCATGGAGGGAAAAAACCGCATGGCCGGGATCGACCGTTACGCATTGGTGTGCGAATTCGGGCCTGTGCCGGTTTCAGGCACGCGATGCATCCCCTATGGTCGCGGGCGGCAGAGTTGACACGAACAAGGCGTATCGGGGTTCCCATGCGGAACCGGGACGCCGTGCAAGCGGGTTTGGAGCATTATTGAAATGGCACAGAAGTTTCGGATCGTGATTGTTGGCGGTGGTGTGGCGGGGCTTGCGCTTGCCACGCGGCTGGGCAATTCGGTCGGACGCGCGGGGCGTGCGGAAATCACCCTGGTGGACAAAAGCTTCGCCCATGTATGGAAACCCATGCTGCACTGCTTCGCCGCAGGCACGGCCGCGAACGAAAATGACCGCATAAGCTTCATGTCGCAGGCCAGCCGCCACCATTTCGAGTTCTGGCCCGGCGAGATCACGGCAGTAGACCGCAGCGCGAAAACGCTGGCCCTCGCCCCCATCCGCGACCCTGCGAACGGGGAACTGGTGGTCGATGCCCGCACGCTGGAATATGACGCGCTGGTACTGTGCATCGGCAGCCGGGCGAATGATTTCGGCACGCCCGGTGTTGCCGAACACTGCATGTTCATTGACAATCTGGTGGATGCCAACGGCTTTAACGACCGGTTCCGCATGGAACTGCTGCGCGCCTTCGCCAATCATCAGGCGCTGGACATCGCCATCGTGGGCGGGGGGGCGACCGGCACCCAGCTTGCCGCCGAACTGCACAAGGCGCTGGATATCGCATCCCTGTACAGTTTTGGCGAAAAGCCGCCCAAGCTGCGCATCACCCTGCTGGAAGCAGGCCCACGCATCCTGCCTGCCTTCCCCGAGGCGGTATCGGACGCGGCAGTCAGGCAGCTTGAGGCGATTGGCGTCAGTGTCCGTACATCCGCCATGGTCAGCGGCGCGGATGAAAACGGCTTTGTGCTGAAGGACGGCAGCCGCGTTCCCGCGACGCTGCGTGTATGGGCGGCGGGGGTCAAGGCCCCGGACGTGACCAGCCATTTCGGCGGACTGAAACTGTCACGTTCCGGCCAGCTTGAAGTCCGTCCCACCCTGCAGGTGATGGAGGACGACAACGTCTTCGCCATGGGGGACTGCGCCTTCATCGCCGAAAAGCCCGTCGCCCCCACGGCGCAGGCCGCCCGCCAGCAGGCCCACCATCTGGCGCGCTACCTGCCACAGTGGATGAATGGCAAGCCGCTGCCTGCCTTCACCTTCCGCAACAAGGGCGCGGTCGTGGCGCTGGGTGATTATAATGGCTGGGGCACGTTCCCCGGTGGCACCGTGTTCGGCGGGGGCTGGCTGCATGGCCTGTCCGCGCGGATGGTTCACCTCATGCTGTATCGCCAGCATCAGTTTGAACTGTACGGGCCGGTGCGCGGCACGATTTCGTGCCTTGTGGACTGGCTGGACGTGTTTGTCCGCCCGTCTGTCCGGCTGGACTGAAACGGGACGCGGGCAACCACAGCGGATGCAGGCCTCCTGCCCATAACAGGCAGGGGCCGCGTTCGGGGTATCGTATCCTTCATCATGAGCCGTATCAGGCACAGCCGCGCCCTGCGGACGGGCACGGCCATCCCTTTTCTGGCCGCAGCCATTGGCGTGGCCTACGGGGTGGCCGCGCGCGCCGCTGATGGCGTGCAGGCGGATGGCAGACAGGCCACCACCACCGCGCCGGAAAACATCACGGTGCATGTGCGCCCGCGCCCGCCCATCCAGATCTATCCCCACGCCAACCCCATCGGCCAGCCCTACCGGCTGAGTGGCGCGGAAAACCGCAAGAACGGCCATCCCTATGACTGGGGCGTATTCAACCGCGACAATGGCGAGGCCGCGGGCTTCGGCCCCATTGGCCGCTACGGCGTGGCCCCATGGGCGGAAGACTGGAGCAACCTGCGCGACCACCCGAAGCACGACGACCCGTTCGACGTGCTGAAATACATTCCCCTTACCCGTAGCGGGTCGGTCTGGATCAGCTTTTCGGGTGAGACGCGGGCGCGGAACTGGTTTGAAAGCCGCCCGATGCTGGGTACGCAGAAACCATCGGATTCCGGCCGTTTCACCATACGCAACCTGTATGGGGCGGACCTGCATATCGGGCCGCATCTGCGGTTTTTCGGGCAACTGGTCAACGCGGATGCGGGCGGCTGGGGCGGGTATGGCTATGGTTCGACCTACCGCAAGCGGCTGGACGCGCAGCAGGCCTTTGTCGAGACGCGATGGACCATGCTGGGGGCGAAAAGCGGCTTCATGTTTGGCCGCCAGCAGTTTCTCGATGCGCCGTCCTACATCATATATAACCGTGATACGCCCAGCGTGCCGCTTTCGTGGAACGGGTTCCGCGCCTACATGATCTGGTCGCGCATCCGTATCGACGGCTGGGACTTCGTGCAGACCTACGACAATGAACGCGCGATGTTTCACGATACGGAAAACTACGCATCCCGGCTGTACGGTTTCAATGCGACATGGGCGCCGCCCGATTTCACCTTCATGGGGCAGAAGGGCTATTCCTTCGTCGATGCGTTCTATATCGGCTACAAGCTGGCAGGGGCGGCGGGCGTGATCGCGGGGCCGGACGGGGCGGTTACGGGGTCAAACACGCGCAATACCTTTGGCACGCGCTGGCATGGCGTGGCGGGGCCGGTCGAATTCTCGCTTGGCGGCGTGTGGCAGGGCGGGGTGTTCCGTCCGGCGGCCACCAGCACGGCGCGCGGGGTCAGCGCGTATGCCATCAACGCCACGCTGGGCTACCGGCTGCCCGATCCGGTGCTGCACAGCTTTGCCGGGATTCAGGCCGATGTCTATTCGGGCGGGGATGCCGCGCGGCGCAGTGGCACGATCGGCACCTATACCGCGCCGTTCAGTCCACAGACCGGCTATCTCGACACCACCACTTACATGAACCCGTCCAACCTGATCGGCTTTGCGCCGCTGGTGCGCATCACGCCGTGCAGTTCGGTCAGCATCCAGTTGAAATACCCGCTGTTCTGGCGCGACAGCGTGCGCGACCCGATCTATCGCTCAACGGGGTATTACAGCTTCGCGCAGACATTCCATGGCCGGTTCATCGGCATGGCCCCGCAGGCATCCCTTGCATGGCAGATCAATACACACCTGTCATGGACGCAGTATGTCTCGCGCTTCATGACCTCACGCGGGCTGGACGCGGCGGGCGGGTCCAGCGGCACGTATTACCAGTCCAATTTCGCCTTCCGTTTCTGATCATCAGGGCCGGACCGTCGTGGCGGATGGGGGCAGGTCACGCGCGGCCAGCATGCTGCACAGGCGGCGGACAACATCATCCCACTGTCCCGCGCGAAGCTGGCGTATGATCCGCAGGTTGGGATACCACGGGCTGTCCGTCCGGCCTGAAAGCCACCGCCAGCAGTTGTCGAAACGGTCCAGCAGGATGACGGGACACCCCATGGCCCCCGCCAGATGGGCGATGGCCGTATCGACCGACACCACCACATCCAGCCCGGCGATCAGCGCGGCCGTGTCATCCATGTCGCGCACGCTTTCCATCGGGTCATACAGCCGCATGCCAGCGGGCATGTCGCGCATCTGCGTGGCATAGGTGCCCATCTGCAGGCTGACCAGATTGACCCCCGCCATGCCCGCCAGCGGCGCAAGCGCGCGCAGGGGGATGGAACGGCGACGGTCCATGGCGTGGGCCGCGGGCACGTCCGGGCGGCTGGCCCCGCCCCATACCAGTCCCACGCGCAGGCCGTTGCCGGTGGGCAGGAACGGCGCCCAGTACTGCACCAGTGCCGGTTCGGCCCGCAGGTAGGGCACGCTGCATCCCGCATGACCCGCTGTCCGGCGCAGCGCGCGCGGCAGGCTGAGGAACGGACAGTGCCAGTCATGGGCAGGCGGGGGGCGGCGATCATCGAACACGCGGCGGACACAGCCCATGCGCCGGATCAGGCCATGCAGCGTAAGGGGGGCCTGCACATAAACACGCGCGCCCATATCCGCCAGCACCGGCACGAAGCGCAGCATCATGAGCATATCGCCCAGGCCCCCTTCGCGCGTGATCAGCACACTACGCCCGCGCAGGTCCGCATCGGGTTCCAGAACGGGCAGCAGTCCCGCCGATGGCAGCCGCAGGCGACCGGGCAGGCGGTGCCGCCATTCATATTCATCCCACCCTTCATCCATCCGCCCGGTCTTGAGCAGGGTCAGCGCGTGGTTCATGCGTAGCTGCGGATCATCGGGGCGCAGCGCCAGCGCGCGGCCATGGGCCTCCAGCGCCGCATCCGTGCGGTTCCATGCCGCCAGCAGGTGCGCAAGGTTGGCATGCGTCATCGCGCTGTCGGGGTGGTGGTTGAGGATGTAGCGCAGCAGGTCATGGCCTGCGGCGAATTCCCCCTGTTCCATGAAACACACGGCCATGAGGTTGCCGGTGGTCAGTTGCGCGGGCGACAGGCTGAGGCCGTCCGCAAGCACCGCCTGCGCCTCTGCCGTTCTGCCGCGTTGCAGCAGCAGTTCGCCCAGCAGGTCATGCGTGCGGATGTCGCGGCCCGCGCGCTGGCGCACGGCGCGCAGCACGGCTTCGGCTTCCTCCACCCGGTCATGCGGCAGCAGCAGGTCCAGCATGTCGCGTGCTGGGTGGCGCGCGCCAGGATTGGCATGGGCCTGACGGCACAGCAGCCGGGCGGCTTCATGCACGCGGTTGCAGCCCGCATGGGCATGGGCCAGCAGGATTTCCACGCGCGGGCCGGGGGGACAGACCTCCAGCACGGCGCGGGCATGGGCGAACTGGCCCCGGCGCAGCAGGTCCAGCGCATGCGCAAGCGCGGTATCGGTCGGGACGGACATGGTGGCTCCTGCCTGCGGGTTCAGGCCAGCGCGGGCGGCAGCATCTTGCCGGGGTTGAGGATGTTATACGGGTCCAGCGCATGCTTGATCGCATGCATGACGCCAAGGGCGGGCGCGCCGTGTTCAGCTTCCATGAACTCGATCTTGCCGGTGCCGATGCCATGTTCCCCGCTGCATGATCCGCCCAGCGCCAGCGCGCGGCGCACGATGCGGCGGTCCAGTTCCAGCGCGCGTTCGTATCCGCCTTCCTCCGGCGGGACGAGGATGACGGTATGGAAATTGCCGTCCCCCACATGCCCCACGATCGGCGCGCACAGGCCGGATCTGCCGATATCCTCCTTCACGCCGGTCATGAGTTCGGTCAGGGCGGATATGGGCACGATGGCGTCCGTCGCCAGCCCGTGATGGCCGGGACGGTAGGCAAGGGCCGCCCAGTAGGCGGCGTGGCGGGCTTTCCACAGACGGGTGCGCTCTTCCTGGCTTTCGCTCCATGTAAAACCGAGGCCCGCATTGTCGCCTGCGATTTCCTCCACCATTGCAATCTGTTCGCGCACGCTGGCGGGGGAACCCTGAAATTCAAAGAACAGCGTGGTCAGCCGCTGGTAGCCTTCCAGCGCGGAATAGCGGATGCACGCATCCATCTGCACATCGTCCAGCAGTTCAAGCCGGCCGATGGGCACGCCCATCTGCATGATCGCAACCGCCGTGCGCACCGCGTCATCCAGCGTGGGAAACTGGCACACGGCGGCGGCCATGGTTTCGGGAATGCCATGCAGGCGAAGCTGGATTTCGGTTATGACGCCCAGTGTGCCTTCCGAACCGACCAGCAGCCCGGTCAGGTCGTAGCCGGTGGAGGATTTACGCACCCGTCCCCCGGTATCAACCACCGTTCCGTCCGCCATGACGGCGCGCAGGCCCATGACGTTTTCGCGCATCGTGCCGAAGCGCACCGCCGCCGTGCCCGATGCGCGGGTGGCGCACATGCCGCCGATTGTTGCTTCCCCGCCCGGATCGACGGGAAAGAACAGTCCCATGTCGCGCAGATGTGCATTGAGCGCCTGCCGCGTCACACCGGCCTGCACGCGGCAGTCCAGATCATCGGCATTGACCTGTAGTATGTCGGTCATCTGCGACAGGTCGAGGCTGATCGCGCCGGGCGGCGGGGTAACATGCCCTTCAACCGACGTGCCCGCGCCGAAGGGGACCAGCGGCACCCGATGGGCATGGCACTGCGCCACGATGGCGGAGACTTCCTGCGTCGTGCGGGCGAACAGTACCGCTTCGGGCATGTTGGCGCGCATCCAGCCTTCGCCGTGGCTGTGCTGGGTACGGATGGAATCATTATGCGTAATCCGCTCGCCCAGCAGGGGCGTAAGGGCGGCAATGACCTGTTGCAGGGGGGAATGGGTCATGGTGGGCAGTTCTTCCAAATGGCATGCGGCAAGGCGCGGCGCAGTTTAACGGCCACGCCCCTGACGTCTAGGGGCCGTGACGGGGCGGGTGCCCTGCGGGCGTGAAGGGGCGCTGCACGTCCATTATACATTATTAATAGTTATTTAAAAACAACGCGATTTTCCGTGATATTTTATTGACCGGCCAGCCGGTTCTCCCTATATCCGAAAGGAACTGGTCCGGCCCATGCGGCACAATTCAAGGCATATGACCGCATGCCACGGACCACATCAAATCACGGACGGGATCTGTATTTTTCTCCCGCACGGTCCCGTCACAGATGGTCCGGCACCGGATCATTAACCCGAGGAAAGTGGCCTGCCATGAAACCCGGTTCCCTTGCACTGGCCCTGCTGCTGGCCACAGTCCCGGTACCGCTTGCTTCCGCCTGCATGGCCGCCGGATCGCTGCCACAGATAGGCGATGCCAGCGTCAAACCCGTGACAGCCCCCTATGGCCCGGCGGAAGGCGCGCAGCAGGCAGTGGACGCGGCCTTCGCGCTTGCACGCCAGACGGGACGCAGGGTGCTGCTAGATTTCGGGGCCAACTGGTGCCCGGACTGCCGCATATTCGCGGGCGTGCTGACACAGCCGGATGTGGCGCCATGGGTCGAAAAGAACTTCGTGGTCGTTCCCATAAACGTCAACCGTGACAAAAACGCGCCACGCAATGGGGAACGCTACAACAGCAATGCGGACATAGCGCGGAAATATGGCGTGGTTATCGAAGCCATTCCGGCGGTTCTGGTCTTCACCCCTGATGGACAGCTTGTGAACCGGGACGATGCCCTCGTACTGGGTGACGCCCGCAGCCTGACGCCGCAGGCCATGATCAACCAGCTTGATAAATGGGCGCCGCCTTCCTGATCCGCCGATAGGCAGCCCGGTATCTGCAGGGGCCTGACCGAAAATAAATTGGGGAATTTCGGTCAGTTATGATTCATGTGCCTGCGACATCCTGATGAAATCATGATGGGCTGGACCGAGATTGCCCCTGCGCCATATCGCCACACCGAATGGACCGCGCCATTACCGGCGCACCGATCCGGGACAGCCTGTTTAAACAATCCGTTAGAACGAACCCAGACCCAGATGCTGTTCCAGCAGGGCGACATTGCGCAGGTTGGCCTTGAACGCGACATCGAATACATCGCCCACTACCGGCACCAGATCGGCTGCGGTCTCCACCGCGACATTGGCCAGCATGCGCCCCAGCACCGCGCCGCGTACCCCCAGTTTCCAGCTTTTCCATACGATATAGAGCGACGGCAGCAGCATCACCGTCGTCCCGCCTACCGGCAGCAGCCCGATCAGCGCATCAAGCCCCCAGCGGGCTTTCGTGCCGGGAATGCGGAAGGCGGCGTCCAGCACCGTGGCAAGCTGGCGCAGGCGCTGCACTTCCCGGTGGATATGGGCGCGATCGGCATGTGGGGGCATGGTTTTCATACCCTTGATTATGGGATGGGGCAGGGGCCGTTACAATGTGCCCGCTACGGCTGGCGTGGTCAGGGGGCCGCGTCGCCATCGGGCGTGGATTTGCGGTCGATATGGCCCATGTCGCGTTCGGGCGCGATCACGTCGCGCACGCGCTGCTTGAGTTCCTTGGGGCCGGGAAAGCCGCCGTCGCGCTTGCGTTCCCACACCACATGACCGTCAACCGTGATTTCAAAACATCCACCATCGCCCGGCACAAGGGTCACACCCCCCAGTTCCATGCCGAAGGTGGAAAGCAGTTCCTGCGCCATCCACGCCGCACGCAGCAGCCAGTTGCAGCGCGTGCAGTACAGGATGGATATCTGGGGGCGGGGCGTGTTTTCCTGCGTCATGGATCAGCTTCTTGCGATGGTCCCGGACCGGGCGGGAGCGCCCGGCAGCCCGCATTGTGGGGAGGAATGCCCCACGGATGCAAGAGCCACCGGGTAAGGGTCAGCTCAGATGCTATGAACCCGCCCTTCGCGTGCCCACAGGCGCAGCGCGCCGCAGGTCTGGATGAACGTGTCCGCATCCGATGCGGATTCCAGCGCGATCACCCCTTCATCACGCATTTTGGGGTGCAGGCCCGCCGCCGCCAGAAGCAGTTCGGCGGCATCGTTATGGGCGATGAACTTGGCATGGGCGAAGGCATCCGCGATGAAGTCGCGCATCGTCGCCTCATGCCGCAGGGCGTTGGCGCCTTCCACCGTGGGCAGCAGGGCCACCGCGTCATACAGGACCGACGGGCCGCCATTGATGCGCTGCTGCGCTACAAGCGGGTTGCCCGCGCTGTCCTTCAGTCCGCCCACGGTCGGCGCGATCAGTTCTACGGTGCCATTCACCGCCGCCACGGCATCCTGTAGCGCGCCAAGCAGTTCATGATCTACGCCATTGGTAATCACGATACCCAGCTTGCGGCCCGTAAAACTGCCTGGACCGTTTTCAAGGATGCTCAGCGCGGGTGAGGGTTCCAGCCCGGCCACGACCGGGCGGGCGGCCTGCGCCGGGGCGGGCAGGGGCGACAGACCCAGTCCCTTTGCCACCGCTTCGGCCAGTTCCTTGTCCACATGCAGCAGGTGGCTGACCATGCGCGCGCGGATGGCGGGGGTTTCGACCTTGCTCAGTTCAAATATGAACGCATCGCGCATGTGGGTCTGTTCCACCGGCGTCTGGCTGATAAAGAACTGGCGGGCCTGACTGTAGTGATCGGCGAAGGATTCCGAACGCTGGCGCAGCTTGGGGCCGGACACGTCCGCGGCGAAGGTCTGGAAGTCCTCCCCCGTTTCCCGCGGGCCGCCCGTGGGCTGGGACCACGAATTGGGTTCGTAGTTGGCCCGCCCCTTCGGGTTGTGCATGGCCATGTGCCCGTCCTGCTGGAAATTGTGGAAGGGGCACTTGGGCGCGTTTATGGGGATATGCGTGAAGTTGGGACCGCCAAGGCGCTTGGTCTGGGTATCGAGATAGGAGAAATTGCGCCCCTGCAACAGCGGGTCGTTGGTAAAATCGACGCCGGGCACGATGTTCTGCGTACAGAAGGCGACCTGTTCGGTTTCGGCAAAGAAATTGTCCACCATCCGGTCCAGCACCAGACGGCCCACGCGGCGTACGGGCACCAGTTCCTCGGGGATCAGCTTGGTCGGGTCGAGGATGTCGAAGGGGAAGCTGTCGGCAAACGCATCATCAAAAAGCTGCACGCCCAGTTCCCATTCGGGAAAATTCCCGCTGGTAATGGCCTGCCACAGGTCGCGGCGGTGGAAATCGGGGTCAGCGCCGTTGATTTTCAGCGCCTCGTTCCATGCGACGGACTGCAGGCCCAGCCTGGGCTTCCAGTGGAACTTGACGTAAGTGGAGCGGCCCTGCGCATCGATCAGGCGGAAGGTATGGACGCCAAACCCTTCCATGAAGCGGAAGGAGCGCGGAATGGCCCGGTCCGACATGGCCCAGCAGACCATATGCGTCGCTTCGGGGGAGAGGGAGACGAAATCCCAGAAATTGTCATGCGCCGTCTGCGCCTGCGGGAAGTCGCGGTCCGGGGCCTGCTTGGCCGCATGCACGAAATCGGGGAACTTGATCGCGTCCTGAATGAAAAAGACAGGGATGTTGTTGCCAACCAGATCCCAGTTGCCCTGCTTGGTATAGAACTTGACGGCGAAGCCCCGCACGTCACGCACCACGTCCGCCGAACCCTTGTTGCCCGCCACGGTGGAAAACCGCACGAATACCGGGGTGCGTTCGCCCTCGCGCTGGAAAATATCGGCCTTGCTGACATCGCTCAGGCTGTCGGTCAGTTCAAAAAAGCCATGCGCGCCGTAGCCACGGGCATGGACCACGCGCTCGGGTATGCGTTCATGGTCGAAATGGAAGATTTTTTCGCGGAAATGGAAATCCTCCATCAACGCAGGACCGTTCGCGCCCGCGCGCAGCGTATTCTGGTCATCGGCCACCGGCACGCCCTGCTGGGTGGTCATGACCGGCGTGTCGCCCCCCGCGACTTGATGGGTTTCCCCGCCGGGGCCGGTATGGGTGGCGGGGGATGCGGATGGGTGCGGTGTCTTTGTCATGAGATGTTCGCGTGTCCCTGATGGTCATGGTGATAAGGGGCAGCGGGCGTGCTGGAATGCCGTGCTGCGTAGGATCGGGATTTCCAACGGACGGGGATGGAGCGGGTTTCATGCCTTCACGCAGGGCACGGTTGCCAAGCGCGCAAGGGCAGGGCACAGGTGCGCAGTCGAACACCTGCCGCCAAGGACCGCAGCCGCATGCGTAACCGTTTCCGTATTCTGGCCATTGCGCCGATCATGCTGGCGCTGTGGGGGGGCGCGCCCGCCCATGCCGCCGCCCCGGACAGCGTCGATTTCGCGGACCTGACATGGACCGAAATCCGCGATGCCATCCGCAATGGCACGACCACCGCCATCATTCCCGTGGGCGGCACGGAACAGAGCGGACCCTATATCGCAGTGGGCAAGCATGACGTGCGGGCCATGATCCTTGCGCGGCGCATCGCACGCCAGACGGGGCATACGCTGGTCGCCCCCGTCATGGCCTACGTGCCTGAAGGCAGCACGACCCCACGCACGTCGCACATGCGTTTTCCCGGCACGCTCAGCCTTTCCCCCTCCACCTTCCGCGCCGTTCTGACCGATGCGGCGGAAAGCCTGCGCGTGCAGGGCTTTACCCGCGTGGTGCTGATCGGGGATCACGGCGGCTACCAGCGCGACCTGCGCGCGGTGGCGGACATGCTGAACTGGCGCTGGCAGCGCAACGGGGCGCATGTGCTGTACATCCCCGCCTATTATGACGTGATACCGGGCGCTTACGCCACATGGCTGCGCCAGCATGGCCACGGGTCGGAAGTGGGGCAGCATGCCGACCTGTCCGATACGGCGCTGATGCTGGCGCTGGACCCGGCCATGGTGCGCACGCAGGCGCTGCGTACCGCCCCCCTGCCAACGGCGGCGCAGGGCGTGTATGGCGGCGATCCCCGCCGGGCCGATGCGGCATTGGGGGAAGTGGGCGCGGACATGCAGGTCAACGCCGCAGTGGCCGCCATGCAACACGACCTAACAGGACAGAAAGCGAACTGATTGCGCCGGGTTCACGGCGTGCTATAGGGGCCGCGAGGAACAGGATCACACTATGACACAAAAGAAAAAACTGCCGATTCTGGGGCTGGCCGCGTCGCTGCTGATGGGTGGCACGGCACTGGCCCAGACCGTGGACACCATCCCCGGAATGCCGCCGGTCGTGGACCCGCACAACATCTATTCAGAGACGACGGCAGGCCACCTGAACCCGGAAGTGGCCAGGGACCCGGCGCGCGTTTACGTGCCCAACCTGCGTTCGAACAACGTGTACGTAATCGACCCGCAGACATACAAGGTCGTCTCGCGCTTCAAGGTGGGCAAAAGCCCGCAGCACGTCGTCCCGGCATGGGACCTGCGCACGCTGTGGGTAACCAACAATGCCGAGGGCACGACGGCGGGCACGCTGACCCCCATCGACCCGCGCACCACGCAGCCGCTGGCCGATGTGCCGGTGGATGATCCGTACAACATGTATTTCACGCCCGATGGCAAGTCAGCCATAACCGTGGCTGAAGCACGCGAACGGCTGGATTTCCGCGATCCGCACACCATGGAACTGCAGGGTTCGGTGTCCGTGCCGCAGTGCAAGGGCGTGAACCATGCCGATTTCTCGATCGACGGGCGTTACGCCATCTTCACATGTGAATTCGGTGGCTATCTGGCCAAGGTGGATACCGTCAACCGCAAGGTGATGGGCTACCTGAAACTGTCTGGTGGCGGCATGCCGCAGGATATCCTGATCGCGCCGGACGGGCACAAATTCTATGTGGCCGACATGCATGCCGATGGCGTGTTCATCATTGACGGCGACACCTTCCGCGAGACCGGGTTCATCCCCACCGGCATCGGCACGCACGGCCTGTATCCCAGCCGCGACGGGACGAAAATGTACGTGGCCAACCGCGGTTCGCACAAGATCCACGGCCCGCCCCACAGCAAGGCCGGCGGCGTGAGCGTGATCGACTTCGCCACGGACAGGGTCGTGAACCAGTGGCTTATTCCCGGCGGCGGCAGCCCCGACATGGGCAATGTCAGCGATGACGGCAAGACATTGTGGCTGTCCGGCCGGTTTGATGACGTGGTTTACGCCATCGACACGACCACGGGCGCCACGCGCAAGATCCCCGTGGGGCAGGAACCGCATGGCCTGACCGTCTGGCCGCAGCCGGGTCGGTATTCCATTGGGCATACCGGCATCCTGCGCTAGGATCACCACACCCCGCGCATTGTAGACCATGCGCGGGGATTGGGTTCTTGCATAAGGATAGCAGGCCATGAACGCGTCACAGGTGCGATCACGCGACAGTCAGGGTGATATCCGTCTCGGCATGGGGCAATCCACACTGGGCGCAGTGCTGGTGGCGATGCGTGGCGACCGGATTGCAGCCGTCATGCTGGATGATGATGCGGACAGCCTGCGCCGTGCCGCCCATGAACGCTTTCCCGCCGCCCCCATTGTGGAAGGGGACAGCACGATGGACGGGGCGATCGCCACTGTTACGGCCTGCATTGACGCGCCAGGCACGCAGGCGGACCTGCCGCTTGAGTTAAACGGCACGGCGTTTCAGCAACAGGTATGGCAGACGCTGCGTGCCATACCCTGCGGCACGACCCTGACCTATGCCGAACTGGCCGCGCGCATCGGTAGGCCGGGCGCGGTGCGGGCCGTGGCGGGTGCATGCGCCGCGAACGAGATGGCGATCATCATACCATGCCACCGGGTCATCCGCAGCGATGGCAGCCTGTCAGGCTATCGGTGGGGGCCTGCGCGCAAGGCACAGCTACTGGCCCGGGAACGGGCATGGGTGGCCCATGGCGGCACGCCCGTCTGAACGCGCCGCCTGTCATCCACATTCAGGAAAGATGGACCACCAGATCCTCGTGCTGCTGCGCAATGGACCGCCCGGCACCGGGCAGGCCGATGGGCAGGACAGGGTGGCCGAACTGGATTTCCAGAATCTCGGCCGCGGCCAGATA
The DNA here is from genome assembly GCF_041402665.1 of Komagataeibacter sp. SM21. Taxonomy (NCBI): domain Bacteria; kingdom Pseudomonadati; phylum Pseudomonadota; class Alphaproteobacteria; order Acetobacterales; family Acetobacteraceae; genus Komagataeibacter; species Komagataeibacter sp. SM21. The sequence goes on from NZ_JBGLOV010000005.1 coordinate 171,714, forward strand.
GATCGCGCTGAAACCGCAGAACAGTCCTTCATATCCCGCCACGACGCCAAGGCCGGGACGGTCGAAAACTTCAGCACTGCCCAGTAGGAAAAACAGTACCAGCAGGCTGAAAAACACGACCTGATGCGCACGCGATGCAGCCAGTGACCCCAGCGCCATGATGGCGGTGAACAGCCCCCACATCCACAGGTAACTTCCCATAAGGGTAGGGGAAGACGCCGCCACCAGCCCCCATTGCGGCAGGAACAGCAGGACCACCAGCGAAATCCAGAACGCCCCGTATGCCATGAAGGCGGTCATGCCGAATGTATTGCCGTTGCCATATTCCAGCATTCCGGCGACAAACTGCGCAGCCCCGCCAAAAACCAGCCCCATGGCCAGTATCGCCGCCCCCATCGGCACGATATGGGCGTTATGCAGGTTAAGCAGCACTGTCGTCATGCCAAACCCCATAAGGCCCAGAGGCGCGGGGTTGGCTTTGGCATAGTCATGGGGCATAGGCGATTCCATTCCGTAACAGGTGAATTATGACAAAACATGTCACCTTATCGGGGCCGGACGTATTAAAATATTGCTTAGGCTCAGGACACATTCTTTGAGATGGAAGCCGAAGGTTGCCGCGATCTGGATGGCAGACATGAGTGCATGAGCGCACCGGGCGTATCTGGTCGTAATACGTCGCCAGTCTTTGAGTTCTCCGAACATATTTTCGATCATGCAGCGCTTTTATACTGGTGCCCGTTGTAAAACGGCTTTGATTTCCCGTTCTTGCCCGGCCCGAAATACAGGCTGTGATATTCTGCCCTGCAAGAGACTGTCTGACCCTGCTGCTGTTATATCTCCGGTCTGTGGTGACTTCCCCGGTCTTATCGGAAAGGTCTGCCAGCAAAACATCGCCCGCTTTGAAGTTACTGACCCGTCCAGCAGTCAGATAAAGCCGGACAGACCGACCCTCGTCGTCACATACGGCATGAAGCCTTGAGTTCAGTCCGCCCTTTGTGCGCCCGATATGGCGGGGAAAAGCTCCCTTTTCGGGCAGGGAGACATAGAAGGTCAGGTTGGGAACATGTTGGCGGCTCCGTGGGTTACGCCCTGACAGTCAACGCAGTAAATGCTATCTATATTTTACATTGTTTTCATTATATCCGATGGCGACCTGATTATATCGGGTTTTATTGATGTTGCGTCAGCAGGACCATTTCGGACCGGAGATGCTGCTGTTATTCAGCCTGTCAAAAGACATACAGATGGACATATCATATGTTCGATATGATATTTGGATATCAGATTTCAAGCAGGGAACCATATAGTCTGGACTGGCATATCGTAATGAAAAACCACGCTATAAAATGTACAGGCATCCAGAATAGATTAAAAATATTAAGCTTCTGCATTCTCATCTTTTTCAATTCCGGACACATGCCCAGAGCATAACGCCCGAGCAGGAAGTGCTGGGTTTTTATAAAAATATATGATTGCATGCGATCAATTTATTAATAAACCTAAACAAGAGGACATGGATGATTTATTTTGTGGTGTAGACATTACAAAATCATTGTTTGAAAAAATAGTTCGCTCCCATAAATCTGAACCAGAGGGTAGATCTTCTACCACCATGGAGCCCCAATTATTTGGGAGATTCAGATTATTTCCTCCACATTCAGGATTTTGATGCCCAGTGGGCATCTTCCATGTCGACCAGGATTATACATAAAAATAAAAACATGTCCGTTGTCCGTCTTTTTATGGATTTCCCAAAAGATTCCGGCGAATCACTCGCGATATGTGTCCGGCTACAACGTGACAAGGTAGGCTGAAAAATTTACCAGGTAGATCTACCTACAGATAACAACCTTCCAGACTGCAAGGGCGGATAATTTCTTTATTATTAATAAATATTGTTATTAAATAATATTGAATGTCTTTTTATTTATATGATCGATATTTTTATAATACATAACCCCTGCGAGCAACCTTACTGACAACATCCTTGATGCGGATAGGCATGTTTCTGGACTTCTGCGAGGTCTTCAGGATTATCGCAGTATCAAGACCTGTTAGTTTGTTGAATTAAGCTGTGTTCCATGATTCACAGTCATTCGGAGAAGGTTATACTGTATTTTCCTTTGACGTCTGGCATGCCGCGCGTGGATGATCGCCGCGTCCTGAACGGGTGCATGAAAAATATTCAGGCAGTGCCTTTTTTCAGGAAAGCGGCACAGTCTGAATCTTTTTGAAAAAAGCTTCACCAAAAACTTTCTTACGTTTTTTCAGAATTTCCGGGGTCAGGGCAGGGGATGAATGACATCCAGAATTTTGCGTTTTTCCGCCACCGCCGGGGGTGACAGGCGCTCCGTCCGGGCTGTAGCAATATCGGAGGGGGTAAAGAGCACCGTTTCCTCCCCGCCCGGCAGGCTGGCGACATGGTTCAGGATGGCGGCAATATCCTCATCGGGCAGCATCTTGAACGAAGGCATGAACCCGGTATAGATGTCGCCCCCCACTGTAATCCGGCCCATGATGCCATTCAACGCGACGGCAGCCATGTATTGCCGCCCTTCCGCCGTGGCGGAAATCTGCGCCGCACGCCCGACCAGCGGCGGAAACTGCCCCGGACGGCCCTGCGCGCCCGCTTCATGGCAGATACTGCAATTGGTCTGGTACAGCACCGCACCGTCCTCCGCGAACGCAACATTTCCCAGCGGCAGCAGGCCAAGCATGACGGTGGACAGTCGTTTCATCATCCCTACGTTCCCGGCAGATCCCGCACCCGTAACAGGTGCCATGGGGACCTGTTTATCGTTTCAACATCGAATTCAGTATACGTCACGAACCGGTGAAAGCATGCCACAATACCATGGCTTACATCATATTTTTCAGTATAGTGTCGTTAACGCCACAGGATATGACCCCTATCATACAATAAATATTTGAAATGATTGGTAACAATATGAATCATTTCCTGAAAATCTACATATTATGACTTACAATGCTCCCCTATGCTGATTTTATATATCGAGAGATGATACCTATGTTGTTGATATAAGGGCATTTTTTGAAATTCGATATGACAGGTGTCAGAGCACTGATGCGTAAACAGGCATCTGGATACGGACGCAGGGGCCACAAGACGAAACACGATCCTTCTGGCCCGACGAATGAGGAATGGGATCTGATCGCGCCTGCAAACCGGCGCGAGCGGAGACAGACAAGCAGCATTCCTGAAATGATCAGGGCGCAGCACTATACCGCCCGCTCAGGCTACGGCTACGGCTACGGCTACGGCTACGGCTATGTGATGGCCCCCGGCTCAGTCTGGCTCAAGGTTCGCTGGTGCAGCCCGTTCCTCTGGGGTCGTTTGTAAAAGACTACGAACAGCGGATGAATGCGGCAGGAACCACAGGTAGCCTCATGCTACACCGAAACACCCATCCCTGATTTTCCCGAATGGTCCTTGACCCCATTGCCGTCTGAATACCGCAAAGCGCGCCCCAATGGACGGGCCGCCGTCACACACGATGCACCATGCGCGTTTTCCCTGCGCACGAAAAAAAAGCGCCCCGCCGAAGCGGGACGCCGAGTTTAGGGATTGGGAGACGTTGTGGTGTCACGATATCCACATCCCTTTAACTACATTGGTGGATAATAGTTTTATCGAATTCGATTAAATGACAAAAAATACATCTACCGGGACATGCACATCACACGCCATGAATCATGACGTAATGCCGCGCGAACGGCAGCATGACCACAATGCCCAGCAGGCCAAACACCACCGTCATGCCTGCGAAGGTCACCATGTGGTGTGGATAATCTTCAGTGTAAAGCAGGCCGCAGACCCAGAATATCACGGCTTCCAGCGCCAGCGCGCCACCTAGCACCGGTCGGTGAAAGAACGGCCCCGACAGCCACCATACAAGGGCGGCCAGTATCACCACCATCGCGCTGCTGCGCGACAGGAAACGGATCGCACGCATGTCTTTCCTGAACCTTGGGGAAGGGGAGCAGGACTCACGCCTTCGTGATCATGCGTGCAGTATGCCTTTATTCATCCCCGCGGGCAACGGCGCGACCCGTGCCCGCGGGGCATGGCTCACATTTTCTGCGCGCCGTCCGCAGGTGCCTGCGTAGCAGGGGCGGGGGCGGCATCGGGGTTCATCTTGCCCGGCGTTGTCGAATGTTCGACATCATACGCCGTGGCCTTTTCCTGATACGTGCCCTTGGAACCGGGATGTTCCTTGTCATACAACGCCGCCTTGGCCCTGGCTTCCTTGCGGTATTCATGACGCTTGTACATGCCGGTCGCACACCCGGCGGCGGCCCCCAGCACGCCATGGCCCGCCACATGGCCACCCACCGCGCCGACGGCGCCGTATTTCAGGCAGCCACCGGGTTCGGCATGGGCCGTGGTTGCGCAAGTAATGGCGGCAAGCGCCGCCAGCGTGGCTATTCTGCGCATGGATTATATCCTTTTCGCGTGTATCGGTGTCACGCGCCCAGACATATCCGATGGGTCATATTTTGTCACGTTTTCCCCAATCCCGGCCGGTAGGCCGCAGGGCGGGAATCAGAAGGTCAGGCTGCTGTGCAGGCCGAAAACGGCCTCGTTGCCCACGCGGCGGTTTCCGGTCCAGTCCGCCACCCCGCCAGAGGGGTTCCAGACGTACTGGAAGTCAGGCTGCATAACCATCCACGGCGTGACCTGCGCCTGATAGGTCAGTTCCAGATGGTTTTCATTGCCCTGCACGATTGATCCGCTGTCGCGGTCGAACTGGCGCTGGCCTGAACTGGCCCGGCCGATGCCCCAGCCCAGCCCGATCGTGTCGTTGTCACGCCCCCTGAACGGCGCCTTCAGGTTCACGCCCGCATCGATGGCGAAGCTGATCAGGTTGCGGTCGCCACCATTGCCGGTCGCACGCAGGAACACGCCCACCGACCGTGCGGATTGCAGCGAAGGCCGCCAGATCATCTGGTCGATGATGCCATACACCATCCAGTTGCCCCGGTCCCAGCGCGGGGTCAGGTCGGACTCCGTGCTGTTCACGTTCAGCGTCGCCGCCCCCAGCGAACCACCGTTGCGGTTATACCGGTAATCGGCGAATTTCGCCGTGTCGTAATACCCGCCCAGCTTGTAGATGCCCGGCAGGCCGGGGTCTTTCGTCACATGGGACATGTCGGCGGGCTGCGGGTTCAGCGCGTATTGCAGTTCGGTTATCAGCAGCGCGCCGGTGCCCATGTTGAAGTTGGTGCCATTGGCGCCGTCATAGGTCTGGCTGGTGGGATCGGAATTGTAACCGCTGATGGACCCGGTAGCCTGCTGGATGGGAAGCGAGTTGTAGCGGTTGCCCGGCGGGTTGTCGTCGGCGGCGGCGAACATGAAGGTGAACTTCTCGCTGGGGCGGTAGCGGATGCGGATGGCGGGCGAGGACAGCGGCCATGACGGGCCGCCACCATACAGGTTGACCGACGGGGCCATGGGCCAGCCGAAATTGGCGTTGAGGTAAAGCGATGCGTAATCGCTGATGAGGAATTCGGTATCGAGATCCTGCTGCCCGATCTTCACGTCCAGCTTTCCGTTAAGGAAGGTCTGCTGGTACCACAGTTCGAACAGGCGGGTGGAGCGGTCGGCCTCGAACCCGCTGACGGGGTTGAAGTTGGCCAGGTGATCCTGCGAGATCGAACGCCCGCGCGTCTGCAGCGCGCTGACCTGGAACAGGCCGCCCTTCAGGCCAAACAGCTTTTCGGTATCGACGGTCAGCGTCGGCATGGTCACGCCATCATAGGACGGGCCGGTGCCCGAACCGGCTGCCCCGTCATTGCCCGAGGCCGAACCGCCGGTGCCGTTGCCCCAGAGTTCATCGACTTCCTGAATGTCGAAGGTGATGCCGTGTTTGTACAGCCATGGCCGCGCACCCCACATATTGCCCAGCAGGTTGCCGCTGGTATCGAGCCTGTCACCATCGCCCGCGGCCTTTTCCTCCGCATCGGCCTGCGCGCGTTCTGAATCGCGCACCGTCGCAGGGTCGATCTGCTGGACCAGCGGGGTGGAATTGCCAAGGCGGGCGCGGTCTTCCTCAATCTGTGTCTGGGCGAAAGCAGGGGCGGGCAGGGCCAGTCCCATGCACAGCAGCGATGATCCCGCCCGTAGCCCGTAACGCCATGCCCTGCGGCGTGGGGCAACGCCACCATGCAGGAAACGTCGGCTAGCGGGAAGGGAGTGCGCTGCGGGGGAAAGAGCCATTGGCCAACCTCAATTGAGAATCAATGTCAGTAATAATAATTCTCAATTACATTCCCGTAATGCGCCGTCAACCATATTTTGTTACATATCGCCCCCGCGCCAGCAGGGGGTGCCCCCGGCCCTTTATCGCAGGAAGACCTTGGGCACGCCTTCACTGTTAAGGCAGGACATGACCATCACACCGGTCCACAGCGCCAGCGAAAGACACGCGCCAACCCGCCCGCGCATCGTTGCCACCGGCCTGCCACACAGGACAGGCATATAGACTGTACGGTGGCACCACATGGCGTTCAGCATGGCCAGCGTGATCAGCAGCAGCTTGGGCGACAGGTAGGCCCGGCTGCCGATGCGCACGGGATCGTAAAAGAACAGTACGACACCGCTCAGCATGGCGATGGTGAAGGTAACATGCAGTGGACGGACCATAAGCTGTGCGACAGGCGCAAGTCTGTTACCCACCCGGCGGTTGAGAATACCGAGGTCAAACAGCATATCCATCCCGAAGAACATCGCCATGCTTATGATATGCACAATACGGATCAGGTAATGTTCGGGCTGTAGCCAGAAATGCAGTGTGCGGCTGTCCATGGCGACAAGCAGATCATAGGGCAGCCGCATAAAGGCTAGGGGGTGGCTGATCATGGCAGGCGGTCTCCGTTACATGAAAGGGGGCATACCACCTGTTGACAGTGATAACAATTATCATTACCAGAACTGAAGAATCAGCCGGATGGGATGCCGCAAACCACCAGGTATTGCCGCAGGAAAATCAATAATAATGTGATGCATTACCTTCCTGAAATTTGATGGAAACAGTCGTCATGAATAGAAGAAATACGGTTCTGGCCCTTATTGTCGCGGCATTTCCCGTGGGGACCACAGTTGCGCATGCACGCGAATATCCGATCGGTGGCCCCGTTCAGGCCCATGATATGGAAATTGCATCCAGCTACCTGACCGGCATCATGGTCGAACCCATGCCCGCAGGCATGGCCGACAACATGAAGGCGGATACCATCCACCTTGAAACCGATGTCCACGCCACGGCGGACAACGTGTGGGGCTACCCCGATGGCGCATGGGTGCCCTACCTGTCGATCGGCTATGTCCTGACGAAGGATGGCACGTCATGGAAGGCGTCGGGCACCATGCATTTCATGACCGCCAAGGACGGCCCGCATTACGCCGATAACGTGCAGATGGACGGTCCCGGCCGCTACACCGTGGAACTGACCTATTCCTCGCCCGAACAGAACGGCTTCCTGCATCATGTGGACAAGGAAACCGGCACGCCGGGCTTCTGGAAGCCGTTTACCGAGAAGTTCAACTTCGCCTATCCGCAGAAATAAGCGGGCGGGACAGGAACATGGGACGGATACTGGACAGGGTACGGCAACTGGCATGCGGCGCGGTTGTGACCATGGGTCTTGCACTGGCGGCTACGGGCGCCAGCGCGGAAACCGTGACCGACCTTGCAGGCAGGACAGTGGAAATACCCGCCAGTGTCCATCGCATCATACTGGGGGAAGGGCGGCTGGTTTACGCCCTCGCGCCGCTGGAAAAACAGCACCTGTTCGACCACATCGTGGGCTGGCAGGGTGAATTCCGCGGCGCGGATACCCAGAGTTACGATCAGTACGTCGCAACCTTTCCGCAGGCAGCGGGTATCGCGCTGATCGGCAAGACCACGGCGGATACAGTCAGCCCCGAACGCGTGCTGGACCTTCATCCCGATCTTGCCATCCTGACGGTATCGGGCCACGGGCCGGGCAAGTCGAGCGAACTGGTCACACAGCTTGAAAGCGCGCATATCCCGGTTGTCTTTGTCGATTTCCGCGCCGATCCGCTGCACGATACCGTAGCGTCCATGCAGATCCTTGGCCGCGTGCTGCATCGTGAGACCGAAGCGGCGGATTACCTGTCTTTCTATCAGTCGCATCTCAAGCGCATTACGGACCGCATCGCCACCGTGCCGCAGGCGCAGCGGCCACGGGTGTTCATTGAAATGCTCGCCGCCATGCGTGAAAGCTGCTGCCATACGGCGGGCAAGGGCAATATGGGGGCCTTCATCGAAGCCGCCGGTGGCCAGAATATCGCAGCCCCCCTGCTGCCCGGCTATATTGGTGACATCGATCTGGAAAAAGTGATCGCTTCCGACCCGGATTTCTATATCGCCGATGGCACCAAGGGACCAAAGGCCAGCGGTCCGGGCCTGCGCATGGGGGCGGAAGTCACGCCGGACATCGCACGCGCATCGCTGCTGAAGGTGATGGAGCGCCCCGGCATTTCCAGCCTGCGCGCCGTGACGGATGGCCATGCCTTTGGCATCTGGCATTCGTTTTATGACTCGCCTTACAACATCCTTGCCGTAGAGGTCATGGCGAAGCACTTCCACCCGGACCTGTTTGCCGATGTGGACCCCGAGGCGACGCAGAAGGAACTTTACAGCCGCTTTCTTCCCGTCAGGCAGGAAGGGACCTTCTGGATCGATGCGCGTCCCTGACCAATCCCGGCCCGCCGCATCGTCTTCTTCTCCCGTTCCAGATCTTTCGGATTATGCAAGGCAGGTGCGCCAGACCTACCGGGCGCTGCTGCGGCGGCGTATCGGCATCCTTGGCGTCATGGGTGCGCTGATAGCTGGCTCGGTCCTGCTTGATTTCTGTCTGGGGCCATCGGGCCTGTCACCTTCGGCACTGGTGCGCACGCTGCTGCACCCGCATGATGTTTCAGCCGGACAGAGCGTGATCGTATGGCAGATCCGGCTGCCTTACGCGCTGATGGCCGTATGCGTAGGTGCCGCGCTGGGTCTGGCCGGTGCGGAAATGCAGACGGTTTTGGCCAATCCGCTGGCCAGTCCCTTTACCCTTGGCGTATCCGCTGCGGCAGCGTTTGGCGCGTCACTTGCCATCATCATGGGCTGGGGCATTCCCGGCGTGTCGGATGCGTGGGTGGTCTCCGCCGATGCTTTCGTTTTCGCCATCGGTTCGGTCCTGATGCTGGACATGGTTTCGCGCAGGCGCGGGGCGGGCACCGGCACGGTGGTACTGTTCGGCATCGCGCTGGTGTTCGCGTTCCATGCACTGGTCTCGCTGCTGCAGTTTGTGGCGAATGAGGACGCATTGCAGGATCTGGTATTCTGGACAATGGGTAGCCTGACGCGCGCGACATGGCCCAAGCTGGACCTGCTGGCCGCCGCCTGCGTGGTGGTCGCCCCGCTTTCGTTCCGCGCCGCGTGGAAACTGACCGTATTGCGCATGGGGGAGGAACGGGCGGCAAGCCTTGGCGTGGATGTGCCCCGCGTGCGGCGTGGCGCGCTGCTGCGGGTCAGCATCCTGTCCGCGCTTGCCGTATCCTTTGTGGGCACGATCGGCTTTGTCGGGCTGGTTGCCCCGCATATCGCCCGCCGCCTGCTGGGCGAGGACCACCGTTTCTATCTGCCCGGCAGCATGCTGGTGGGTGCGCTGGTCATGTCGCTATCCTCGGTCGCGGCGCGTAACCTTCTGCCCGGTGTGGTCATTCCCACCGGGATCGTGACCGCGCTGGTGGGGATACCGTTCTTTCTGGCCATCGTGCTGCGCAGGCGGGGCCTGTCGTGAAAACGGGACTGCTGGCTGAACACATCTGCGTGCATTACGGCAGGCGCGTGGTTCTGGATGACCTGAATGTAGGTCCGTTCCCGGTGGGGCACGTATCCGCGCTGCTGGGGCCAAATGGCAGCGGCAAATCCACGCTCCTGCGCGCGATGGCGGGACTGGGGGAAAGCAGGGGCGCGGTCACGCTGGATGGGCAGGACCTGTCACGCCTGTCCTTTGCGCAGCGCACGCGACGGTGCATCTACCTGCCGCAGACATTGCCCGCCACCGTACATATACAGGTACTGGAATCCCTTCTGGCCGCACAGCATGCAACCGGATGGACGCCCGCGCAGCCCGAAGGCGACGCGGTGGACGGCGCGCTGCGCATGCTGGACGTGTTTGGCATTGCTGACCTGGCCATGCGGTATATGGATGAACTGTCTGGCGGGCAGCGTCAGCTTGTCGGGCTTGCGCAGGCGCTGGGCCGCCAGCCGGATGCGCTGTTGCTGGACGAACCCCTCAGCGCGCTGGACCTGCATCATCAGTTCGCCGTGATGGAAGTCCTGCGCCGTGAAACCGCGCGGCGCGGGATCGTGACGGTCATGGTACTGCATGACCTGAACATTGCGGTACGCATGACCGATTATGACGTGATCCTGCGTGATGGGCGGATCATCGCCGCAGGGCCGCCCCGCGATGTCATAACACCCGATACGCTACGCGCGACCTATGACATCACCGCCCGCGTGGAAACATGCAGCCGGGGCCTGCCACACGTTATGGTTGACGGGCTGAGCTGAAAACGCGCTGCAGGCGCGTGAACACCCACCATGACAGTCATGCAGTGGAAAGCAGGAAACGGTCATACATCCGTCCTGTCCTGCTGGAGTGATCGGGATGGACCGGATGTATGACAGGCAAACGCCATGGCCTGTGCATGGTCAGGCCACCGCTGATCTTCATTACTGTATTGCAGCCTGCCGCACTCGCCGGTCAGACGTAAAGCCTCACGATGGCTACTGCCTGCGGGGTAGGGATGATACCGGTTCCTTTTACTTTCCCTTTACCCATCTGCCGAAGCATAGTCAGCCCGGATGGATATGACGGTATTGACACCTGTGTCAGGCCCATATGGCATCGCCCATGTAGCATATAAGAATATCTTTCCCTTTTCCGTGGCTGCAACGTGCATCCTGCAAATACAGACATGCGTGAGTGGCATTATGCCATGGTTCACGGCTGGTCGGCGTTATGGTATGCCGGGACAGTAATCAGATCGCGGTTATGGAGCCAGTGTGCAGGGTAAGATCTACCTGCGCTGCCCGGTTCCGCCGCATCCGGTAAAGTATTGGTAATGAAATAACGTCGCAGGCCGCCCCGCGAAACAGGAGACCCCCATGGCGCGGCATGGCCATGGATACGACAGACAATAAGGACGCTGCCGTTATTTATCCCGTAACCGCCATAAAGTAGCCGCGCAGCCACCTGTTCGCCCATTACTGGTCTGTTTCATAAGCCGGTTAATTTACCTCACACCCTTTTTATGTGTTCCCTGTCCGCAGGATGATCACTACAGCCATAGGTTGAGAAGTGTAAAAAAGTATTCATCCTACCCTGCATCCAGCAGGAGGCAATATTGCGGTCATGTCATAACAGAACAAAATAAACCGCCTGTTCCATATATACGATACAGTCCATCCGCCCCATTGCCATCACAGGGCAGATCAACATGCCGATACTGTCAGCTAGGGGGGGCAAAACAGCGCTGTTCGTCTATGCGTCGTATCTATATAATAATGAAACATTATTAATAATGTATGGAAAAGTCGAAAGCTGCTTCCGGATTATTCATTTTTTGTAAACCAAAAATTGCATCTATTGGAAACATGGGATATTAGCCGGTGTTGATTGGCGTATACCCATGCCTGCTGCAAAAACCGGCCAGAGCGATATGTTACCCCGTGCTGTTGAAAGGTACGTCCCTGTCTGCAATGAAAATGGCATGAAATACCGATCAAAGTGATTTATTGTGGTTGCATAATAGACATATGATTATTACTGATAGGGTGAGATATGTCTCCTGACGGCAGTCTACCAAGGAAAGAAGCGACATTGGACAATAAAGATATTCCGCATACCGAACTGGTATCGATGACGACAGAAATCGTGGCCGCGCACACGAACCACAATACGGTTGCCATTGACCAGATCCCGGCCCTGATCGAGACAGTCTATGCTGGTCTCAAGGGACTTGGTGCTGAAAAGGCGGTCGAACCGACGCCGCTGCAGCCGGCCGTGCCCATCAAGAAGTCAGTATTCCCTGACTACGTGATCTGTCTGGAAGACGGCAAGAAGCTGAAAATGCTCAAGCGCCACCTCCAGACCGCCTATGGCATGACGCCGGAGCAGTATCGTGAAAAGTGGGGCCTTCCCCCCAACTATCCGATGACGGCGCCGAACTATGCGGCTCACCGTTCCTCCCTGGCGCAGAAAATCGGCCTTGGCCGCAAGGTCGTTGCCGAGCCGGTTGTCGAGGCACCCGCCGAAGCACCGGAAAAGGCGCCCCGCAAGACCCGCGCCCGCCGTACCAAGAAAGCCGACACAGCCGCGTAATAATACGCCCGCTGTTGCACGATACCCGGCCCGGAAACGGGCCGGGTATATGTGCGCGTAAAGGTCGTGATCTGCCGGTCATGAACCCAGTTGCTGGTCAGGCCGGTTAATAATCCTCGCTCCGGGGCAGGGCACACATATGCAGCGCCCGTTCTGGCAGTATGTTCAGGCGGTAGCGTTACGGGCGTAATGACATAACATCCAATACAGGCCGTTCGGGGTAGTGATGTACGACCGGATCGCCTACTACAACGGCTACTTGGGCCAGTTCGCCGGTACCTACCAGAACGTCTCGTCCTGACAGTAAGCAATCCGTAAATCCTGATACCGGCATGATAACCGGACTGGTGGCGATGCCGCGCATCTGCATTGTGCGTGAAGCTGACAGGACGGCAATACGGATCATTCATGTAACCTGTATTGCTTTGTGCATGTGCTGACGGTCAACCGTTCGGCCATTCTCAGCCACTGACCGGAACAGTGCTGTACGTTTTACTGACGTAGGCAGCATTGCCTTGATATGCGATCGCAGCAGACACAGTAGAATATGTGTTTTCATACATAGTAATAAGTGACGTATTGCGCGCAGTGCGCTTTACGGTCATTGGCAGGATGGAACCGATCCAGACATGGACGCCACCTGCAAAACAGTCCCATTGCTGTTGGCCAGTAGATCAACGACCAACTGTTTAAAGAAATTACTGTGACAATTTGTAAACAATTTTCCGGACCAATATTACCCGGACAAACGGATGCTGTTCCACCCGATCCTTATTCGTTATTACAAAACAGTATACGAAGCGTGGTCTGCACAGTAACGGTTGGCTTCCAGTTCACGCGGTCAGGCGGTCCGTAAAGAAAAGGACGGGAACCGCGCAGGTCGTATCGCACCCCCCATGCGACAGCACCTCCATTTTGGATGTCGAAGCGATACTGATCGTGGACCACTCCGGTCAGTCGCAACGGACCAATGACCGCACAGGTAAACCGTTCGGACACACGGCCACGGTCGATTACATCTACATAATGAAGCTGCTTCATCGATGCAGGTCTGATCGGTTGCTGGCAGGCAGTGTCGTCTTGATGAGGGGTTAGACTGCATCCCCGAAACTGTCTGAAAGCGTAATCCGAATGTTTCTACAGTTTCTGACTGATGGGTCAGCCGCGATACATGCGTGGCGACTTTAGCAGGGCAGGCGGTATGAAAGGCTGTCTGAAGCAGTCACCCAGAAATCATCAAGAAGTTTTTGGTGAAGCTTTTTTCAAAATCTTCGAAATACGTCGCCTTTCTGAAAAAGGCGGCAGACAGAACCGTGGGACAGCACACAGGCTGTCCCACAGAAGCATTGATTCAGCGCATCTTCCGGCTGTTGTCCGAACGGTCGGGGTCAGGCAGCACATGATCGGGGTCCAGCGTGGCGCGGACAACGCTGCGTCCACCCGGCAGGCCGATCGTGATGCGGTCGCCCATATGCCAGCTTTCTGTCGGGATGACCTGATCGGCATGGGTACCATCGGCATAGTCCAGCCGTAACGTGACGGGCAGCATCAGCCTGCCCTTGCTGCGCAGGCCGACCTGCACGCCCTGTCGTGCATCGTTATGGACATAGGACAGGCTGGTGATGGCGTAATCGGGCCACCAGTTTTCAAAATACCATCCGCGCCAGAACCAGCCCAGATCCTCCCCGGTTTCGCTTTCCATGAAGCGGAAGAAATCGGACGGGGCAGGGTGGCGGTACGCCCATGCCTGAATATAACGCCGGAAGGCGGGATCGAAACGGTCGGGGCCAAGGATCTGCTCACGCAGCAGGACCAGCCCATAAGCACTTTTGAAATAACTGACCGGGTGACGGTACTTTTCCGAAACCAGTTCCGACGGCGTCATAAGGGGCGGCGCCTGAGGATCGGTCAGCAGGGGAATGATGTCGTCAGCGGGCCGCCCGGTTTTCGGCGCGAATTCGGAATCCCGCTTGGGCGCGTATTCCCCATGATTGAAATGCTGCGATGCGTAGGCATCGATAAAGGTATTGAACCCTTCATCCATGAAGGCATTACGCCGCTCGTTCGATCCGACAATCATCGGGAACCAGTCATGGCCCAGTTCATGCGTGGTGATCCAGAACAGCTTGTCGTCACGGTCCTGCCAGCCATCAAACACGATGCCCGGATATTCCATGCCCGCGCCATGCCCACCGACATTGATGGCGTTTGGCCAGGGATAGGTGAACCACTGCTGCGAGAAGTATTCGATCGCGTGCTTTACATATTCGGTGGACCGATCCCATGCCTGCGCACCCGCCCCTTCACGCGGGTAGACCGACATGGCAAGCCGGGGCTCAGGCGCCATGCCCGGCGCGGGGCTGATCGCAGGCAGGTTGATCCGCGCGGCGTCCCACACGAATACCGGCGATGCGACAAAGGATACATCGCGCGTGTTTTCCATGCGGAAATGCCACGTCTTTTCGCCATCATGGGCCAGATGGCTGGCGGGGTTGGCGACATCATCGGCAGTGCGGATCTGGACGGTACTGTCGCTGCGCGCCGCCTGCGCCAGACGTGCGCGTTCGGTCGGGGTCAGCACGTCCGCCGGATTAAGCAGCGCGCCCGACCCGACCACCGTGAAGTTCCACGGCACCGTTACCGTGTAATCGAAATCCCCGTAATCAAGATAGAACTCCTGCCCCAGATACGGCAGCGTATCCCATCCCCGGCGGAAGTCGTACACACTCATGCGCGGATACCATTGGGCGATTTCGTAAATATCGCCATCACGCACCGGGGTTACGGATGTCCGCCCGCCCCATGGGCCAGGCACGGTATGGTGCCAGCGGATGCGCAGGCGTATTTTCTCCCCATGGCGCAGCAGCGTTCCATCGGGCAGGGCAAGCTGCATGCGGGTGTCGGAAATACGGGGCTGGATCGTAATATCCCGCCCGTCGCGCACCACACTGACAGATTCGATGACCGCGCCGTCCGTCGTATTGGCATGCCGCGAAGGATTGACGAAATCAGCCCGCGCGCCGGAGCGGTAGATGTTCTGGTCAAGCTGCACCCACAGTTCATCAAGACTGTCGGGGCTGTTGTTGGTGTAGGTCAGGATTTCCTCGCCACTCAACACATGCGTAGCGGTGTCGATGCGGGCATGGATGGTGTAGTCCGCGCGGTTCTGCCAGTAGTCGGGGCCGGGCACCCCGGAACCCGAGGCATAGCGTCCCGGCGCGTCGGGCAGCGTCAGCGCATTGAACGCCGCACGCATGGCCAGTGCGCCGGACGGGTCGGACGCGGGCGCGGCACGGGCTGTAGCGCACCCCGCGACACAAAGGATAAGGGCAATTTTTCCATAGGACATCAATGCGCTACCTGCCTGCTGCGTTATCGTTACGCAACTGTAGCAAGGTGGCAGGCCGCACGCAAAAGGCCGAGGTCAGATGACCTTAATGCCGACGGTCAGCAGGATTGCGGCCAGTATGATCCGCTGTACCCGGTCCGGTATCAGCCCGATGCACAGGCTGCCCAGCACGATACCGGGTATCGACCCGCACAGCAGCGAGAACAGCAGCCCCATGTCGATATCCCCGATCCACCAGTGGCCCATGCCCGCGATGGCGGTCAGCGGCACCGCATGGGCGATGTCGGAACCGACCAGCGTACGGACCTCCAGCCCCGGATACAGGAAAATCAGCGCCGCCATCCCGATCGCTCCCGCCCCCACGGATGACAGCGTCACCATCACCCCCAGCACGATGCCCAGCAATGTGGTCAGCCGGCCCGTCATGGCGGGGGAGATGCTGCCCGCCTTGGCGCGGGACAGCGCCTGCAGGCGCTGGCGGAACAGTACGCTGGGGGCGGTAATCAGCAGCGCGATGCCCAGCGCCACGGAAATGACATGCGTTACCTGTGGCGACGGGCTGCCCACCCAATGCAGGACGGCAATGGTCAGCAGCGTGGCCGGTATGCTGCCCGCCGCCAGACGGCCCACCACCGACCATGCCACCGACTGCCTGCGTCCGTGGACCAGCGTGCCCACCGTCTTGGTCAGGGCCGCATAGAGCAGGTCGGTCCCGACGGCGGATTGCGGATGGATGCCGAACAGCAGGATCAGCAGCGGCGTCATGAGCGACCCGCCGCCCACGCCGGTCATACCCACCAGAAACCCAACACCAAGGCCGGACAGGACATAAAGCAGGTTGATCGATTCAGTCAGGTGCATGGTGTAGGGACTCATGGCTCGACGGGCGGGGGCCGGTGCTGCATTCCATCGGGCGTGGTGCTGAATTTCCACGTCCGTACAGTCCCGACCGGGTCTAAATAACACAAAATATATGTGTTTTTCCGGTTGTGGGAACATCTCCTTATGTGGAATTACGGGCCAGCACAAGCCCGACCGTTAATACCGCGCCGCCATCGTCCGCATGGCTGGCGTGGAAAAAAGAAAACCCGGCGCGATGGCCGGGTCCCGGTTCAGTATGGATAGGGATAGACGGGTGGCGGCGGTGGTGGTGGCCGCATCCCCCACACGGGCGGCGGTGGCGGCGGACGGCCATAGCGCCACCTGCCTTCATGCCAGTATGGACGCCGCCCGTAGGGTCCGCGCCCGCCATGCGGGTACGGGTGGGCCCAGCCGGGATCGTAGGGCCGGGCCTGCGCCAGTGGCGGAACCGACAGCACAAGGACGGCAAAAACAGCCAGACAGAGTCTTTTCATGATGTCCTCCTCCTGTGCCAGCATGAAACCACCAGATTGCGGCACGATTGCGATAATGGTGCCAACGCGGCAGCGGCCTAAAGGAAGCGGTGCCGCGCCGCATCAAGTGATGGGGGGCAGGGGGTGCCTTCCACTACACGATTATCATCAACCGGACGACCCAACGCGGTCACGACCGGGATCACCCCGGCCCATATTGGCAGGTCATAATCCGCCGCATCATCAACCGGGCCGCCCGTACGGGTCTTGGCGGCGGCGGTGTCAATCCGCATGGCCAGCACACCCGTCGCCTTGCGTTCCTTCGCCAGCATGGGACGCACTTCAGCCCATCGTCCGGGCAGCAGGTGTTCGGTTATCACCTTCAGCGCATGGTCGTGCCCATCGGGGTCGGTGACGTGATGCGCCTGCCCATGCACCACCACGCTGCGGTAATTGACGGAATGGTGGAAGGCCGAACGCGCGGCCACGATCCCGTCCACCATGCTGACGGTCAGGCACAGGGGAAAGCCTTCCGCCACGTCGCGGATGATACGCGTTGTGCTCGCGCCGTGGATGTACAGCATATCGCCATCGCGGCCATAGGCCATGGGGATCACCATGGGCCGTCCGTCCATGATGAAGCCGACATGCGCCACCAGCCCGGCATCCAGAATGGCATGCACGGCGGGCGCGTCGTACCGGGCGCGTTTTGCCTGCCTTACGCGGGCATAGGGGGGCAGGTCGGTTGTCGTCATATCCTTGGCTCCTTCAGGTATGGGCCCATGGTGCGCGCGCCAGTGGCCGTGCTAAAGGTCAGGTTTTCATAATTACGGAGGGCCAGTTGCTGGCCGAACGCATAACCCTTGTGCTGCAGGGCCGCGTACCGCTGGCGGAACAGATCTACCGCCAGATCCGCGACCTTGCCCGCCACGGCAGGCTGCCATCTGGCATGGCGCTGCCGTCGTCGCGTGCGCTGGCGGGCCAGCTTGGGGTGTCGCGCAATACGGTTTCGGCGGCCTATGACCTGCTGCGCGCGGAAGACCTTGTCATCACGCGCCCCGGTGCCGTTGCGGTGCTGAACATTCCCGCCACCTTCGCCCTGACGGACCGCAGGGTGCAGACAGTCGGGCGGCCCGTCAGCCTTGCCCCGGCAGGTCATGCGCTGTCCGCCCCGCTACCCGCCACGGTGGAGGGTGCGCGCCTGCGCCCCGGCAGGCCCGACCCGCGCCTTTTCCCGCGTGACGCATGGGCGCGGGCGCTGCGCCGGGCAGGGCGGACCCTGTCGGGTGATGCGCTGCTATATGGTGATTCGCACGGGCTGGCGGCCCTGCGGCGGGTTCTGGCCCGCACGCTGGCTGAAACGCGCGGGCTGCATGTCGATCCCGAACACCTGCTGATCCTGCCCACGGTCCGCGCGGGGCTGGGGCTGCTGGCGCGCTGCCTGTGCGCGGATGGCGACAGCGTATGGCTGGAAGAACCGGGCTATCCCGGCGCGATGCAGGCTTTTGGCACGCTGCGCCGGGTTGCGCTGCCGGTGGACGGAAACGGGGCAGATGTTTCGGCCATGCCGCAGGGCGCCCCACGGCTGATATACGTCACACCTTCCCACCAGTATCCCACCGGCACGCGGATGAGCCTGTCGCGGCGGCTTGCCCTTGTGGCGCGGGCGCGCGAATGCGGCGCGCTGGTGGTTGAAGATGATTATGACAGCGAGTTCCTGTGGAGTGGACGCCCCATCCCCGCGCTTGGCGCACTGGCGGAAGCGGGAGAGGTCGCAACACTGGGCACCGTCGCCAAATCCCTGCTGCCGGGCCTGCGTCTGGCATGGCTGGCCGCCCCGCCGCATCTTGCACCCGCGCTGATCCGTGCGCAGACCAGCCTTGGGCTTATGGCCAATGTCCATGCGCAGGCGGCGCTGGCGGATTTCATGGATGGCGGGCAGTACCGCCGCCATCTGGAACGGATCAGCCGCATATACCGCAACCGGGGTGAAACCCTGCGCGGGGCACTTCTGGCCCATTGTGGCAACCATGTCGCCATACCGCCGCTGATTGGCGGGCTGCACATGGCCGTCCGCTTCGCGCCGGGGATGGATGATGTGGCCGTGTCCACAGCACTGGGACAGGCCGGGTTCGGGGTGCCCCCACTTTCACAGTTCTATCAGGGCAGGGGATCACCGGGGCTGGTTGTGGCCTTCGCGCAGGCGGATGAGGCAACCACGCGCGAATTCGCAACCCGTCTGGCGCGACTGCTGGCATGAGCCATACCAGTCCTGCGCAACAGGAGAATTGCCCCCGGACCGTCATTGCACTGGCGGTTTACAGTCCTGTCCATAAAACACGCTGTAGCGTGCGGACATTTTCTTCAATGGCCCGGATGGAGCCTGCCTGCCATGGCCATCATGGTCGTGCCGGTCTGTAAGCTGTCATGGTTCGCGCGCGCAACCTGTGCCACGATTGCACATGCGGCGCTGTGGGCCGCCGGATGGACGAAGCCATGAATGACGGCCCCGTCCATGCTGGCAGGCGGGTTCGGGCACCAGTATGGCGCGGGAAAGATGCCGGGGAGGTCATGCAGTACGCCATGGAATACAGGGCATGAAGGGACGTGTCCTGATCGCGGTCGCGCTTGCCGTAGCGGCATGCGGTACCTATGCCGTCCGTGCCGCCGTCAACCCCGATGCGTTATGGCAGATCGTGCATGAACGCTGCACCCCGGGCGCAGCCACGCCCGGACAGGCCATTCCCTGCGCGGAGGTCGATACCCGCGCAGGCTATGCCGTGCTGAAGGATCGGGTGGGGGTGGGACAGTACCTGCTTATTCCCACACAGCGGATAACCGGCATGGAAGACCCCGCCCTGCTGCGCGATGACCTGCCGGATTATTTCGATTACGCATGGCGGCAGACACGGCGGCTGAATGGCAGGCTGGCCCGTCCGCTGCCTGCGGATGACATGATGCTGGCCATCAATTCAGCCTACGGGCGCAGCCAGAACCAGTTGCATATCCATGTGGACTGCATGCGCACGGACGTAAAAGTGGCGCTGCACTGGGCCGTGCCCCATCTGGGGCCGGACTGGACGCCACTGCCGCTGCATGGCCATGCCTACCGCGCACGCCTGATCCGGGTGGCCAGCCTGTCGGGCGTGCGGCCCTTCAGCCTGCTGGCGCATGATCTGGCGGACCCCGGCCGGGAAATGGGCCAGCACACGCTGGTCGTGGCCGGCGTGGTGCAGCCCGATGGCCAGCCGGGTTTCGTGGTGCTGGACGATCATGTCGATCCCCGCACCGGCGACCGTGCAGCAGGGGAAGAACTTCAGGACCATGCCTGCCAGTTGCAGCACATGCCATAACCCGCGCCACAGGCTGGAAGCAGCCATGCAGGCATGTCCGCTGCACCCGCGCGGATACCGTGCCACCTTATGCGCACCGAACCGTGCGGACCGATACCCGTTGGGTAGCATGTCGGGGCCGTTGCCGTGTTCACCGGGGCGCGTCCCGATCCCGTATTTCAGCCGGGTGTTTTTTAACCGGGAGACAGATATGTCATCTACCGCACAACCGTTTTCACACAGGGTCGCACTTGTTACCGGGGCGGCAGGCAATATCGGCCTTGCCTGCGCCGAAAGGCTGGCCGCCATGGGGGCGGATCTGGCGCTGCTCGACCTCAATGGCGAAAAACTGGAACAGGCCCGCGCCAGCCTGAGCCAGCATGACGTACGCATCACCACCCATACCTGCGACGTATCGGACAGCGAACAGGTCAGCAGCGTGGTGGATGGGGTGGCCGCTGAAATGGGCCAGATCGATTTTCTGTTCAACAATGCGGGTTATCAGGGCGCTTTCGCCCCCGTACAGGATTATCCGGCGGATGACTTCGCCCGCGTCATGAACATCAATGTATGCGGCATGTTCAACGTGCTTCAGCACGTATCGCGGCACATGATCGCACGCCGGTTCGGGCGGATCGTGAATACCGCCAGCATGGCGGGCGTGCAGGGGCCGCCCAACATGGCGGCTTACGGCGCGTCCAAATTCGCGGTGATCGGATTGACGCAGGTGGCGGCAAAGGACCTTGCGCCATACAACATCCGCGTCAACGCCATAAGCCCTGCCTTCATGGGGCCGGGGATGATGTGGGACCGTCAGGTCACCCTTCAGGCCGAAACAGGCAGCCAGTATTTCTCCCGCGATCCGAAGGAGGTCGCACGCCAGATGATCGACAGCGTCCCCATGCGCCGTTATGGCAGCATTGAGGAAATACCCGGCGTGGTCGCTTTCCTGCTGGGCGACGATTCAAGCTACATGACCGGCGTCAACCTGCCCATTTCCGGCGGCATCTGAACCGGGGGCCGAGGCGTCAGAACGCATCGCACCCGGCGCCTGCCACCACGCCCACGGATTGCTGGCCAAAGCGGCGGCGGTATTCATCACGGATGGTGCCGATCCGCCCGGCAAGGTCGGGCAGGGCAGGGGTGACGATCCATACGACCCGTGCCGGTTCGTGCCCCACCTGACCGCTCTGCCGGTCACGCCACTGGCCATCACCATGCACAACGGTCAGGCCGTCGGGAAACTGCGGCGTGACCACATCGCGCAGGAAAATCCGCCACTGCCGCCGTGTAACCCGTGTCCCATCCGGGCGGCGCAGGCCGAACAGCAGGGTAATGTTCAGGTCCGCCCGCGCCTGCAACGCCGCGCAGGCGGCATCAGGCCCGCCGGGTGACGCAGTATTATCCCGTGCCAGCGCGGGCGCGCAGGGCAGGAGCGTCCACGCCACCAGCGATACAGCCAACCCGCCCCGATAGCAGCGGTGCGGGTGCAGTGCCGCCATCCCGTCACGGCCCGTCCGGTCAGAGCCGGTCGGGCACCGGGATGGGTTTACGCCGGAACGCGGTACAGCGCGCACAGCTTGTGCCCGGTGGGATCGCGCAGATAGGCAAGGTACAGATCGCCCGAAGCAAGATGGCGGATACCCGGCGGATTTTCACAGGTCACACCGCCATTGGCCACGCCTGCATCGTGCCATGCCCTGGCCGCTTCCGCCGAAGGGGCGACAAAGCCGAGGGTCTCGCCATTGCCCGCCGTGGCCGGTTCGCCATTGATCGGCTTTGTTATCATGAGCCGCCCGGTGGCAGTGGCGTAATTCAGCCGTCCCTTCGCATCGACGCTGGCTGGCGCAATGCCGAGGGCTGCAAACGTGCTGTCGTAAAATTTCTTCGATGCTTCAATATCGTTCGTGCCGATGGTGATGTGACTGAACATGAATCTGTCCTTTGCAAATGTGCGGCGCGATCATGACATGGGGGAAACGAATACGGCAACCGCCCCCGGATCGGGCGCAGCCGCATAACGGCGTAACAGACATGGACCTGCGAGCAATTTTTTGTAACACTCCCGAACGGGATCGGCGCGCAGGCTGATCGTGATTTTATTATATTGATATATAAAGGAAAAACATGCGTTTTATCGCTTCACTTGCCGTTGTGGCAGGTCTGGTTTCGGCACCGCTGGGCGCCCACGCGGCATCGCTGCACACCGATTGGGAAAAGTTCAAGGCCACGCGCGCCTTCAACCACCTGTCGGCTGACGGGCAGCGCGCGATTGTCGATATCCTGAATGCAAAGCAGATTCTGGACTCCGGCAAGACCGACGCCGCCATCCCGCCCCTGTATGACGCCACCCGCCGCCTGACCGCCGCAGGCAAGGCGAACAACCAGTTCGTTGCCGCCGAAAACGCGCTGCACCCCGCACCGCAGCACCCCGCCGCCCCGTCCCACGTGGCGGGCACGACCCCGGTTACGTGGGTTCCTGTTGGTGGGGAGGTGATCGGCACCGAAACACTGGCCCCGGAAAAGAAGACGGCCATCGCCACCGCCAACTCGCAGCTCAAGGCTGGCAATACCCAGCAGGCCGCGCAGACATTGCAGGTAGTGGGCGAGGACGCGGATTTCATCCTGGCCCTTGCACCGCTGGACCAGACGCAGGGCGCGATCAACCGCGCCACCGTGTTTACCGAAGCCCGCAACCCCACGGAAGCATCCGCCGCATTGCAGCAGGCGCTTGATGGCATCGTGTTCGTGTCCGAGGATTTTACGGAAACGGCCACGCCTGACCAGACCGGCAAGCACGCCCCGGCAAAAACCGGCAAGTAATCCGGCCCGGCCCGCCGTGAACCCGGCATAACCGCAGGGTTCACGGCCAGCGCGTGCCCCACCGGGCGCCGCATGCAAATTCTACGCCGCGCCATATGCTGGTCGCCCGCGTACACCAGAAAATCAGCCAGTTGATCCCCGCGCGACACCCGTTGCGTCCGTGCGTCCCTACGCATGCGGGGAGACAGTCTTCTGCACGCCAGACAGTGCCTGCAACACCATGAGCGGAGAAACTTCCGGTCATGGCGCAACCGCATGCGGGGCATGGGCGTATTGCCCGTGGGCGGGATACATACCCGCTGCCGCGCACTGATCGCGCGGCTCACTGCCGCCACGGCATAATGAAAAGACCCTGAAACGATGGTCGATCCCGCAGGTCCAGACGCGACGGCAGATGAACAGGCCCTTATGGATCTTGCGCTGGACCTGCACTGGACATGGAACCATGCGACTGACGCCCTGTGGCGTCAGCTTGCACCCGATATCTGGGACCATACGCGCAATGCATGGACGGTATTGCAGAACACGCCGCGCCACCGCATGCGCGAACTGCTGGAAACCCCGGCCTTTCACGACCTGCTGACCAGCCTGACGCAGGCCCATGCCGACAGCCAGAAGCGCCCCGCATGGTTTGAAACCGCCTGCACCATGTCCCCGGCGCCCTGCATCGCCTATTTCAGCATGGAATTCATGCTTGATGAGGCCCTGCCCATCTATTCCGGGGGACTGGGCAACGTGGCGGGGGACCAGTTGAAGGCGGCAAGTGACCTCGGCGTACCGGTCGTTGCGGTCGGGCTGCTTTATGCGCAGGGCTATTTCCGTCAGGAACTGACTCCGGACGGGCGGCAGGAAGCCCTGTATCCCATAAACGATCCCGCCCTGCTGCCCATCCGCCCGGTTCTGGACGGCGGTGGCGACCGGCTGCGCCTGCCATTCCAGATCTCGACGGGGCGGATATGGCTGCGGGCATGGCAGGTGACGGTGGGGCAGACGACGCTGTACCTGCTGGATACGAACGACCCCTATAACCCGCCGCATATACGCTGCATCACCACCCAGCTTTACGGTGGCGATGCAGAACTGCGGCTGCGGCAGGAACTGGTGCTGGGCATTGGGGGATGGCGGCTGCTGCGCGCGCTGGGGCTGCGCCCGGATGTCTGCCACCTTAATGAAGGGCATGCCGCGTTCGCCGCACTCGAACGCGCACGCGGGCTGATGGAGGATATGGGCATTCCCTTCATGCAGGCGCTGACCATCGCACGCGCGGGCACCATCTTCACCACCCATACCGCCGTGCCCGCCGGGTTCGACCGTTTTGCGCCGCTGCTGGTCATGAGCCATCTGGCCTTTTACGCCAGCAATGACCTCCATATCGACGTTGAGGACCTTCTGGCGCTGGGCCGTGGCGGGGCACCGGCGGATGATATGAATACACCCTTCAACATGGCCTATCTGGCCATGCGGGTCAGCGGCGCGGTCAATGCGGTCAGCCGCCTGCATGGACAGGTCAGCCGCGCGCTGTTCAACCCGCTTTTCCCCCGCTGGCCCCGCGTGCAGGTACCCATTGGCCATGTGACCAACGGCGTGCATGTGCCGACATGGGATTCAGCGGCGGCAGATGCGTTATGGACCCGTGCGGCGGGCAAGGAGCGCTGGCGCGGCGCGCTGGAAAGCGTGGAGCCATCGGTCCATGCCCTGCCAGCGCAGGAACTGTGGCACTGCCGCTGTCTTTCCCGCGCGGCACTGGTTGCGTTCATTGCAACCGATCACAGCGCGCGGGCCTGTTTTCATAGCGGGGAGCGCGCGCAGTGCCTGCCGCCGCCGGTTTTCGATCCCGCCGTCATGACCATCGGCTTCGCCCGCCGGTTCGCCACCTACAAACGGCCTGATCTGCTCCTGCACGACCCTGACCGGCTGGCCCGTATCCTGACCAGCGCCGAACGGCCCGTACAACTGGTGATCGCGGGCAAGGCGCATCCGCAGGATACGGCGGGGCAGGCGCTGATTGCGCAGTGGATCGGGTTCCTGCAGCGGCCCGACGTGCATGGTCGTGTCGCTTTCCTTGTCGATTATGACATGTCGATCGCACGCCAGATGGTCGAAGGCATGGACCTGTGGATCAATACCCCCCTGCGGCCGTGGGAAGCCTGCGGCACGTCGGGCATGAAGGTGCTGGTCAATGGGGGGCTGAACGTGTCGGAACGCGATGGCTGGTGGGCCGAAGCCTGGGCGCCCGATGTAGGCTGGGCCATTGGCGATGGCATGGATGAAGGGCATGACCCCCGGCGTGACGCCCATGATGCCGACAGCCTGTATACCCTGCTGGAACGCGAAATCGTGCCCCTGTTCTACCAGCGCGACGCCGATGGCATTCCCCAGCAATGGGTGGCCATGATGCGCGAAAGCATGACCCGGCTGACCGGGCGCTTTTCGGCAAACCGGACGGTACGGGACTATACCCGCGATTTCTACCTGCCTGCGGCGGCGGCATACCGTACGCGACTGGCCGATAACGGGGCGAAGGCTGCGGCCATCATGCACTGGCGCGAAAGCCTTGACCGGCTGTGGCATGCCATAAGCCTTGGCCCGGTGCAGGCGACGGCGGCGGGCGACAGGTGGCATGTCACCGTCGCCGTAACCCTTGGTCCCGTCACGCCGGACATGGTGCAGGTCCAGCTTTACGCCGACCAGCCGGAGGGAGCGCCCATCATAGTACCCATGACGGCACAGGCGGGACAGGCGAGCGGTCCCGTATCCTACAGCGCGGAGGTCAGCGCCACGCGCCCGCCCTCGGACTACACGCCCCGGGTCATTCCCCATCACCCCGATGTGGCCATCCCGCTGGAGGCTGCGCATATCATATGGCAGAAATAGCCATCACATTGCGAACAAGTAATGAATGATGGTCGCAGTTCCGTAATATCTAAATGGTTACCTGTTTTACTTTACGGTACTGTTTGCCAAGAAACGTTGTGAAGTAATGCGCCCCCACCATGCGATCACATAACCGTGTGGTTGAGACCATGCGTGCAATGGCCCGTTAATCGCAGCAGACCTGGAAAATATGACCGGTTTTTCCCATGCCAAGGAAACAGGCGGATGGCCACTGCGCTCAGCCCCTTTGTCTCACCGATCCGGCTGCTTTCGGTTACGTCGGAAATGTTTCCCTTCGTCAAGACGGGGGGGCTGGGCGATGTGGCTGGCTCCCTGCCCATGGCTCTGGCCCGCTACGGGGTGAATGTCACCACCCTTCTGCCCGGTTACCGCCCCGTGATGGCAGCGATGGAAGACCGCCGCGCGGTCGCACACCTGCCTGACCTGCTGGGCCACGCGGCAACGCTGTGGGCGGCGCGGGCGGGGGATGTGGACCTGCTGGTACTGGACACGCCCACGCTGTTCGACCGCCCCGGAAACCCCTACATGTGCCCCGATGGGCAGGACTGGCCCGATAATGGCGTGCGCTTTGCCGCGCTGTCCCGCATGGCGGCCAATATCGCGCAGGGCCAGCTTGCGTGCTACCGGCCCGACCTTGTTCACGCGCATGACTGGCAGGCGGGGCTTACGGCGGCCTATCTGCATTATGACCGCATGGCGGCGGGGGACGACGCGGCCGCCATACCCCGCATCCCGGTCGTGCAGACCATCCACAACCTTGCCTTTCAGGGGCGCTTTCCAGCGTCCAGCATGGCCGAATTCGGGCTGCCGCCAGAAGCCTTTTCGGTGGAAGGGTGCGAATGCTATGGCGCGATCAGCTTCCTCAAGGCCGGGCTGTATTTCGCGGATCGCATCACCACGGTCTCGCCCACCTACGCCCATGAAATCCAGACCCCCGAAGGCGGCATGGGCCTTGACGGGCTGCTGCGCCAGCGCCGCGACCGGCTGGAAGGCATACTGAACGGCATCAGCACCGATATATGGAACCCGGCCAGCGACCCGGCGGTGCATTTTCCCTACATGCCGGGCGACACGCTGGGGCGCGCGCCCAACAAACGCGCCCTTCAGGCGGAATTCGGGCTGGCCGCCGATCCCGATGCCTTCGTCATCGGCATTGTCAGCCGCCTGACCGAACAGAAGGGCATCGACCTGCTGCCACAGGTGACGGGCAACCTGCTGGCGGGCAATACGCAGATTATCGTGGTGGGGGAAGGCGATCGGGAGATCGAACGCAGCCTGGTGGCATTACAGCAGCGTTTCGCGGGGCGCTTTGCCTGCCGCATCGGCTATAGCGAGCGACTGGGCCACCGCGTGCCATCCGCCGTCGATGCGCTGCTGATCCCCTCGCGTTTCGAACCGTGCGGCCTGACCCAGCTCAGCGCGCTGCGCTACGGGGCGGTGCCGGTGGCGTCGCGCGTAGGGGGGCTGGCCGATACGATCGTCGATGCCAACCCCGCCGCCATGGCGCATGGGGTGGCGACGGGTTTCCTGTTTTCCCCGGTGGATGCGTCAACGCTAGTCACCGCCGTCAGCCGGGCGCGGATGCTCTACCGGCGCAATCGGCGGGCATGGCGGCAGTTACAGGTGAACGGTGCGGCGTGCGACGTATCGTGGAACGAGCATGCCGTCCATTACGTCATGCTGTTTGCCGATGTTCTGGGGCTGGACCCTTATGCGGCTGCCACATCCAACGTGATCTGCCTGCCATCGGGCCAGCAGCCACGCCGCATGCAGCGCGAAGCCCGCAGGCGGCGGATCGCGCGCAGGCCACCCCGGCTGTCATGGCCGCTGGCCGCGCCCCACTGACCACACGGCACGCACGCCATCGCGTCAGCACGTAACAAGCAATAAAGGCCGAGGTGTATGAGGATCAGACAGGATGAAGCCCATTATGCCCTTCCCGAAGGTGTCGATGACCTCATACATGGCCGCTGCGCCGACCCGTTTTCCATCCTTGGCCGCCATAACATGGGCAAGGTCGATGTCATCCGCGTGCTGTATCATGATGCGGCACGGGTGCGTCTGGTGGTTGAACGCCCGCGCGGCTCCGCGGTCGAACGCCCGATGCGGCGCATGGGCGATACCGGCCTGCATATCGGCACCATCCCCGCGGGCGCGCGCTATCACCTGAAGATTTTCTGGGCCGACGCGGCGGAGGAAACCGCCGATCCCTATTCCTTCGGCCTGCTGCTGGGCGATATGGACCTCTACCTGTTCGCCGAAGGCAGGCACCACCAGCTTGACCGCGTAATGGGCGCGCAGCCCATGACGATCGACGGGACGGCGGGCGTGCGCTTTGCCGTATGGGCGCCCAATGCGCGGCGGGTGTCGGTTATTGGCGATTTCAATTTCTGGGATGGCAAGCGCCACCCGATGCGCCTGCGCCATGCGGCGGGAATATGGGAACTGTTCATTCCGGGACTGGGGGTGGGCGAGCGGTACAAGTTCGAGATCATGACGCGTGACGGGCACATCCTGCCACAGCGCGCCGACCCGTTCGCCCGTTTTGCCGAACGTCCGCCCGCCACGGCATCCGTGGTGGCGTCGGCCGATGCGTTTACATGGCATGACGGGGAATGGATGGGCAGCCGCGCGGGATGGCAGGTGCCCGAGGCCCCGATCTCGATATACGAACTGCATGTCCCGTCATGGCGGCGACCGGGCGGCGATCCCGACCGTGATATTTCATGGCGCGAACTGGCGCAGGAACTGATCCCCTATATCCACGCCGCAGGCTTCACGCATGTCGAACTCATGCCGGTGATGGAATATCCTTTTGGCGGCTCATGGGGTTACCAGCCGCTCGGGCTGTTTGCCCCCTCCGCCCGGCATGGAACACCGGCGGATTTCGCGGGGTTTGTGGATGCGTGTCATCAGGCCCGCATCGGGGTGATACTGGACTGGGTGCCCGCCCATTTCCCCAACGACGTGCATGGGCTGATAAGTTTTGACGGCTGCGCGCTGTATGAACACCAGGACCCGCGTGAGGGCGTACACCGCGACTGGAACACCCATATCTACAATTTCGGCCGCCATGAGGTGCGCGGCTTCCTGATTGCAAGCGCGCTCATGTGGCTGGAACGGTTTCATATCGACGGCCTGCGTGTCGATGCCGTGGCGTCCATGCTGTACCGCGACTACAGCCGCAGGGAAGGGGAATGGATACCCAACATCCATGGCGGCCGCGAAAATCTGGAAGCCGTGGCCTTCCTGCGCCAGCTTAACGAAACCATCCACGCCACCATCCCCGACGCCATGACGATTGCCGAAGAATCAACCGCGTGGCCCGGCGTCACCCATCCGGTCGCGCAGGGGGGGCTTGGCTTTTCTTACAAATGGAACATGGGCTGGATGCATGACAGCCTGCATTTCATCGCGCGCGATCCGCTGTGGCGTGGCTACCACCTGTCGGAAATCCTGTTCGGGTTGTACTACGCTTTCAGCGAACGTTTCATCCTGTGCCTGTCGCATGATGAAGTCACGCACGGCAAGGGTTCGCTGCTCGCGCGCATGCCCGGCGATCAATGGCAGCGCCATGCCAGCCTGCGCGTCTATTATGCCTTCATGTGGGCGCATCCGGGCAAGAAGCTCCTGTTCATGGGCAGCGAGTTCGCGCAGGAAGGCGAATGGTCCCATGCGGGCGAACCGGAATGGCATACCCTTGAAAACCCGCTCAAGGCCGGGATGCTGGGGCTGGTTTCCGATCTGAACCGTCTTTACGCAACACTGCCCGCATTGCATGCGCGCGACTGCGAACCCTCAGGCTTCGCATGGGTTGTGGGTGATGACACGACCAATACGGTGCTGGCATGGCTGCGCCTTGCCCCCGGTCATGCGCCGGTTCTGGTGGTGCTCAACCTCACCCCCGTCATCCGCCATGATTACCGCGTGGGCGTGCCGGTGGGCGGACAGTGGCGCGAATGTCTCAATTCCGACGCCACCGCCTATGGCGGCAGCGGGGTGGGCAATGGCGGTCACGCCATGGCGACGGATCAGGCGGCCCATGGCCACCCCTATTCATGCGTGCTGACGCTGCCACCGCTGGCAGCGCTTTACCTGCAACCGGTGGGGGAAGGGGCATGATGCGCTTTCCGCCTTCGCTCTCACCGGGCAGCCCCACGCCGCTTGGTGCCCACTGGGACGGGATGGGCGTCAACTTCGCCGTGTTTTCCGCCCATGCGCAGCAGATGGATGTCTGTATATTCGACCCGCGTGACCGGCGCGAGATCGTGCGTTTCCGCCTGCCTGAATATACGGACGAGGTCTGGCACGGCTACCTGCCCGATGCCGAACCCGGCCTATTGTACGGCCTGCGTGCCTTTGGTCCGTACGACCCGGCCAATGGCCACCGTTTCAACCCGCACAAGCTGCTGATCGACCCCTATGCCCGTTGCCTGAGCGGGGCGCTGGTTCCGTCCGATACCCAGTTTGGCTACCGCCTGCATTCACCCCGCGCCGACCTGTCATTCGACCGACGCGACAGCGGCCCCACCATGCCGCGATGCGTGGTGGTGAACGATGCCTATGAATGGGGCGATGACAGCCGCCCGTGCATCCCGTGGGATGAGACGGTCATCATGGAAGCCCATGTCCGTGGCCTGACCCGGCGACGCGCGATGGCGGGACAGTGGCAGCCGGGCACCATTCAGGCCCTTGGCGCGCCAGAGATGATCGACCACCTGCGCCGCACCGGCATCACCACGCTCGAACTCATGCCGTTGCAGTATTTCATGCCCGAACGCAGCCTGCTGGAAAATGGCCTGACCAATTACTGGGGCTACAACACGCTGGCGTTTTTCGTGCCGCATGATGGCTATCTGGTCAACGGGTCCGCCCATGAACTGCGCACCGCCATCCGGCGGCTGCACCGGGCGGGGATCGAGGTGGTGATGGACGTGGTCTACAACCACACCTGCGAAGGCAGCGAGCAGGGGCCGACCCTGTGCTATCGCGGGCTGGACAACGCATCGTATTACCATCTGGTGCCGGGCAACGAACGCCACCTGATCAACGATACCGGCTGCGGCAACACCCTCAACCTGTCCCATCCGCGCGTGTTGCAGATGGTGCTGGACAGCCTGCGCTACTGGGCGGAATCCTTCCATGTGGACGGCTTCCGCTTCGACCTTGCCCCCGTGCTGGGGCGCGAACCGTACGGGTTCGATCAGGGGGCCGGGTTTTTCGATGCGATCGTCCAGGACCCGGTCCTGTCGGACCGCAAGCTGATCGCCGAACCGTGGGACCCGGGCCCTGGCGGCTACCAGCTTGGCAATTTCCCGCCCGGTTTTGCCGAATGGAACGACCGTTTCCGTGATACCACGCGCCGCTTCTGGCGCGGCGATCCGATGCAGCAGGGCGACATGGCCGCACGCATCGCGGGATCGGGCGACCTGCTGGACCGGCGCGGGCGCAGGCCGTGGAGTTCAATCAACCTCGTCACCGCGCATGACGGTTTCACGCTGGAAGATACCGTCAGCTACGCCGAACGCCATAACGGGGCGAACAGGGAAAACGGGCAGGACGGGCACGCGGAGAACTACAGCGCCAACTGGGGCGTGGAAGGTCCGACCGATGATCCCGCCATCCTTGAACTGCGCGGGCGGGTCCAGCGCGCGATGATGGCGACGCTGCTGCTGTCGCACGGCACGCCAATGCTGCTGGCGGGCGATGAGTTCGGCCAGACGCAGAATGGCAACAACAACGCCTACTGTCAGGACAACGCCACAAGCTGGCTGGACTGGAACCGCGCCCGCAGCCCGACGGGGGAAGCCATGACAACGTTTGTCAGCCGCCTTTCGGCCCTGCGCGTGGTCCATCCCTCCCTGCGCTCGGCACGCTACATGCACGGCCGCCACAGGCCGCTGCCCGACATTCCGGACATAAGCTGGTTCAGCCATGACGGGAACCTCATGGGCGTGGACCAGTGGAATGACGGCGCGTTCCATTTCCTTGGCGTGCGCCGGGCGGTCAATATCACCGATGGCATATTCGATATTACCTATACGCTGCTCAATGCCGGGGGGGAGGACATCACGGCCCGCCTGCCCACGCCCGCGGGAAAATGGACGCTGCTGCTGGACACCACCCGCCCCGAAGCGCCGGAAAGAACGCTGGCGGACGATGCGCAGGACATTGTGGTGCCCGCGCATGGGGTGCTGCTGCTGTCGGTCATGCCCGACGCATCCGCAATCGAAGGGCACACGCCATGAACACGCATTTCCACTACGAAAGGCGGGCTGGGGCGACGCTGCTGGATGCGGGGCATACGCGCTTTCGCCTGTGGGCGCCGTCATCCGCCGGCGTGGTGCTGGAAGCCGAGGGGCATCCCCCCCTCCCCATGGCGCGAAAGGGCGGGAAGGGGTGGTTTGAATGCGTGCTGGCCTGCGGGGCGGGCACGCGCTACCGCTACCGCGTAACATCCGACCTTGCGGTGCCGGACCCCGTTTCATGCTACCAGCCCGATGACGTGCATGGGCCGAGTGCCGTCGTCGATCCCGCATCCTATGACTGGCGGCATGGGGCATGGCGGGGCCGCCCGTGGCACGAGACGGTCATTTACGAAGTGCATGTGGGCGTCATGGGCGGTTATGCGGGGGTTGCGCGCGACCTGCCGCGCATCCGCGCCCTTGGCGTCACGGCCATCGAACTCATGCCGCTGTCGGAAATACCGGGGGGCCGTAACTGGGGCTATGACGGCGTGCTGCCCTATGCGCCGGAATCCGCCCATGGGTCGCCCGATGCGCTCAAGGCGCTGATCGATCAGGCGCATGGACTTGGCCTCATGGTGTTTCTTGATGTGGTGTACAATCACTTCGGCCCGGACGGGAACTACCTGCCGGTCTATGCGGCACCCTTCTTCCGCAACGACCTGCATACGCCGTGGGGGGCGGCCATCGATTTCCGGATTACGGCGGTGCAGGACTATTTCCTCGATAACGCACTGTACTGGCTTATGGAATTCCGCTTCGACGGGCTGCGGCTTGATGCGGTGCAGGCCATTACGGAACGAAGCTGGCTGGAACAGTTGCCCGCACGCATCCGCGCCCGGACCGAGCGCGGGCGGCATGTTCACCTGATACTGGAAAATGAAAATAACGACGCCGGCCTGCTCCGCGCAGGGTATCGCGCGCAGTGGAATGATGACGCCCATAACGCGCTGCATGTGCTGCTGACCCATGAGCATGAAGGCTATTACGGCAATTTCGTATCAAACCCGGCGGGGGCGCTGGCCCGCGTGCTGGGGGAAGGCTTTGCTTTTCAGGGTGATATCTCCCCCGTAACCCATAAGCCACGCGGTAGCCCCAGCATCGATCTGCCGCCCGAACGCTTCATCATCTTCCTGCAGAACCATGACCAGATCGGTAACCGGGCGCTGGGCGAACGTCTTGTTGCGCTGGCCCCGCCACAGGCGCTGCGCGCGGCGTACGGGCTGCTGCTGCTGTGTCCGCAGATACCGCTCCTGTTCATGGGGGAGGACTGGGGTTCGCGCCAGCCGTTCCTGTTTTTCACCAGTCATGCACCGGAACTGGGCCGCATCGTGCGCGAGGGACGGCGGAAGGAATTCGCCGGTTTTTCCCATTTCGCGTCGGAGGAGGCACAGCACACCATACCCGACCCCAACGCCCCGGAAACCTTTGCCGCATCCTGCCCCCCGGCGGCGGAACGCGACATGCCCGAACATAGGGCATGGAATGTGCTGATCCACGAACTGCTGACGATACGCCATGACGAAATCGTGCCCCGCCTGTCCGGCGCGCGGGCCATCGGGGCGGATGCAGTGGGGGCAGGGGCCGTATGCGCGCGGTGGCGGATGGGCGATGGCGCAGTACTGACCATAGCGCTCAACCTTGCGGACAGCCCGGTAATCCTGCCGCATGCGCCACAGGGACGGTGCCTGCATGCGCAGTTCCCCCCCGGCGCGGATCTGTCTTCCACCACCCTGCCGCCCCATGCCGTTCTGGCCTGCCTGACCGAGGCGCAAAATGACTGACCGCACCCTTATCGAGCGCGCCCGCAGGGCCGGTCTGAGCGTACGCTGGCGCGATACCGCCGGGCGGGTCCAGCAGGTGCCCGGCGAGAATCTCAGCCGCCTTCTGAATGTTGTTGAAAGCATGGGCGGCCGCGCGACCGGCACCGGCCTGCCCGCCATGATCGTGGCCATAGCCGGGCGGCCCACACCGCTCCCCCTGCCGGAAGGCATGCAGTCCAGCCCGTTCCGCATCACGCTGGAAAATGGTGAGCGGCTGGAGGGCAGCCTGCGGCAGATACGCGGCAAGCCCGCGCTGCCCGCCCTGACGGTTCACGGCTATCACCAGCTTGAAATCGGTCCTCATGCCACCCGGCTGGCGGTGGCTCCCGCGTCATGCCCCACCATAAACACCATTACGGGAACGGAGAACGCACGCATATGGGGCGTGGGGGCCCAGACATACGGGTTGCGCATGCCCGGTGATGGCGGCATTGGCCATTTTGGCGCCGTCGCAACCCTTGCACGTCTGGCGGGCGCACGCGGCGCGGATGCGCTGGCCATAAGTCCCGCCCATGCCATGTTCGCGGCACGGCCGGGACAATACAGTCCATATTCGCCTTCCACCCGGCTGTTCCTCAATGCCCTGCTGGCCGATCCGCATGCCGTGTTCGACACTGCCACCGTGCAGGCCGCAATGCAGAAAGGGGGCAGGGCCTATGTCGATGCCCTGAAAAATCTGGAAACCACCCCCCTGATCGACTGGGCGGCGGCATCCGGTTACCGTTATCAGCTTCTGCGCCGCCTGTATGAAGACCGGGTCGCATCCCAGCCGCCTGCCGAACTGGCCGCCTTCCGGGCGGCGGGCGGCACGGCGCTGGAACGCCACGCCATATTTGAAACCCTGCATGCCCATTTCGCCACCTATGGCGCGCGCGGGGGCGACTGGCGGCGGTGGCCCGTGGCCATGCGCCAGCCCGCCAGTCCGGAGGTTGCCCGTTTCGCCGCCGAATTCGCCCATGATGTGGGCTTCCACGTCTTCGTGCAGTGGCTGGCCGCACGCAGTCTGGCGCAGGCGTGCCATACCGCGCGGGCATCGGGCATGCGGGTGGGCATCATCGCGGACATGGCGGTGGGCATCGATCCCACGGGCAGCGAATGCTGGGCACGGCAGGAGGAGTTCCTGACCGGCGCATCCATCGGGGCACCGCCAGACGCCCTCAGCCCGCTGGGGCAGGACTGGGGACTGACCACGTTTTCCCCCGCCGGATTGCGCGCCACGGGCTATCGCGCCTTTATCGAAACACTACGCGCCGGTTTCGCACATGGCGGCGGGCTGCGTATCGACCATGTGATGGGGCTGGAACGGTTATGGGTCATACCGCAGGGCGGTTCGTCAGCGGAGGGGGCTTACCTGTCCTTTCCCCTGTCCGACCTGCTGCCCCTTGTCGCCCTTGAGGCCGAGCGCGCGCGCGCCGTGGTGATCGGGGAGGATCTGGGCACTGTCACCGCCAGCTTCCGCAAGGCCGCGCAGCAACGCGGCGTGATGGGCATGAACGTGCTGTTTTTTGAACGCACATCCCACGGCGCGTTCAGGCCGCCCGTTGCATGGTCCCCCGGTTCCGCCGCCTTCACCACCACGCATGACCTGCCGACCGTGGCCGGATGGTGGCAGGGGGTCGATATAGACTGGCGCGCGCAACTGAACCAGTTCGCCCCCGGCACCACCGCCGACGCCCAGCGCGCGGAGCGGGAAAACGACCGTACGGCGCTGTGGTCCGCCCTGTCCGCCGCGCGCGGCACGGCTGGTGGAAAGCGGGTGGCCGAAAAGCCCCCGGCCACCGTTGCGGGCGCACGGCAGGTGGTGGATGACGCCATCGGCTTCGTGGCCGCCACACCGTGCCCGCTGGGTATCATTGCGCTGGAAGACCTGCTGGGCCTTGCCGAACAGCCCAACCTGCCGGGCACGACCACGGGCCACCCCAACTGGCGCCGGCGGTACGCGGGCATGACCGCGACCCTGCTGAGCGGCGCCGATGCCCGCAGGCGCGTCAACCGGCTGCGGGCGGAGCGTGGTCATGCCTGAACCTGTTGTCCCGTCCCTGATCCGCACCACCGCCCGCCTGCAGTTTCGTGGGCGCATGACGCTGGATGACGCAACCGCCCTTGTGCCGCAGTTTGCCCGCCTTGGCATAAGCCACCTGTACGCATCCCCGCTGCTGGTGGCCTGTCCCGGTTCCACGCATGGTTACGATACGGTAGCCTATGACCGCATCGATCCCGCTCTGGGCGGGGAGATCGCCCTTATGAACCTGAGCAGCCGGCTGCACGCGCACGGCATGGGCCTGCTGCTTGATATTGTGCCCAACCACATGGCGACCGATGACCACAATCCATGGTGGATGGATGTGCTGACATGGGGGCGGGCGTCGCCCCATGCTGACTGGTTTGATATTGACTGGACTGTGCCCGATCCCGACCTGCGGGGACGGGTGCTGCTGCCCTTTCTGGATCGTCCCTTGGCCGAGGCGCTGGCGGCGGGCGCGCTTGCCATGCAGTATGACGTGCCCAGCGGACTGTTTTTCATCCACCACCACAGCCATCGCTTTCCCCTGTGCCCCACGGGATATGGCGGCCTTCTGGCTGCGGTCAGGGCACCGGGGCGGGTACTGGCCAATTTTACCACGCTGGCCATGCGCGGCGGGCCGGGGGCGGAAGCGCAGGCGGCCCTGAGTGCCCTGCGCCAGTGGGCGGCAACGGCTGAAGGGCGTAGCGCCATTGCCCGCGTCACCAGCCTGCATAACGCGACAGGTAACGCGGCACGCACACGTCTTGCCGCCGTGCTGGAACACCAGCCATGGCGGCTGGCATGGTGGCGCACGGCGGCCACACGGATCAACTGGCGGCGGTTTTTCGACATTACCGACCTTGTCAGCCTGAGCGTCGAACGTGAAAGCGTGTTTGACGCGGTGCATGCCTATGTCTTTTCGCTGTACCGGCGCGGGCTGATCGATGGGGTGCGGGTCGATCACATAGACGGGCTGAGCGCGCCTGCCGCCTACTGCCAGCGCCTGCGCGAGCGCCTTGGCCGCCTGTCGCGCCTGCGACCGGACAGCGCACTGCCGGGCGCCGTGATTTACGTTGAAAAGATCCTGTTGCCGGACGAGCAACTGCCCGCCGCCTGGCCGGTCGACGGAACGACAGGCTATGATTTCATGGATCAGGTGGCTGCCGTGCTGCATGACCCGGCGGGTGCGGATGCGCTGGAGCGGCTGTGGGCGGCATGCGACGGGGATGCGCAGGCTCTTGAACCGATGGTCAGGACTGCCCGGGCGCATCTGCTTGACCACAGTTTCGCCGCCGAATTTAACCGCCTTGTCAGCCTGCTGGACGCGGCCCTGCGCCACCGGGGCGACATCTGCAAAACGGATGACATGCAGGCCGCGCTGAAAACCCTGCTGATGCACTTCCGGCCCTACCGCACCTATTTCGGGGATGAGGCGGTGCAGGACCATACCGCCGACGTGACAGCCCTGAACGCCGCCCGGGCGGCGGCCGTGCCGTGTCTGGACCAGGATCAGGGTCGGGCGCTGGAAAACATGATGCGCGTACTGAGCGCCCGCCCCGAACATGCGCCCCCGGTATGCGTGCGCAGGGCACAGCAGGCGTTCGAGCACCTGACAGCGCCGCTGGCCGCCAAATCACTGGAAGATACGGCGTTCTACCGTTATGGCCGCCTGCTTTCGCGTAACGAGGTGGGGGCCGACCCCGGCACGCTGTCCATGCCGGTCGCAGGCTTTCATGCCCACTGTGCCGACCGCCTGCGCCATTATCCCGACGCATTGCTGGCCACGGCGACGCATGACCACAAACGGGGGGAAGATGCGCGCGCGCGCCTCATGGTCCTGAGCGAAATGGCGGGGGAGTGGGAAACCACGGTGCAGGGCTGGTTCGTCCGTAATGGCGCGACTGACACCGCCGGGCCGGACCGCGTGGATGAGATCATGCTGTACCAGACACTGGTCGGCGCATGGCCGCTGGAACCCTTTGCCAACGGGACGGCCCGACAGCATTTTCGTGACCGTATCCTTGGGTGGCAGACCAAGGCCCTGCGTGAAGCCAAGCGCCATACAGGCTGGATCGACCCGGACGTGGCGTATGAAGACGCCTGCGCAGCCTTTGCCACGCGGCTGCTGGACCCCGCCATATCCGGGGATTTCCTGCACCAGATGGAATCCCTTGTCGCCCGCATCGCCCCCGCCGGTGCCCTGAACGGGCTGTCACAGACCCTGCTGCGGCTGACCACGCCGGGGGTGCCGGACCTGTATCAGGGATGCGACCTGTGGGATTTCAGTCTGGTTGATCCCGATAACCGCACACCGCCCGATTTCCTCCACCGCGCCGCCCTGCTGGAACAGTCCACCCGTTTCAGCGCCGCTGCCGCCACATGGCGCACGGGCCGCGTCAAGCAGGACCTGATCCGCCGCATCCTGTCATTCCGCCAGCAATATCCCGACCTGTTCGCACGCGGCACGTATGAACCCGTCACCCTCAACGGACCGGACCGGGACCATGCCATCGCCTTCATCCGGCGGCATGGCCCGCTGCGCCTTCTTGTCGTGGCCCCCCGGCTGCCGCTGGCGATGCGGCCCGGTGCCGACACGCTGGCGCTGGGGCGGGAGATGGGGCTTTCGCTTGCCATGTCGGGAGAGGGGGCGCAGTGGCACAGTCTGCTGGGCGACGTGCCGCAGCGGATCACCCGCCCGTTCGAGCGTGGAAACGTGCCGCTTGTCTGCCTCGTCCACGATGCGGATGCATCAGGACGTCTGAAGATCTAACAGGATGGAAAGACGTTGGGGCGGGTAACGCCTTTCTGACCACCCGGCAAAGGCTATGGACCTATTGCCACGCGCCGTTACGAAGCATGCAGTCGCGGAAGTAGTTGCGATGGGAGACACGGCTGATGCCGATGGTGGTGCTGCTCATATACGTCCCCGTACCGGACAGTGCTTCGCATTTGGCTTCGATCCCGGCATAGGCCCCACTGTCCTTCGACTGGGCGATATGATGGCCTGATATGGTCCCGTATGGGGAACTGATATGCTGCTGGTTCTGCATGTGGTGCGAACCGACCAGCAGATTGATGCGATGCGTGTGCGCCTGTGCCACAAGTGGGGTACACAGGGCGGCAAGCAGCATGATGGCCCCTAAAAAAGCGGGCTTCGCGGGCATAGGGTCTTCTCCATGGGGGATACGGCACCCTTTATACGCTGCGCATGTGTCGCAACTGTGTCTGGATACAACATTTATGTATTATCCGGATTATATATTGTTCATGTTACATGATCCCCGTCCGGCAGCGGATCAATGGTGGATCAGGCCCATGCCCGCCTGCATCGCGGTATGCAGCACGTCGGACCAGATGCCCTGACCACCACCCCTGCCGCCGCCGTGCTGGCCATCGCCGGGTGGTGGCCCGTTATCCGCTTCGTCCATGGCCAGGTCATCATCGGGCTGGGACCGATGGGCCGCGCAGCCGCACAGAAGGAACAGGCAGCTCCCAACCATCAGCAGCCTGCGCATGCCGCCCGTCATCTAATCGGAATTGCCGATACGGATTTTTGAGACATCGACACTCTCATGATGGTCCACCGTGGCACTGCCCGGACCATCATGATCCGGCCCATGCCCGCGCGACGGACCCGGTGGCGGGCACCGGCTGACCATGCGTTCATGCTCCGGCGGGGCGCCCCGGCGCATATCCATGCCATCGGGCGGCCCGTACTCACCCGCCATGCCATTATCCATCATGCCCCGATTGAACAGGCCATTCCCGGCCATGCCGCCACCGGGCATCATACCCCCGCCCATCATGCCGGGACCACCACCCACGCCGAAGCCGGAAGTAACACTGCCATGTATCCCATGGTCCACATCGGCGGCTGCGGCGTCATGGGGCAGGGGGACACGACGGCACACCTCCCCACCGGGGCGGTTATGACAGGCGGCAAGCGCCATGGGCAGAACGAAACTGAACAGGGTCGCGGCACGGATATGCCCACGGGGTACGAAAATCATCTGGTGGCCTGCGCATGAAAAATACTGGCGGCACTGTAATGGGGAGAGGGTTCGATAATCCTGTCACGAAATGTTATTTTTCATTCCAGAAGTGCAGGAGGCCGCCTTCAGCATTTTTTTGTACGGTGACGGGCCATGAAAACCATCCGGTCGACCGCAACTTATGTTAGACTGCGACGTTCGATGCAGGGGCCATGCCACCACAATATCCAGATACATAACTCGTGACCGTTCCAACACCCCAATCGCGGATGCACAGGGAGATGGACATGACACCGTCAGATCATGAAGTGAACAATCAGGAACTGGAAACCCGGGCGATCAGCCTGTGGAAAAAACAGCACCCCGACCGCCCCTGGCGGCGTGTGGGCAGCATGCACCGTTACCATAAGACCGCGCACGCGCTGGAAGGCATCCCGGCCTTCCCCGAGGAGCAGGCGCAGTTCCGGTTCCTTGCGGCGCATGCACTGACAGTTTCCCACGGTCGGGAGTGCATGTAGCACTGGCAGCCTTCACCGGATCGGCGGATGCACCGATGCCCTGCGCGGGCAACGGGTCCGCGCATACTCCATCCGGTAGTGGGGGCAGGGGTCATTACCGCTTCACGCACAGAGTGTGGAGCTGATCGACGCGCATCGAAACAACCGGCCTTTTTTATACCCACGCCCCCTGCCAGATCCGGCAGGGGGCGTTTCTGTTCTGGCGTCACCGGATGGAACCGAACTATCCGATTCTTTCCATCAGTCGGGGGAGCCGTGTCGGGATTATTGCCGTGTGGAAGGGATGCCGGACCCGAATATCCGTTTCATGTCCTGTAGTCTGTAATTACATTAAGACTGCTTGTGCATAACCGTATTCCCGATCCGGCAGGTTGTCTGCACTGCATTGCCAGCCCACCATAGCCACCTGATCAGGATGGAGGAGCTGACGTGATTGATCGTGACCTGCAGGACGCGATGCTTCGCCGCATGGCCGAAAACGGGGGGGCGGCCAATCTGGCCCCGCCCGCTGGCACGGATGCGACGCAATGCGCCCGCAACCTGCTCGACCTTGAATTGCAGGGACTGTGCAAGGGCGGGGTCAGCATTTCAGGCAGCAGCTTCCAGATCACGGGCGACACCACCCTGACCGATGCGGGTCGTGCCTATCTGGAACGCAAGGATGAAATGCACCTTACACTGAACGCGCCCGATGCGATCGACAGGCTGCGCCAGCGCGTCGCCACCGATACCGGACTGAGCGATACGGAACGTCACGACCTGACAGCCACGGTGGACACGCTGCATCCACTTGCCCTGCGGGCGCTGGGGCGAGAACTGCTGGAACGTGCGCTGGAAAACAGCCCCGACGCCATACCGCTGCTGAAGAAACATGCGAACACCCCGACATCTTCGTCGGGACCATCCCGCCCTTCATGACACCAGCGGTCTCCGACTGGTGTTCTCCCGATCATTTATTCATAAAATAATGAAATAAGCATATATATAATTTATACATATATCTTATTTCAACCACCCAATACATACCAGTAAAATACAGATATTTAAAGCATATCAGAAAACGGTAGAGCATTTTATTGCATATCAGATCGGCTTCCCGCGATCTGCGCTTTTGCGGCCCTGTCTGCGATAAACTGGATGCCCCGTATGGAATGGCATGTCGGTATGCCGGATTTACATTGCATGGGGCAGATTTCAGCAGTCGGGACGGAATATCAAGGAATGCGCCATTTTACGAATACCTGCCAGACGGGGGCAGGCCGGTTGACCAGCCCGATGGTCATGATGCGCATCGCCATTTTCGGATTACTGCTGTTCTGTACCGCAACCCTGTCGGGCCACGCCATGGCGGCGGATACGCAACCGGCGCAGGGCATGACCCAAGAACAGGCCCGACAGGTGCTGGACGTCATCAATGACCCGGCAAAACGCGCGGAATTCCAGAATACCCTTGCTGCCATCGCCACACAGTTGCCGACCAACGCCCCGGTCGCGGCACCCACACCGCACGCCACGGCCCCGGCAAAGGCGGATGAAGTATCAGTCCAGCCAGACAGCCTTGGCAGCGATCTGGTGCAGGACGTGACATCGCTGCGGTCCAGACTGTTGGTGCAGGCACAGCATTTTGTGGCCCTGTTTGGCGATCTGGTGTTCGTGGCGCACTGGACCCATACGATTTTTGCCGACCCGCAGTCGCGTTCGATCCTGCTGGATGCCGTGGGGCGGGCCACGCTGATCCTGTTACTGGCGCTGGCGGCGGAACGTGGTTTTTCCATGCTGCTGCGCAGGCCGCTGCTGAAAGTGACGGAACGGGCGGTTGCGACCGAACGCCGCCTGAACCTGCCCGATGCGTCCACCCCGGCGCAGCCTGACGCACCACCGCCTGCAACCGGCCCGACGCAGGCAAGCGACGAACAGCTTGCCCAGCAGGCCCAGCAGCACGACATGCAGGCACAGCACGCGACATTGCGCCTGCTGGCCCGCATTCCCTTTTCACTGCTGCACCTGCTGATCAAACTGCTGCCCGTCGGCCTGTTCTTCGCACTGGGGTCCAGTTTCGCCTATCTGCTGACCACCACCCATCAGGCGGAAATGGTCACGATCACCCTGACCAACGCCTATGTCGTCGCGCGCGTTGTCTATCTGTTGATGGAAACGCTGTTCGTTCCCCATTCGCCCGCCATCCGGCTTTGCAGCGCAAGTAACCAGACCGCGTTCATGGTCACGCGCTGGCTGAACTTTCTGGTGGCCGCGCCATCGGTTGTGGTGTGCCTTTCCACGCTGGGCGGGGTGTTCGACATGCCCGCGCGCGGGACGGAGGCGATCATCCGCAGCGTGGTGCTGGTTGAACATGTGCTGGTGGCCCTGTTTACATGGCGTGTGCGCGCCCATGTCGCGCTAAGCCTGCAACCACCCGCACGCCTGCGCAAGCAGCCGTTCTGGATGTTTATGGGCCGGATGGTCTACCTGTGGTGGATTCCGGCAATGTTCTTCAACTTCGCGTTGTGGTTGATCTGGGCGACCCATATTCAGGGGGGGTATGCGTGGATCATCCGCACGGTCATCCTGACTACCGCCGTGGTGATCCTGTCGCGCGTGGTATCCGTCGTGCTGTATAACCTGCAGAACCGGCTGTTCCACATCTCGCCCGCGCTGGAAGCCCGCTATCCGGGGTTACAGGCGCGGGTTGACTACTATTACCCGGCATCGCGCAAACTACTGTCTTTCCTTCTGTTTTTCACGACCACGATCCTGTTTTTCCAGGCGCTTGGCCTCCCTGCCATCCATTTCTTTTTCTATGGACGGCTGGGACCGAAAATCATTGGCGCGATTCTGTCCATGATTGTCGCCTATACGGTCGCCATCCTGATATGGGAGGTCGCGAACGCCGCCCTTGAACGGCAGATCACACACTTTGAAAACTCGTCACAGGAAGGACGCGCCAGCCGCCTGCGCACGGTGCTGCCCATTATCAAGACCGTGCTGCTGGCCGTCATCATCATTATCGTGGCGGTCACGACGCTGTCCCAGATCGGCATCAATGTCGCACCACTGCTGACCGGCGCGGGGATCATGGGCGCGGCGATCGCCTTTGGCGCGCAGAGTCTGGTCAAGGACTTCATCACCGGCTTCTTCATGCTGGTGGAAAATGCGATCCAGGTGGGCGACTGGGTTACTGCCGGGGGCATATCGGGCACGGTGGAACATCTGTCCATCCGCACGCTGCGGCTGCGTTCGATCAACGGGGACCTGCATATCATCCCGTTTTCGGAGGTATCATCCATCGCCAATACCTCCCGCGATTATAATCTGGTCGTTGTCGATCTCATGATCGATCTGACGCAGGATACGAAGCAGCTTACCGACATATTTCATGAAGAGCTGGAAAAGATGCGCCAGACCCCGCGCTTTGGCCATCTTATCATGTCCGGGTTTTCATTTCTGGGCATAGAGCAGGCGGACGGCAATGGCGCGCGCTTCCTTGGCTCCGTCCGCACGGCACCGGGATCAAAATGGACCGTCTACCGGGAATATTATGCCCGCGTTGCGGTACGCATGAATGAGGAAGGCATCAGGTTCCCGGTACCCAGTTTCCTCAACCTGCTGGGGAACGGCCCCGGCGACGATGGATTGCACGTCAACATAACCCCCACGCGGCCAGACA
This sequence comes from Komagataeibacter sp. SM21, assembly GCF_041402665.1. NCBI lineage: Bacteria > Pseudomonadati > Pseudomonadota > Alphaproteobacteria > Acetobacterales > Acetobacteraceae > Komagataeibacter > Komagataeibacter sp. SM21. The sequence continues at coordinate 216,123 of NZ_JBGLOV010000005.1, forward strand.
GCGCAACACCACAGGCAAAGGCGTAGAAAGGGCGTTACCTACCTTCGTCTTTGCAGTCTTATGGCACGTATGGCTGTTCGCTCATCCCATAACGGGCGAGCAGCCAGAAGGCGCGGTCCGTACCCGCTGGTTACCCAGCAGCCACCTTGCGGCAAGGCATAGTGTGGTGGGCTGTGCTTCGCTGACAGGGAAGGGCAGGCATCGCTCACCAAAAGCTCTTTGATAACTTGCAGGTACACATGCCCGTTTCCGGTCAGCCCGTTCGGAAGGGCCAAAAGCAATCCACGATTGCGAGGCGGCAGCATCACAACCCAAAGCCATGCCAGACGCTGAATGGATTATCTTATTATACCCTGAAGAGACGCAGCATTCCCGCAGCTTCAGGCAATCGCATCAAACAGCAGTTTGCCATTCAGCAGCAGAATGATGATCGCCACCGCCCATGCCAGCACGGTCATGCGGCGGGAGATCACGAATTCCCCCATCTTGCTCCGGTCGGTCACGAACATAAGCAGCGGAATAACCGCGAATGGCAGTTGCATGGACAGGACCACCTGACTGAGCAGAAGCAGTTCCCCCACGCCCCGGTTGCCATACAGCGCCGTAACGGCCACCACCGGAATGATCGCCAGCCCGCGCGTAAGCAGTCGCCGTGCCCAGTGCGGAATGGTCAGACGCAGGAAACCTTCCATAATGATCTGACCCGCCAGCGTGCCGGTCACGGTGGAATTGGTGCCTGCCGCCAGCAGGGCGACGGCAAACAGGGTAGACGCCACGCCAAGGCCCAGAAGGGGGGAAAGCAGGCGATACGCATCCTCGATTTCCGCTATGTCCTGATGACCCGATGTATGAAAGGCGGCGGCGGCCACAATCAGGATTGCGGCATTGATGAACAGCGCCAGCATAAGGGCGATGGTGCTGTCCCATGTGGCCCAGCGGATCGCCTCCGTGCGGCCAGACGACGTACGTTCGAACGCGCGCGTCTGGACGATGGATGAATGAAGATAGAGGTTATGGGGCATGACCGTCGCCCCGATGATGCCGATTGCAATATAGAGCATCTGGCTGTTGGTCATGATTTCGGTGGAGGGAAGAAAACCCTTCAGTATGGCCGCCACCGGGGGCTGTGCCGCCACGACCTCCACCGCGAAGCATAGGGCAACAGTCGCAAGCAGGCCGATGACGAACGTTTCCAGATAACGGAAGCCCCGGTTCATGAGATATAACGCCAGAAAGGCATCCAGCGCGGAAATGATGGCCCCCGCCAGCAGCGGTATGTCAAACAGAAGGTGCAGGGCGACCGCCGTGCCGATCACTTCCGCCAGGTCGCAGGCAATAATGGCCAGTTCGCAGGCCAGCCACAGCACGATATTGACGGCAGGCGGGAAATGGTCCCGACATGCCTGTGCCAGATCGCGCCCCGTTGCAATGCCCAGACGGGCGGCAAGCGACTGCAGGATGATCGCCATGAAGTTCGACAGCAGAATGACGGTAAGCAGCGTGTAGCCAAACTGCGCCCCACCCTGCAGATCCGTCGCCCAGTTACCGGGGTCCATATACCCCACGGAAACCATGTAACCCGGCCCCACAAAGGCAAGGAACCGCCGCAGCCACGATGCACCGGCACCGGGAACCTGCACGCTGGCGAATGCGCCGGGCAGGCTGTTGGTGTCGGCCTGCGCATCACTGGCGAAACGCCATGCGGATTTTGGGGTAGGGGACAGGGCGGGTTCAGGGCGTGACATAAGGTTACTCAATCCCATCCCCCACAAATATGCAATATGCTATATTGAATGGTGTAAGGAAATTTTATCAGCCTGTTGAAAGTCGGACGTGACGGGAAGCCCAGAGGAATATTATCGAAAGCAACAGACCGCACTGTAATTTTTGATATTATGAATATTTATTGTGTATTTTATAATAATTTACTACATATGTACAGTTATGATATTATATATAAAAATACAGCACTATTATTTACATTTATAAATTCCTAGAAAGGCACATACACAACGGGCATGTGAAGTCATGTAGAAAAATTGGCTTCAGTGCACCTTTCCAAAAGGGCACACACAAAACCGGTCCGTTGGGCATCATCCATGTCCTGCAGGAATGCCCCGGTTCAGTAAGGGGGTATGAAATACCTGCCCATCCCGGAAAACAGGCCGAACGCCGGGGGATGCTGCCGTTTCACGTTCGCCCCCCAGCGCCCATTTCATTCACGATATGACCGGCAAAGCCGATGGTGTCACAGCGTATCGAAAACGTAAAAGGATGATGCTTTTGTCACCGCATCATCGGGGACGCGATCGTGGCGCTGACAACACCGGCAATCACGCCGGTCGCCACGGCCGTAAGCAGGTACTGGTTACCATAACGCATCCACTGATAACCCGGCGGCGGGGCGGAAAGACCGCGATAGGACTGCCAGTTATTGACAACCCAGCGACTGTTGCGCGGGCCATCGTAACGGTCGCCCCGATGCCATACCCGGTTCATGTCAACATTGTCGTAACCGCCACGGGATGGGGGCGCATTACGCATGGGACGGCCATGTCCACCACCACCACGCGGTCCCTGTTGCGGCCCATGCTGCTGGCCCTGCGGTCCGCCGCCACCGGGACCACCGGGGCCGCCAGGTCCATTCGGCCCCTGCTGGGCGTAGGAAGGTGATGCCATACCCAGCAGGCAGGCTGTCCCCATAGCGATGAGGGATGTGGTTTTCATGTATCGTTCCAGTCCGAATTTAATATGCGGCTTCATTGGGAAAGGCATCTACAATCCTGAAAAAACAATGATCTTACCATGCCCGGAAATAACGGCTTTTTTATGCGTGGGTCCGCGCATTACGTAACGTCGCTTCCGGTGCAGGTTATTACGTAGCAATGGAAATCCGGTATATTCCCCTGTCTGCTGGATTGCCGGACCATACGCCTGCATTGCGCGGGCGGCAGGCACGGTCCTTCTGCGCGGTAACGCACTGGCACACTTCCCGGTTGCAGGGGGTATTACGCCTTACAGCTCCGCCCACCGGCGGATCAGGTTGTGGTACGTGGCTGTCAGACCCAGTACGGCCGGATGGTCGTCGGGCAGGGACTGGCGCGTTTCGATAATCGAGCGATCAAACTGATACAGCAGCGTGCGTTGCGTATCGTCGCGCACCATGGACTGCGACCAGAAAAAGGATGCCCAGCGACTGCCCCGTGTAACCGTGCTCACGCTATGCAGGCTGCTTGCGGGATAAAGCACCATGTCCCCCGCCGGGCAGCGTATTTTCTGGGTGCCATACGTGTCCTGAATAATCAGTTCACCGCCGTCATATTCATCAAGTTCGCTCAGGAACACGGTGGATGATACATCGGTGCGGAACCGGAACCCCGTGCCGGGCAGAGGACGGATGGCATTGTCCACATGGGTATTGAAACACATGCCCGCATCATAACGGTTGAACAGCGGTGGAAAGACACGCAGCGGCAGGGCAGCGCTGTTGAACAGCGCGTTCCGTCCCAATGCCTGCAGGACCAGATCGGCCAGCTCGCGTCCCTCCGCACTGTCCTGCGGGATCTGGAGGTTGAATTTGGCCTTGGCGGACTGGTCGCCCGCCGTAACCCTGCCATCGACCCACTGCGATTTTTCCAGCAGGGCGCGACAGTAAGCCACTTCCGCCGCACTCAGCACCCCGGCAATATGGATCAGCATGATATGTTCCGCGTCTTTGGGTAAAACAGCATTATCGGTGCCTTCCACCACCACCGCCATACTGCGGCAGGATCTTCAGCAGGACATCGTTGGATTTCTGTCCGGCGGCGGAAGCGATTTCATCCAGTGTTTCGTCAGTGGAGCGCACGGCATATCCCGTATGGGTCAACCGCGCGGCCAGTTCATCCGGCGTGGCATGCAGCAGGGGCGCCAGATCGGTCAGCGGGGCATGCGTCAGGATGGGAAACAGACGCTGCGCCGGATTGCCGCCACGATGCCCGGTCGTGACCATGAAAGCCACAGCCGCCAGCACCGAAATCCCGCAGGCCACCAGCATGGTCCGGCTGCGGAAATATCCAAGGAACTGCGGCCAGTTACGCCACATATGCAGCACGAACGGCACAAGCAGCACCATGCTCAGCCAGGCATGCATGGAATGGAACAGGCCGGGCTGCCAGTGAAAGAACAGGGCCGTGCCGGAAACGGCGGAAATGACAAAGAAACCCGTAACAAACGGGGTCGCGTATTTTTTTACGAAGCGGTTCATATGTAATGCTGTCCTGTTATCGCTTTATGCTGCTGGTCTGGAATGCGTGCCGTCACATCGCCGCCTGCGCGCATCCTGTGCCACACGACGCAGCCGCGGGTCGCCAGACCCGGCCAGAAGGGTTTCGACCGCACGGAATACGTCCGTAAAACCCAGTTCAAGCGCCTTTTCCAGCCATGTCAGTGCTGCGGGCACGTCCCGCGCTGCAAGATGGACACGCCCCAGATTGAGACACCCCCAGCAGTCACCGGCCATGGCGGCGGCATGAAAAAATGTGGCGGCCGCATCCACCTGCGCATCGGGCATCACGCCGTCTTCCACCATGATGCCCAGCATGTTGAATGCTTTGGTCACCCCGTTACGCGCCGCCGCCACATACAGCGCGCAGGCCCGGTGCGGATCAGCGGCCACACCGTCGCCCGCCAGATACAGATCGGCAAGGTTGAACATGGCCCAGCCATCGCCGCACCGTGCCGCCTGTGCAAAATACATGGCGGCGGTGGCCGGGTTGCGCGATACGCTCCAGCCACGTTCAAACGCGCGGCCCAGCATGTTCAGGGCGCGCGGATCACCGCTGCGGGCCGCGACCTCGAACATGCTGAAGGCATCCGCCATGTTGCCGTTGTTCAGATGGACCTGACCCAGCATGAGCTGAACATCCACCAGCGCCACCGGCTCACACGGCGCATTGCCGGTGGTGTCGTGTGTTGTGCTGTTTTTATTTGCACGTTTCATGTCTTCGGTCATGAGGGCACGGTTGTTGTCAGGACAATGAAGGGCAGGGGACAATAAATCAAAACTTTATGGGTTTCAGAATGTTACGCCAATATTACCCATGAAGTAGCGACCGGGTGAAGGAACCGCACGCGACCCGGAGAAGGAGGAGGCGTAATTAAGACGGTTGGTAATGTTATTGGCGTTGAACGATACGCGGTAATGACGGTAATCCCACGAAACCATGCCATTGAGGTTGAAAGTATAGGGCATGCGTGCCGTATTGGTCGTATCCGGCCCGGCCCAGTAGCCCGATGAATACTGTGCGCCACCACCAACCTTCAGACTGCCCCAGTCGGGACGCAGCAGCAGGTGGGACAGGTCATACGAACTCCATACCGACATGTTGTTATGCGGCACCTGGGGGGCGACCTTGCCGTTGTCGCCGGTGTTGCTGTGCGTCACCCGGCCATCCATGTAGGAATAGGAAGCAAATACCTGCCAGTCGCGCGTGATCTTGCCATTGGCACTCAGTTCCACGCCACGAATGCGGCGGCCACTGCCGGAATCCGCAAAGCCGGTTTCCAGATCGCCATTGACATCATAATACTGCGAATTGTTTTCGCTGATCTGGAAGAACGCAACCGTGGTGCCAAGACGTTTGTGGAAGAAGTCCGTCTTGTTGCCCACTTCAAACAGGTCGCTGCGCTGTGGTGACAGGTTGACACCCTTCTGCGCCACATCGCCCGCCTGCGGCTTGATTGTGACAAGGGAGGACACATCGGTGCCAACGGGTTTGTACGACCGCGCGAAGGTGAAGTAGAAGGACGTTGTTTTCAGCGGCGAATACATGATGCTGCCCGACGGGCTCCAGCGATCAGATTTCTGTTCCGCGCGCCCCTGGCTTGCGGTCGAGCGGCTGTAATACGAACTGCTGAATGAATCCCACCGTGCGGTACCGAACAGGGAAAGCTGCCGGGTCAACTGGATGCGATCGGCCAGGAACAGCCCCAGATCACGCGCATTGGCATTACCGTAACCACTGTCGGGAAAGGTGAGGGAGGTGGACGGATAGGAATATTGCGGGTTGCGGATGGTCTGGTTGTTGGTGCGGTTGGTAAAGCTGCCCGGCCAGCGTGAATCACTGGCGTAATTGATATCCACCCCGGCCTTCAGGTCATGATGGACAAAGCCGGTACTGAACCGCGCACGTCCCATGATGACGTTCTGCACGCCCCAGCCCTGCTGCCGGTACGCGGCCCCACCACCCGCGCCGTAGGGCAGGGCGTAATTGCCACCACCCAGGATGGCCGCGGCGCACGCGCCCGAGCATGCGGCGGGCGTGGTGGCGGTATAGTCGCGCTCGTACAGGCTCAGCCGCGTATCGTTGGTCAGCGTGAACCATCGCGTGATGTCGGATTTCAGCGCGGAGGTCAGCGTATGAATGTTGGAGCGGTCAAAATCGAAGCTGCGCGTATAGCTTGTATTACGCGCCACACCGTATTCGGTAATGGGGCGGTAGATGCCATTGACCTGAATCATGCTGACACCGTAATCGGGCTTGCTGTCGCTGTTCAGCCACTGCCATGTCAGATGCCATGAGGTCCGGCTGCGCAGGCCCACGCCAAAATCCACCGCCGCACCGTAGCGGTTGGAGGACACGTTGTTGCGGTCAACCACGTCCTGCTTGTTGTACATGCCATTGACGCGAATGGCCATGTCATCATTGATCTGGTAATTGATATCCCCCGCACCCCGGTATAACGGGCCGCTGCCAAAGGTCTGGTCATAGCTGTAGCTGTTGCCCGCATGGGCGTGTTTCTGGCTCTGGTTGATGACGCCACCAACGTTACCCGCGCCAAAATATTCGCCCGACGGCCCCTTGATGACCTCGACACTGTCCGTATTGAACGTATCGCGTGTATAGGTGCCGAAATCCCTTAATCCATCAGTATAGATGTCCTGTCGCGCCTGCAGGCCGCGAATACGGAACTGGTCGCCATTCAGGCCGCCAGCCCCTTCACCGGTGGACAGGGTAATACCCGGCACATTCGCCAGCGCCTGATCCAGCGTAAAGGCGCGCTGCTGCTTTATCAGTTCCTGCGGCACGACGGTAATGGTCTGCGGCGTGTCACGCACGCTGTCCGGCATGCGCGATATATGCAGGATCTCGCTATTGGTATTGCCGGATTCATTGCCCTCATCCCCGGCTTCCACATGGCCGCCCACGCGCACGGCGGACAGTTTTATGCTGCTGTCGGGTGCTGCGGGCTGGGCAGCATCATCGGCATTCGCATCTTCCGCGCCCACACCAAGGCCAACGGACATGCCAAGGGCTACCGCCAGCCGCAACCCGCGGCCTGGCGGGGCTGATGGGGACAGTTCTGTCTCACTCATTCACCACTCTCCTGACGCGGCATGTGCTGTCGCGTCGTTTATTGCTAACAGGGGACGGCTGTTTGATATTCATTCTCAACTGCATTAGCAAATGATAATCATTCGCTATAACATGAGAAAAGGGCGAGTGTGGCATTACTGACACAGATAGACCGACCCAAGAAAAACTAGGTCAAAAATCAGAAATGATATGTAATGAAATGCCCGTTTTATATGTTTTTGTTATTATAAACAGCCGCAGGACCATGCGCTGGTCTACGCCTTCCGCAAAATGGGGAAGGGCTAAAGAACACATCCACAACCGATTATGGCATGGCGCAAAAAAGGGGTTCTCTGCTTACCGTTACGGCAGAATATTAAAAGCCATTCCCGACGCATGGAGCGTAGCCCCGCAACCGGACAGCCATCATCCCATCAAGCCGTTTGGCCCTGACCAGAATCGTTCCGGTATCCTGTCCGATGCGGAGGGGAAGCGGTGAGGGAGCAGAAAAAGTAAGAACAACGGCCCGAATGCCAGCCAGCGCACAGAAACTGGCGAATGATCGACCGATCCATCGAAAATACCGGTGCCTGCATGGCGAAGATACAGGCCGCACCGGACGGAAAATACTGATTTTATTACAAAACATCTTTTCCCGTCCGCGCCCGGCAATGATGGACAGGGGACAGGGCACCGGACCACATGATCCGGCTTTGTGGGCTGCACGGCGATCTCCGTCACAATTTGCAACGTTCATGTCGCTGCCCTGCGGGCGCGGGGATATTGCATTCTGCCCGGATCTCAAATCATAAAGGCCGGACAACCGGCAGGAGACGAAAGCTTTGTACCCTCGCAAAACGGGGAAACATGCGGCTGTATTCATTTCGGCATTGTTATATGGCGCGTCCCTTGCATCCGTCCCGGCCCACGCGGTTGACGCAAAAGCCACCACGAGCGCCAGCACCCCTTCCGCCGCACCGGCCGCCGCCAGCCGCGCCGATACCATCCTGATCGATGATCTCGAACGCCGGACCTTTCAATGGTTCTGGGATGCAGGTGATCCGAAAACGGGGCTGGTTCCCGACCGCTATCCTTCCGGCCAGACATTCAGCAGCGTCGCCTCCATCGGGTTTGGCCTGACCGCCTATGGCATAGGCGTGACCCGTGGCTACATCACCCGTGAACAGGCCATTGACCGCACGCTTGTCACCCTGCGCTATCTCATGCGCAGCCCGCAGAATGACAGCGAGGATGATGCAGCCGGATATAACGGCCTGTACTACCATTTCCTGAACCGGGAGACGGGTAAGCGCTTCAACCGCGACATCGAACTGTCCAGCATCGACACGGCGCTGCTGATGCAGGGCATCCTGTTTTCGCAGTCCTTCTATGACCACGATACCCCGCGCGAGCACGAGATACGCGATCTGGCCGACCAGTTGTACAGGCGCGTCAACTGGCAGTGGATCACCCGCCCCGATAACCGGCTGAGCATGGGCTGGTCGCCCGAACACCAGTTCATCCCCAGCTACTGGGAAGGGTACAGCGAAGGCATGATGGCCTATATCCTTGGCCTCGGCTCACCCACTCACCCGCTGGCCCCGGCATCATGGCAGGCATGGCTTGCCACCAATGACCGGCGATGGGGCGATTATTATGGCCAGACATTCCTGAACTTCGCACCCCTGTTCGGCCACCAGTACAGCCACGCATGGATTGATTTCCGGGGCGTGCAGGACGCATGGGCGCGCGCAAAGCGGATTGATTATTTTGAAAACAGCCGCCGTGCGGTCTATGCGCAGCAGGCTTACGCCATCGCCAATCCGGGTAAGTGGCACGATTACGGGCCGACCATGTGGGGGCTGACCGCCTGTGACGGCCCCGGTGACACCACGCAGCCGATTGATGGCCAGAGCCGGCGTTTCCTGTCCTATTCCGCCCGTGGCGCGGGCCGTGACTACACGCAGGATGATGGCACCGTGGCCCCCACCGCCGCGGCAGGCTCCATCGCCTTCGCCCCCGAAATCGTGCTGCCGACGCTACAGAACATGAAAGCCCGCTACGGCGAGCGCATTTATGGCCGTTATGGTTTTGTGGATGCTTTCAATCCCAGTTTCCGCACCGGCCAGTCCTTCTGGTCGGATAACGAATATCTGGGGATAGATCAGGGGCCCATCCTGCTTATGATCGAGAACTGGCGCAGCGGACTGGTCTGGAACGTGATGAAGCGCAACCCCTATATCCGCACCGGCATGGAACGTGCGGGATTTGAAGGCGGCTGGCTGCCCGCCACCACAACCGCAGCCAACGTCCCGAACCGTCCATCATCCACACAGGTTGCGCAGGACCACGCCAGCCCGGACCGCACGGCGGCAAGTCCGGCCGGACATTCGTAGCCGCCCGGTGGGGCAGGGGGCGACTGTCCCCCGGCCCCGTTTTGCATCAGGCGGGGACGCGCTTTTCTTCCGCCACCGGCACGCGGATCAGGTAATCGAATGCGGACAGGGCCGCCTTCGCGCCATCGCCAATGGCGATCACGATCTGCTTGTACGGCGTGGTGGTCGCATCACCCGCCGCAAAGACACCGGGCACCGATGTCGCGCCATGGTCATCCACAACGATTTCACCGAAATCGTTCAGCCTGACCGTGCCCTTCAGCCAGTCCGTATTGGGCAGCAGGCCGATCTGGACAAACACCCCTTCCAGATCGACATGGTGGTCCGCGCCGTCACCGCCGCGATAGGTCAGGCCAGTCACGTTCCGGCCGTTGCCTTCCACCCGCGTTGTCAGGGCCTCGGTCAGGACGGTGACATTGGGCAGGCTGTGCAGCTTGTCCTGCAACACCTTGTCCGCCTTCAGGTGTGATCCGCGCTGCAGCAGCGTGACATGGGCCACGATACCGGCAAGGTCGATCGCCGCTTCCACGCCGCTGTTGCCACCACCGGCCACGGCAACCCGCTTGCCCTTGTAGAACGGGCCATCGCAATGCGGGCAGTAGGCCACGCCCCTGTTACGGTATTCCTCCTCGCCCGGCACGCCGAGGTGACGCCAGTGCGCGCCGGTGGCAAGGATGACCGTGCGGGAATGCAGGATCGCCCCGCTTTCCAGCGCGACCCCATGCAGGCCACCGGGCTTTACCGCCGGAAACAGTTCCGCCGCGCGCTGGGCGGGTATGATCTCCACATCATACTGCCGCACATGTGCTTCCAGCGCAGCCGCCAGTTTTGGCCCTTCGGTTTCCTTGACCGAAATGAAATTCTCGATGCCTTCGGTATCCATGACCTGACCGCCGAAGCGCTCGCCCACCAGCCCCGTACGCAGCCCCTTGCGCGCCGCATAGATCGCGGCGGAAGCGCCCGCAGGGCCGCTGCCGATTATCAGCACGTCGAAGGGTGCGACATTCCTGAGCTGCTCCGCCGCGCGTTTGGGGGCATTGGCGTCCAGCCTGGCCAGAATCTGGGTAATATCCATCCGCCCGGTGTCGAACAGTTCCCCGTTGAGGTAGACCTGCGGCACGGACATGATGTTCTTTGCCGTGACCTCGTCCTGAAACAGCCCGCCGTCAATCGTGACGTTATGGATGTTGGGGTTGATGACGCTCATGGCATTGAGCGCCTGCACCACATCCGGGCAGTTCTGGCAGGACAGGGAGACATAGGTCTCGAAATTGTAATGCCCCGGCAGCGCGCGGATCTGGGCGATCTGGTCATCGGTAAATTTGGGGGGGTGGCCCCCGGCCTGCAACAGCGCCAGCACGAAGGACGTGAACTCATGCCCCATCGGGATGGCGGCGAATGTCACGCCGGTTTTCGCCCCATCGCGCCTGATGATGAAGGAGGGGCGGCGCGTGGCCTCGCCCTGTTCGGACACCTGCACCCTGTCAGAAAGGGCGGCGACCTCGTGCAGCAATTCATGCATCTCACGCGATTTCGGGCTGCTGTCGAGCGATGCCTCCAGCACGACCGGGTGCGCCAGGTCTGCCAGATAGGCCTTGAGCTGCGTCTTGATGGTGTCTTGCAACATGGGAGTGAACTCCGCTTTTCCTGAAAAGGTGAAGCGCGGTGGCCCGATCCCGCAGGGTCGGGCCACCGCCGTCGGGATCAGATCTTGCCGACGAGGTCCAGCGACGGGGTCAGCGTCTCGGCGCCTTCCTTCCACTTCGCCGGGCAGACTTCACCGGGATGGCTTGCGACGTACTGCGCGGCCTGGATCTTGTCGATCAGTTCGGCGGCACTACGGCCCACGCCGCCAGCCGTGATCTCGATGTACTGGATCTTGCCTTCCGGATCGATCAGGAACGTGCCGCGATCGGCAAGACCTGCTTCCTCGATCAGCACGTCGAAGTTGCGCGCGATCTGGCCGGTCGGGTCGCCCAGCATGACGTACTGGATCTTGCCGATGGCCGGCGACGTGTCGTGCCATGCCTTGTGCGTGAAATGCTTGTCGGTGGAGACCGAGTAGATTTCAACGCCCAGCTTCTTGAACGTCTCGTAGTTGTCGGCCAGATCCTCAAGCTCGGTCGGGCAGACGAACGTGAAGTCGGCGGGGTAGAAGAAGAATACGGACCATTTGCCCTTCACGTCGGCATCGGTCACCTTGATGAACTGGCCGTTGTGGAAGGCATCGGTTTCAAAAGGCTTCAGTGGCGAATTGATGCGTGCCATGTGGAATTCTCCTTGCTTGCACTGTCAATGTTGACGGGCCTGTTGTCCCACGAACACGAAATGCGGGGAAACAGTTTCTGTCAATGGCTGTAATCGGTAAAACCATTTTACAAACAGACAGGAATCGGTCCTATCTATACCCATGACGTATATTCCCCTTTCCGGTCTGTCGCTACGGGATATCGAATATGTGGTGGCGGTTGATGACCTGCGTAACTTTTCCCGCGCGGCGGAACGCTGCGGGGTAAGCCAGGGCGGCCTGTCGGAACAGGTGCGCAAGCTGGAAGGGCTGCTGGGTGTCGTGCTGTTTGAACGCTCCCGCCGCCACGTCACGCTGACACCGGATGGCGCGCGCCTGATCGCCCGTGCCCGCGACGTGCTGGCCGCCGCCCGTGCGATGATCGAAGCCGCCCGCGTGCAGACCGGCCCGCTGGAAGGGGTGCTGCGCATGGGGGTCATAGCAACCCTTGGCCCGTATTACGTACCCAGCCTGCTGCCGCTGCTGCGCCGGACCTACCCGCAACTGAAACTGCAACTGACCGACAGCCTGACCAACATCATGCTGGACGCCCTGCGGCATGATGAACTGGATCTTGTCTTTGCGGCCCTGCCGGTCAAGGGCGATAATTTTCACTGCGTGCCCCTGTTCGACGAGCCGTTTGTGGCCGCCTTTCCCGCCGAGCACCCTCTGGCCACACGTCCGGGCCTGACCATGCCGGACCTGCAGGGACCGGACCTGCTTTTGCTGGAAGACGGGCACTGCCTGCGCGATCAGGCACTGGCGCTGTGTGGCATGCCCCTGCAACGCGACCACCAGCGTCTTGCCGCAAGCCTTGAAATGCTGTGGCACATGATCGGCGCGGGGGAAGGCTACTCCCTCATCCCGCGTCTTGCGCTGCGCAACCGCAGCGAGTGGTCGGACCTGATTTCCCTTGTCCCCATTCCCGAAGCCCGGCGCACCATCGGGCTTGTCTGGCGCACGACAGACCCGCGGGCCGCCGCCTTCAACGAATTCGCCCACTTCCTGCGCGAAAACGTGCCCGAAGGGTGCCGGGCCGCAAGCGAAGACCCGGCCGCACCGGAAACTGACGCCTGAACCCACCTCACGCAGCCGCATTACCGCCAGGATTTAACCGCAATCAAACCTTCCTTGCGCTGCAACGTTCGTCTTCAAGTTGCAGGAGGAAGACATGAAACCTTTCATCAGGACCCTTTACGTCGTGGCGATCAGCGCCGCGCTGGCCGCATGTTACGGCGGCCATCCCCACCATGGCGGTCGTGACGGCTATTATCAGGATGGCCATTACGGCGGCGGCTATGGCGGCGGACCCGGACCGGGGCGTCAGGGTGGTGGTCCCTATCCCGGAGGGGGCATGGGGGGCCGCTAATCCCGCCCGGTTACAGATACCCGCGCGCCCAGGCGCGCGGGAACACATCAGAACTTGATCTGGAACAGCGACATGATGCCATGAAAATGTTCCGGATTCCGGCCACCGCTGACCTGCCCGTATTCATACTGCATCGTCATGCGCACGATCGCCGTGGGCCACCAGTTGACCGCCAGCGTGCCGACCTGCTGGTTGCCCCCCGAAATCGGGGCTGAATTCAGGTTCGCATGGGAATAGCGGGCCGCCACTTCCAGCACGCCATACCCATTGCACAATACGGTCTGCCTGCGGTCGCACACAGGCGATGAAAAGGCGGCGGTGCGTCCCTTCCATGCGCGTGGCTGACCGTTGATGGTATAGGCAAGCTGGCCATACCATCCGTGAAACTGTAATTGCCTGCCGCTGCTGCCGGTATGGCTGTTGACCAGAATATCGTATCCTTCCCCTTGGAAAAGCAGCTTTTTCCATGCCAGCGCGGCCTCCATGCCGAACGCTCCGGCGCTGTCTGCCGCGATTTTTCCGGTTCCAAGGTATTTCGCGTCGGTGCCCGTATTCATTTCGGGCGTGTCGGCAAAGGACAGGGCAGGGCTGGCGTTGCGGGCGGATGCGGGCCGGAACACCCATTCCCCCGAAACACCCAGATGGAGCAGGACCGAGCGTGTGCGCACCGGCAGCCCCACCAGACGGAACGCCATGGCGCGCTGGTTGCCATCTTCGCCGGGCCCTGCCGTGCCGCCCGTGGCGGAAAGTGCCACATGATAGCGCCTGCCATAGGATTCAGCCTGCATGGCCTGCCGTTCAATGCCTGTGGCCAGATTGCGCGTAAGGGTGGAAATGCTGGCCCGTTCGACAAAGACCGTATCCCCCTGCGCCTGCATGGATTCAAGGCCGAAGCTGGGTTTGAAAATACCGGCGGTAAAGACGAAATGCTTCAGCCCGATATAGGAAACCTGTCCTTCAAACAGGCGCATCGGCCCGCCGGGCGCGGGGCCTGCATCCCATATCGCGCCAATTTCCACCTGTTTGTGAATATCCATCCGCACGCCATTGCGCAGGCGTGCGCCACGGGCCCCGGTTCCGGGCTGCTGGGGCGCGGCATGGGCAAAGCCGCCTACATCAAGCTGGTCCGTGGCATAGGGCCGGATGGTAATGCCGGGCAGGGTGATTGCGGGAATGCTCTGTCCATGCGCGATACCACACGGACCCAGCAGGGACAGGCAAACCAAAAAACCGGTTTGTAACCGACACGACAAAAGGGGCCACGCTCCCATCACTGGCTTCACAAGGCTGACAGTCATAACACGGGGCCAGCGCGGGCAGGGGTATCGAATCTTTGAAGGGGGGTGTTGCCGCGTGGTGAACACGCGAGGGGGAGAAGAACGCACAGGCGCGCAGACCGGGCATGGCAGCCGACCGCGTGGAGCTATGGCAACCACTGGATCATTGCGTAATGATTACGGTCTGGCTCCCTGTTTTTTCGGTTTCATTCCCTGTATCAGGGGGCAATCCCATTGACGCAAAGGAAGGCGCACATGTCGGGTGAACTGTTTCTCAATGGCCGTTACCTGCCGCCTGAACAGGCAACCGTGTCCGCCTTCGATCGCGGGTTCCTGTTTGGCGAAGGGATTTATGAAGTCTGGCTGGTGGTAGGGCGCAGGCTGGTCGATCTGGACAGCCACCTCAGCCGCCTTGACCGCTCGCTGCGTGAAACCGGCATTCCCGTCCCGCCGGAACGCGCCGCACTGCCCGCCATTTTAGCAGAAATCATCACGCGCAACGCCATAACGGACGGCTTCATCTACCTTCAGATCACGTCCGGCGCGGGGGAACGAAACTTCACGGGTGAGGCCAGCACGCGCCCGACCCTGCTGATCCTTGCGCAGGAAAAGGACGCGCTGGCGGCACCTGCGCTGCAATCCGGCATCGCCGTTGATCTGGTGCCCGACATCCGCTGGCTGCGCCGCGACATCAAGACCATCATGCTGCTGCCACAGGTCATGGCGAAAAAGGCCGCCATGGCTCATGGCAGGCAGGACGCCATTTTTTACGACAGTACGGGCGTGACCGAAGGGGCCTCGGCCAATGTGTTCATCGTGACAGCACAGGGTGACCTCGTTACCCGTGCCCTTTCGCACGAACTGCTACCCGGTTGCACCCGCAATCGTGTGATGATCCTTGCACGCGAGGCAGGACTTACCGTGCGTGAAGAGACCATAACCGTGGACGCGCTGCTTGCCGCGCCCGAAGTGTTCCTGACCAGTGCCACCAGCCTTGTCATGCCGGTTATCCGCATCGGGGACAGCACGATCGGAAACGGACAGCGCGGCGCAACCACGCAGCGGCTGCAGCAGCTTTACCTGAACTACATAGACAGCCTGCCGCCTATCGGCGGCTGAAGCGCAGGGCTACTGCGGCAGAAGCATGACCACGTTCTGGTAGGTCGCGCGCACCCTGGCGCGGACGGCGTTGTCCGGCGGGTTCATATCGGGGTTCTGTTCCGCCGTAGCCCGTGCCGCAGCATCGCGCATCTGTTCATCGGGATGGTCCTGTGGCTTCAGGACGCGGCCAAACTGCGTCTGTCCAAAATCGGGCACATATTCCTCATCGCGCCATGCCGTCCTGCCCGCGATCATGACTTCACGCACCACGCCTTTGGGGCGGTTGATGACCTGCCGGCAGCCCAACTGGCTGCGATAGACGAATTCATAGGTTCGTTCCGGATTCCACTGCCGCAGGGCCGTGGGATCGATCAGACACAGATCCGCCTGCGCGCCAACCTTCACTACGCCCGTATTGAGGTTGAAGAATTCCGCAGGCAGGCCGGTCAGCCGGTGCACGGCCTGCGCCACCTTCTGCAATCCCTGTTTCTGGGCTATTTTGAGGAAACGCAGGTTGCCGTCATAAAAACCGATATTGGCCAGATGCGCGCCGCTATCATTGAACCCCGGCAGGGTCAGGGGATGGAACAGAAGTTTTTCCAGTACGGCAGGGTTCCGGTTGGCAATCGTCGTTTCCCATCGCAGGTCGGTATCCCACTGCCGCAGCAGATGCACGATGAAGGCAGCATCATCGCATATGGGATTGGGAAAGGTTTCAAAAAACCGCGCTTCAGCCGAGGTCGCCGCGCCAAGCTGGCCGCCGGATTCCTGCCAGCATAACAGGCGCTGATACGGGGCATCCAGCGTGTGATCGCACCAGTTGTCCAACGGGCATTCGCTGACCATCATATCCGCAAGCCTGCGGGTCAGCACCGTTTCTTCCTGCCGCAGCACGCGGCGCAGCCGGGCCAGCGACAGACCTTTCTTGCCGTTGAGCCACATATGCCGGAATGATGCGATCCATTCCGGATCATTCAGGATGCGCGCCCGCGCGGCCCGGTCCTCTGGCTCGCATTCATTCAGGGCGCGCAGTTCGGGAATTTCATCGGCCAGCGGATTTATTGCCCCGTCGCTCCATATACGGAACGTGCCGGACAGGACCTGAAACCGGAACATCCCGTCCAGAAGGCGGGAATTGAGGATGGCCGAAAGCATAAGGCACAGCTTCACCGCGGCACGGTTCGTATGCAGGTCGAGAATGGCCAGCACCGTCGTGCGCAGGGGGCGGCCAAACAGGCGACCGCTGGTCAGCAGAAAACTGCGGAATGCCTCGAAAATATTGTCCTTGGGTGGCGTCGCCTGCCATACGCGGCCATAGCGCCGCACCACCCCGGTCAACCGCGCCAGTTCGCGGAAGCCTGCGTACTGCGTTGGAATCCGGCTTTTCTTGTGCGGGCTGTTCGCCAGAAAATGGAAGGGCAGGGCATCGGTTGAAAAACCGGCATATCCCTGCGCCATGCCCGCATCAAGCAGGCGTTCCATGCTTGCGCGTTCGCGCCGGGTGGGCCTGCGGTTGATGGACGCCTGCAACCCCATGACTTCGACCCGCAACATGGAATGGGGAATAAGGGGTATGACATTGGGACCAAGCGCCAGCCCGCCCAGATGGTCGAGATACTGCTGCGAATCAGTCCACGTGCAGGCATCGGCCACCTTGCCCAGCACGCTTTTGGGCATGTTTTCCACCCGGGCGAAACAGTCCACGATCGGGTCTTCCCCGTCGCGTCGCTGGTTGCCATAGGTTACGCCGATGGAACAGTTGCCAATCACCACCGCAGTCGTGCCATGGCGCACGACTTCCGGCAGTTCGGGGGCAAGTTCCAGCTCAAGGTCGAGATGCGTATGGATATCCAGCAGGCCGGGCATGAGCCACAACCCGCCGCAGGCCACCTGCCGGGTGCTTTCATCGGCTTCAAGCCCGATGCCGATTGCACTGATCCGGCCATCGGAAACCGCCACGTCGGTTACGACAGGCTCACATCCCGTACCATCGAAGAAAAGGGCATTGCGATAAATGGTATCGGGCACCTATGCCTCCACACTTTATGCCATGGTCGGGCATGGCGGAAATACTGAAGGCTGAACCGCTGTCGCGCGGGCCAGAATGCATATGGCTGAAACACCCTGGCACCGGATTGGTTCCCCACAATCCTGCCCCAGACCGTCAGTCCCGTCTGCTGATGAACCCATGCAGATGATACGCAGGCAGGTATGCAAACCGGACCCCATGGGGGTAAATGGCCCCCTCATGCGTTGGCGACAGGAAGTGAAGGGCACGAAATTGAAAACTCGATGGATGGACAGGGGGGCGGCACTGTGAGTATCCGTTGTGGTCAAGCGGCTTTTGGCATCCAAAGCCGATCTTTGTGAAGCAGGGCGTTTGCGAGGACGATGAGCTTTCGCATGATTGCGGTAATGGCGATCTTGGCGTGTTTTCCCTTTACG
>NZ_JBGLOV010000006.1:0-164418 GCF_041402665.1 Komagataeibacter sp. SM21
GCCTCTCTGCGGTACTACCTGCGACACTCGCAGGTAGTACCGCGTCCCTATCTCTTAAATCGTTCATGCTTCATAGCTGAACCAGGCCAGAAGTATTCAGCAAGGCGTCAGTCGCCGGGAGCTTACGTTCCAGTTCTACTTCATGAACCTGTTCCTCTGTTTTGCCTGCGCGGACAGAACCCTCATCAATGGCAATTTCAATGACCGCATCTTCACATTTCATCATGTGGATGGCGCGCTGGATGTTGGAACGGAAAATCGGCACCAGCTTTCCGTCCAGCATCGGTTTCAGTATGGCCGCCGGGGTGACGTCCAGAAGGGTGATGTCCGGTCTGGTTGTCCTGACGGGCCATTCCCATTCATTACGATGGGTTGCCAGGGCGTTATCGCCGCCGGATTTCAGTGTCTGGACATGATGCCTGCCGGAACGTCGCACCCGCAGGGACAGGCCGCTTCTGCTCAGGGTCAGATCCGGCGTGTCATAATAGATCGTAACCAGATGGGTATGGACGACCGGGGCCACATTCTCCAGCAGGGTAACATGCTGCGCGACCAGAGCGTGCGCCTCAGCAGGGAAGTCGAGCTTGAGCTCGATCTCCTGTGGCGTGGAAAGGTGCTGGTCGGTCATGATTTCTCGTTCCCCGGATGAAAGCCGGCCAGGCGCGTTGTTGCCTGCTGGCATGGCAGGAAAACAACTGTCTGAAGCTGGTCCGGGTTCCTGTCAGGCCTGACAGGCGCGTGCGATATCGGGGAAGAAGGAGCGCTCTGTCAGTGCGGTCGAGCAGACCTGCTGGAGGGGGACGCGCGCCGCCGCCTTGAGCAGATTGGCAGACTGTCTGAATGGTCTGCAGTATCTCGTAATTTTTATGGAGAATGGCGGACTCGAAAGGATTCGAACCTTCGACCTTCGCCTTCGGAGGGCGACGCTCTATCCAGCTGAGCTACGAGTCCACTCTCGTCTGCATACATCGGGACCGCGTCGAATGCCACCCCTGAAATCAGTAAAAATCATTGCGGCGCAATCCAGTCCATATACCCCGGCAGTAGCGGCAAGGGTGCCGCACGGCCTTTCTGGTCCGCCATCCATGCCGCCGCCGCCATGTCCCCGCCCGAAGGCAGGAAATCATCGGGATGTCGTATCCAGCCTGTTATGTCAGCCGTTACCTGTTCGGCAGTCCGGCTGCGCAGCAGCAGGTGGTAGCCGCCTGCAATGTAATCGCGCCGGGCGCCAGTTGGCAGATGCCGCCATGCGGCCGCCATGGCGGGGGCGGGGATGATCTGGTCATGGCCGCCATAAATGACCAGAACGGGACCGCGCATGTGGGGCACGGCACGGGCGGCTTCGTGCATGAGGCCGGTGAGGCCGGCCAGCGCGACCGTGCCGGTATCGCGGAGCGTCAGTGGGTCATAATACAGCCGGGCCAGCGCCAGAATGTCATCGGCGGCGGTGACATGGACCGGCAGTTCGCGCCCGCTCAGCCGCCCGTGTGGGGCAAGCGCCGCCATCAGCCGCGTGACGGTGCGGGCCCCGCCATCCATGTCCCACAGCGCCGGGGCCAGCAGGATATAGCCCGCCACCGGCGGCGCATCGGATCGTGCGGCCAGCACGGTGGCGATGGCCCCACCCATGCTTTCCCCCATTACATATAGCGGCACACCGGGATGTTCATGTCCGATGGTGACGACAAGGTCTGCGGCGCTGCGGACCAGTACATCCGTGCCAGCCCACCCGCCGCGCTGTGCCGTCTGGCCAAAACCGGGCAGGTCGGGTGCGATCACGCTCATGCCCGCGGCATTCAGGATGGGGGCCGGGCGTTCCCATGCGTCCCGGCTGTCATTGAAGCCATGCAGGGCCACGATCACGGCACGTTCCGTGCCCTGTGCAGGCCAGATACGCAGGGGCAGTGTGGGACCGCCAGCAATGGCGAACATGCGATCGGCGGGCACAAGGCGGCTCAATGCCGGGTGGTGGGCCGGTGGGGCGGGGGGCGGAGCTTCCCGCGTGGTGCAGGCTGCCAGTAACGCAAAAAGCACTGGATAAAGCAGGCGTGACAGGTGAAAGTTTGAAAGCACGGCAATCCTGCGTATCATCATCAACAAGCGCATGTTCCGCTTCCGGGCGGAAACATGCAAATCCAAGCCGGACAACAGCCCGAGGCCCGCCAGAATGCAAGCCCAGCCCCATGATCCCGTTCCGCACCCCCGTCTGGGTACGGTTGAAACCATTGTTGTCGATTCGCGCACCCTGTCGTGCGATGGGGGACTGGGTGCGCTTGGCCACCCGCGCGTTTTCCTGCGCATTGGTCACCACCAGACATTCTGCCCCTACTGCTCGCGGCTGTTTGTCCTCAATCCCGATGCACCCGCAGGCGCCGAACACTGATCGCATTCTGATACATGTCCAGCGACAAGCAGGTTCACCTGATCCTGGTGGATGGTTCGGGCTTCATTTTCCGCGCCTTCCACGCCCTGCCCCCCATGACCAGCCCGGACGGCACGCCCGTCAATGCGGTGTATGGTTTCACCAACATGCTCTCACGCCTGCTGCGCGAACATGCAGGCACCCATCTGGCGGTCATATTCGATGCGGGACGCCATACGTTCCGCAATGATCTCTATAGTGAATACAAGGCCCACCGCCCCGAACCGCCGGAGGAACTGCGCCCCCAGTTCGCCCTCGTGCGCGCGGCCACGGCGGCCTTCGGCGTCCCCGCCATCGAGGAAGCCGGATGGGAAGCCGATGACCTGATCGCCGCCTACGCCCGCAAGGCGACCGATGAGGGCGGGCAGTGCACCATCTATTCCTCCGACAAGGACCTGATGCAGCTCATCCGCCCCGGCGTGATGATGATGGACCCCATCAAGCAGAAGCCGATCGGGGAAAAGGAAGTGCT
Organism: Komagataeibacter sp. SM21; assembly: GCF_041402665.1. Lineage (NCBI taxonomy): Bacteria > Pseudomonadati > Pseudomonadota > Alphaproteobacteria > Acetobacterales > Acetobacteraceae > Komagataeibacter > Komagataeibacter sp. SM21. The sequence goes on from NZ_JBGLOV010000006.1 coordinate 2,895, forward strand.
GGCCAAGTTTGGCGTCACCCCTGACCGGGTGGCCGAAGTGCAGGCGCTGATTGGCGATCCGGTGGATAACGTCCCTGGCGTGCCCGGCATCGGCCCCAAGACCGCATCGGCCCTGATGGCGGAATATGGCTCGCTCGACGCCATCCTGCTGGGGGCGGAAGGCATGAAGGCGTCCAAGCGACGCGATAACCTGCTGGCCCATGCCGATATGGCCCGCCTGTCGCGTGAGCTTGTCACCCTGCGCGAAGATGCGCCCTGTCCCGAACCGATTTCCGCCCTGACCTGCTGCGATGTGGACATGGAGCGGCTGGGTGCATGGCTGTCCGAAATGGGGTTTTCATCCCTGCTGCAGCGCATGGGGATGAAAGCGCGCCCGCGCGCCCGCCATCCCGCAGCGCAGGGGGCCAGCCCTGTTGCATCCGTGCAGCCGGAAGCAGAACTTCCCCCTGTGCCTGCTGCGGAATACGGCCCGTACGTCACGGTGACGGACCCTGAAATCCTGCGTGAGTGGGTTGAGCAGGCCCGTGCGCATGGTGTCTGCGCGGTGGATACGGAAACCGATGGGCTGGACCCGCTTGTGGCCCGTCTGGTGGGGATATCGCTGGCCGTCCGGCCGGGGCAGGCGTGTTATGTTCCGCTTGGCCATGAAGGCGACCTGATGGACGCGCTGTGCGCAGCGCAGATGCCAGTCGCGCTGGCGCTTGAAATTCTCGCGCCGCTTTTTGCGGATACATCCGTCCTCAAGATCTTCCAGAACGCCAAATTCGACCTGCTGGTGCTGACGCAGGCGGGCAGTGTCCAGCCTGCGCCGGTTGATGACACCATGCTGATTTCCTACGCGCAGTCGGCGGGAAAACATGGGCAGGGGATGGATGAACTCTCCCGCCTCACACTCGATCACACGCCCATCCCGTATGATGAAGTCACGGGTACGGGCCGCAACCGGGTTGTGTTTTCCAAGGTGGATATCGCCCTCGCCACGCCATATGCGGCAGAGGACGCGGATGTGACCCTGCGCCTGTGGCAGGTGCTGCGTCCCCGGCTTCGTCCCGGTCACGCGCTGGCGCTGTATGAGGAAGTGGAGCGTCCTCTCGTGCCGATCCTCGCGGACATGGAACGCGCGGGCGTTGCGGTGGACGCGGATGACCTGCGCGCCATGTCGGTCGAATTCGCCCAGCGCATGGGCGTGATCGAGGCCGAGATCCATACCCTGGCCGGGCGCAGCTTCAATGTCGGCTCCCCCAAGCAGCTTGGGGAAATCCTGTTCGATGAAATGGGGCTGAGTGGCGGCAAGCGCATGAAATCCGGCGCGTGGGGCACCGATTCATCGGTGTTGCAGGATCTGGCGGATCAGGGCCATGACCTGCCCGCGCGGATTCTGGCGTGGCGGCAGCTTGCCAAGCTGAAAAGCACCTATGCCGACGCGCTCCTCAACCAGATCAACCCGGCGACGGGACGGGTGCATACATCCTTCCAGATGGCGGTCACGACAACGGGCCGCCTGTCATCCAACGACCCCAACCTGCAGAACATTCCCATCCGCACGGAAGAAGGGGGGCGCATCCGCCGCGCCTTTGTCGCGGCACCGGGGCATGTGCTGGTATCGGCCGACTATTCCCAGATCGAACTGCGGCTTCTGGCGGACGTGGCCAATATTCCCGCCCTGCGGGAAGCCTTCGCGCTGGGGCAGGACATTCATGCCCGCACGGCATCGGAGGTGTTCGGCATCCCGCTGGAAGGCATGGACCCGCTGACGCGGCGGCGCGCCAAGGCCATCAATTTCGGAATCATCTACGGCATCAGCGCCTTCGGCCTTGGCCGTCAGCTTGGCATTTCGCCGGGGGAGGCACGCGGCTATATCGACGCCTATTTCGCCCGTTATCCCGGCATCCGCGATTACATGGAACGCATGCGGGAGGAAGCGCGGGCGAAGGGATACGTGACGACCCCGTTCGGGCGGCGCTGCTGGGTGCCGGGCATTGCCGATCGCAACGCCGCACGGCGCAACTATGCCGAGCGGCAGGCCATCAACGCCCCGCTGCAGGGGGGGGCTGCGGACATCATCAAGCGGGCCATGGTGCGAATTCCCGACGCCCTTGCCGATACAGGGCTTGACGGACGCATGCTCCTTCAGGTCCATGACGAACTTCTGTTCGAGGTGCGGGCAGAAGACGCCGATCGTCTGTCCGCCCTTGTCAAGCAGGTCATGGAATCCGCAGCGGCCCTGTCTGTACCGCTGGTGGTGGAAACCGGGACCGGAACGAATTGGGCGGATGCACACTGATGATGCGAAATGAACGGGACCGGTTTTTCCTTCTGCTGACACTGGCGATCGTGGCGGTATCCTCGGTCTGCGGGTATGTGGGGTACCGGCTTTTTGACCGCGCGCCGGTGCCGCTCGTCACCTACGGCAATCCGGTTGGCGGCTCGTTCCGGCTGGTCAACGGGGCGGATGGATCGGTGCTGGATACCGATTTCCGTGGCCGGTGGATGCTGGTCTATTTCGGGTACACCCGCTGCCCCGATACGGTCTGCGGCGTCACGGTCAAGGCGATGACCCAGGGGGTCGAGGCGCTGGGGCGTGAGCGCGCACGGCTTGTCGCGCCGATCTTCATCACGCTCGATCCCATGCGCGATACATCCGATGTGCTGCGGACCTACGCGCTGCGTTTCGGTTTCCATCTGACGGTCATGACGGGTTCGCCCAAGATGATCGAGGCGGTGGCCCGCGAATATCACGCCCCCTATGTCCGCCATCCGGGTGAAAACGGGGATTACACCATGGATACCGCAAGCCAGATCGTCATCATGTCCCCCACCGGGCGATATGCGGGCAGCCTGCCCGCAACCGCCACGGCGGAGGAGGTTACCACGCGGATGACCGCGCTTCTGGACGGCAGGGATACTCCCTGAAGCAGTCGGAAACGGGTCAGCGGATGACGGGGACATGGCGGGCCATCGGTCCTGCGATGGTCCTCGGCTTCGGGGTGGTGCTGGCGACCACGCCCGCATGGGCGGGGGATGAGGGCACGCGCGGCAGTCCGCATCGTGGCGGCACACTGCGGCTGACGGCCGTTTCTTCTGCCGGAACGCTGGACCCGCAGATCAATTATTCCAGCCAGTACATGCAGGTGATGAGCGTCGTCTATGACGGTCTGCTGACTTATCCCAAGGTGGAAGGCCCGGCTGGTGGCCAGGCGGTGGCCGACCTTGCGCAATCCCTGCCCGAGCGGCTGGATGGCGGGCGCACATGGGTGTTCACCCTGCGCGATGGCATCCGGTTTTCCGATGGAACCCCGCTTGCGGTGGACGATGTCGCGGCGTCCCTGCGGCGCATCTTCCGCGTGGGTTCGCCCACGGCGGGATCATATTACGGTGGTATCGTAGGCGCGGATGCCTGCCTGCGTGATCCCGCTCACTGCACGCTTGCCGGCGGTGTCGTGACGGATGCCGCAACACGGCGCATTACCATTCACCTGACCGCGCCCGATTCCGAATTCCCGCAGAAGATGGCGTTCGGTCACGCGGTGATCCTGCCCGCCAGCATGCCCCCCCACGATATGGGCAATACCGCGCCGCCGGGCACGGGGCCGTACCGGATCGTCTTCTCCAGCCCCGACCGGGGCATGCGGCTGGAACGTAACCCCTTCTTCCATGAATGGAGCGAGACGGCCCAGCCCGATGGTTACGTGGATGCCATAGCATATGATTACGGCCTGTCGGATGAGGATGCGCTGACCGCCGTCGAGCGGGGGCAGTATGACTGGATGGCGGGTCTCAAGCCGCTGGACCGGCTGGGGGAAATGGGCAGCCGCCATATCGCGCAGGTCCATGTCTATCCGCTATACGGGCTGGTGTTCCTGCCGATGAACGTCAATATCGCGCCTTTTGACAGCATCAAGGCGCGGCAGGCGGTCAATTACGCGCTGGACCGGCGGGCAATGATGATCCTGTATGGCGGTTCGGGCATCGCGGCCCCGCTATGCCGCATGGTGCCACCCGGCCTGTTGCCCGGCGATGGCATGTGCGCGTGGACACGCGGCGCGGACCCCGATCATCCCGCCAGCCAGTGGATGGGACCGGATGTGGAACGCGCCCGCCAGCTTGTGCGCGAAAGCGGGACGCAGGGGCAGGATGTCACCCTGATCGTTCCCGCCACGGCGATGTATATCAGCATGGGCACCTATCTGCGCGACATGCTGCAGGCCATCGGCTACCACGCGCGGCTGCACCCGCTTTCAGCAGCCATGGAATCGGCATATGTGCAGAATACCAGCAACCATGTGCAGATCAGCCTCATGGGGTGGTATGCCGATTATGCCTCTCCCTCCAATTTTCTGGACACGTTATTTGGCTGCGAGAATTTCCATGCGGGTTCGGACAGCTCCATCAACATGTCCGGCCTGTGTGATTCCGGGGTGCAGACGGTGCTGGAACGTATTCGCACCACCCCCGATCAGGCCACGACACAGCAGTTGTGGCAGGAAGTCGATGATCGGATCACCCGGCTTGCGCCCGCCGCACCTATGATCAGCATAAGTTATGTGGATCTCGTATCACCCCGGCTGGGCAATTATTTCTCGACCAGTCTGTATCACATGGCGTTTTCGCGCGTGTGGGTACAGTAAAGACCGGCATGTGCCGAAAATAAAAAACCCTGCCGGCGGACCGGCAGGGCTTGCATTACACTGATACGCGAACGGATCAGAGCATGGACTTGGCGCGGGCTTCCACCTTCGCGCAGGCCTGCTGGCGGATCGTGGTCGATGCGTCCTCAAGCGAGATCGGCTCCGCGCCGCCAACCTTCAGCAGGCCCGTGGACCCATCGGCATAGGACATGTTGCCCTTGCTGTTGGACGGCACGTCGTTCGTCTTTTTGTTGAGTGCCGCCAGCACCGGCCATGCTTCGGCCGAGCTGAGATAGTTGGACTGGATGCAGTAGTTCAGGATACCGCCAAGGTCCGCGGGCTTGGCCGAAGCCACTGCCGAGAACACGGTATCGGCCGACAGGGAGCCGGGCTTGATCTGTTCGACCTGATTGGCGACACCGGCGCCGGTCGGGGGAGAAGTTTCGGCGTTGGCCGCAAGCGGCGCTGCCGCCAGAAGGGTGGCGAAGGCGCCAGCGGACAGGAAGCGGCTGAATGACGTCATGTTCATTCTCCCTAACATTGGGTTTCGTGGCGGAAGGGCGCGCCATTCCGCCATCGGTGAAGCGATATGTCCGGCATACCACGATGCGCCCGTCCCGGCCCCGTGTGGCTGTTATGACAGACATTCGGCTATTCGATATATCCAGCCCCGTACCACCCCGCGCCGGGGGATCATAAACCCCTGTTGCCAGCGGGTAAGTGGCGGCTTTTCCCCATATGGGCAGCAGGCCGGCGCGGGCGGCATGTCCCGTCAACAAGTCGTGATGGACAGATGCGCGCACGAGCAGCAGGCGCAAACCGTCACGGCGGCAAATGGGATTGAGTCCGTCCGTACTTCGTGGGAATGCTGGTATGACTCACGGCCTCACCCACTGCACGGGATCAACATGCAGCATCTGCGCCTTCTCCTGAAAGACGTCTGGTATCTTACCCGTCCCTATTTCGTGTCCGAAGACCGGAAATGGGCCTGGGGCCTGCTGGCGGCGGTACTGACCCTTACCTTTTCCATGGTGGGACTGGACGTGCTCCAGTCCTTTTCGCGCAATGTCTATTATACGGCCCTGCAGCAGCACGATGCGAAAACCTTCCTGCGTGGACTGTTCTGGTATGTCCATAACGAGGAAGGCTTCGTTCTGGGCTTTTTCATCATTACCATTCCGTTGATCCTGTGCAGTATTTACACCACCTACCTTCAGCAGATGCTGGGCCTGCGCTGGCGGCGGTGGCTGACCATGCGCATGACGCGGCAGTGGATGGAAAACCAGACCTATTTCCGCATCGCCATCACCACATCCGGTCTTGAAGCCGGGGCCGACAACCCCGACCAGCGCATACAGGAAGACCTGAACAGCTTCGTCACCGATACGCTTACGCAGTTCATCAGCCTGCTGTCCAATATCGTCACGCTGTTCAGTTACGTGGGGCTGCTGTGGGCGCTGTCGGGTCCGCTGGAACTGTGGGGCATGTCCATACCGGGATATTTCTTCTGGGCGGCGCTGATCTATTCGGTGGTGGCGACGTGGGTTACCCATCTGGCCGGGCACAGGCTGGCGGGGCTGCAGTTCTTCCAGCAGCGCGCGGAAGCCGATTTCCGCTACAGCCTCGTTCATGTTCGCAACAATACCGAAGGGATCGCGCTGTATCGGGGCGAGGCCGAGGAACAGGCCGGGCTGGATCGCTCCTTTTCATCGGTTTACACGAATTTCCTTTCCATCATGCGCCGGACCAAGTGGCTTGGCCTGCTGACGACGGGGCTGGATGTCGTATCGGGCAACTTTGCCCTGCTGATCGGTTCCATCCGCTATTTCGCGGGGAAGATGAGCTTCGGCACGCTCATGCAGCTTGTCATGGCGTTTTCACGCGTGCAGGGCGCGCTGGGCTGGCTGGCCAATTCCTATGCCGCCCTGACGACATGGCATGCGGAGGTCGCCCGTCTGGCCACGTTCCAGCGTGTCATGGACCGGGCGCAGGCCATGCGCAATGACGTGCGCGTGCATCCGGCCCCCGCCGGTGGCGATATGGCGGTTAGCGGACTGGACGTGTTCCGCCCCGATGGCGTGGCGTTGCTGCAGGATGTGAACTTTACGCTGGCCCATGGCCAGATGACGGTGGTGACCGGCCCGTCAGGCACCGGCAAATCGACGCTGTTCCGCGTGCTGGCGGGGATCTGGCCTTTCGCCCGTGGTGATGTCACGCGGCCCGATACGCCCATGATGTTCGTGCCGCAGCGGCCTTACGTGCCAACCGGCACGCTGCACCGCGCCGTGACATACCCTGCCGGGGTGGAAAACCATCCCGTGGCCGATGTGATCGAGGCCCTGCAACTGGTCGGTCTGGGCGCGCTGGTCCCCCGCATGGAAATGGAGGAGGCCTGGGGCCAGACCCTGTCCCCCGGTGAACTCCAGCGCCTTGCCTTCGCGCGGATCCTGCTGGCGCGACCGGGCTGGGTGTTCCTTGATGAATCGACTTCCAACCTCGATAGCGTGGCGGAAGGCGAACTTTATGGCCTGCTGCGACAGGTCTGCCCCGACATGACGGTCATTTCCATCACGCACCGGCAGTCGGTGGTGGACATGCATGTCCATACCATCGACCTGTCGCCCTTCGCGATTCAGCCGCCGGCGGAAGGGATCAGCGCGGACGCATCGCCGCAACCATGAGATCGGTATTGTGGCGCATCATGGTGATGTAGTCAGGTGCCGGGCCACCGGGCGGGGACAGGGCTTCCGCATACAGTTCGCCGCCCGGCTGCGCGCCGGTTGCCCGCGCCACCTGCTGCACAAGGCGGGGGTCGGTGGCGTTTTCCATGAAATAGGTGGTGATACCTGTCTGGTGGATCTGGCGGATCAGTGTGGCGACATCCCCGGCGGAGGCTTCGGTCTCGGTCGAGAGGCCCTGCGGGGCCATGAAGGTGACGCCATAGGCGCGCCCGTAATAGCCAAAGGCGTCATGGCTGGTCAGGACACGCCGGCGGTCCGCGGGTATGGCGGATATCCGGCTGCGGATATCCTGATCCAGCGCCTGTAACTGCGTGACATAGGCGCTGGCCGATGCGCGGAAACTGTCCGCGTCCTCCGGGTCCGCCGCGATCAGGGCGTCACGGATGGTGTTGGTCCAGATCACCACGTTGGGCACACTGTTCCATACATGCGGATCGGTTTCAGCCTGCTGTGCGCCGGGGGGCGTATAGGCCTGTATGGCGCTGGATACGATGACGGGCTGGCCATGATAACTGGCCGCATGCGCCAGTCGTCCGAACCAGCTTTCCAGTCCTTCGCCGCTCATGAACACGATATCGGCCTGTCGCAACTGCCGTGCATCATCGGGGGAAGGTTCGAATTCGTGGGGGTCGCCATCGGGCGGCACCAGCGACGTGACGGTGACATGCGTGCCACCGACATGGGCGACCACATCGGCCAGCACCGTAAAGCTGGCGACGGCGCGCAGGGTACGCGCCTGCGCATGAACGGGGGCGACGGATAGCAGCCCGCAAAGGCCAAGCAGGGAAAACAGGCGATGCACGATCATGAACCTTGCCAGGAGGATGCGCCCCGCCCGGCCCGTAGTCCGGTGGGGGATGCAAGAAGGGAGACGACATACAGGATGCTGCATGTCAGGATGATGGATGGCCCCGCCGCCAGGCTGAAATGGTAGGATACCAGCAGCCCGGTCAGCCCCGCCGCCATGCCCACGCCCGCCGATAGCGCCATCATGGGCAGAAGGCGGCGCGTCCACAGCCGCGCGGTCGCCGCGGGCACCATCATCATGCCAACGGACATGAGGGTGCCCAGCGCCTCGAACCCCGCCACGAGGTTGATGACGACCAGAAACAGGAACACCATGTGGTAGACGCCACCCCGGCTTCCGGTCATGCGCATGAAACCGGGATCGACGCATTCCATGACCAGTGGACGCCAGATGATGGAAAGCAGGCACAGGCTGAGTGTCGTGATGCCGCCCATCAGGTACAGCGCCGGTCCATCAATGGCCAGTATGGTCCCGAACAGGACATGCAGCAGGTCGATATTCGACCCCCGCGCCGATACGATCAGCACGCCGAGCGCAAGCGAAGTCAGGTAGAAACTGGCGAAGCTGGCATCTTCCGCCAGATGGGTGCGGCGGCTGACCAGTCCCGCCAGCAGGGCGACCCCCAGCCCCGCCACGATGCCGCCCAGCCCCATCGCCGTCAGCGACAGCCCGCCCGCGAGCAGGAAGCCCACGGCGGCACCGGGCAGGATGGCATGGCTCATCGCGTCGCCAATCAGGCTCATGCGCCGTAGCTGCAACATGACCCCGACCGGCCCGGCCCCCATGCCAAGGGTGATGGAAGCGACCAGCGCGCGGCGCATGAAACCAAAACTGGCGAAGGGGTCCCACAGGGCGGAAAGCAGGCTCATGGCGGTGCATTTCCCCAGTCGCCCGGCGTGCTGTCATAAGCGCGCTGCAGGGTGCCGGGGGTAAGGATGCGCGCCGTCTCCCCCCATATGGCCTGCCCGGACGAGAGCAGGACGACATGGGGAAAGCAGGTGCGGATCTGGTGAATGTCGTGCAGCACGGCGATGATGGTGCGGCCCTGCCGGTGCCATTCGCCCACCAGTTCCAGCAGGTCCTGCGTGGTGGGGGCGTCAAGTGCCGTAAAGGGTTCATCAAGCATGATGACACGGGCATCGGACATGAGCAGCCGGGCAAACATCAGCCGCTGGAACTGCCCGGCGGACAGCGCGTCGATCATGCGGCCCGCCTGCTGGTCCAGATTGACGCGGCGCAGCGCGTTGGCCGCGCGCCGGCGTATCTGTCTGTCCGCCGCGCCAAAGGCCCCGGTCTGGTGCCACGCGCCCCCCAGAATCATGTCGGTTACGCTGATGGGAAAGCCACGGTCGATAATGCGGGCCTGCGGCAGGTAGCCGAAATCGCGCTGATGCAGGCCGTCGCGCGTGATCGTGCCGCATGAAAGCGGCACTTCGCCCAGTATGGCGCGCAGCAGGGTGGACTTGCCCGCGCCATTGGCCCCCGCGATGGCCGTCATGCTGCCGGGGGTGAAACAGCCGGTCACATGCTGCCAGACCGGCGTGCCATTCATTACCACACCGGCATCATCCAGCCGGATTGTCCCATCGGTCATGGCTGGGCCACGGCCCAGGCGATCAGCCCCCACAGAACCGCGCACGGCCCGGCCATGCACACCAGCCGCTGCCACCACGCGCGGCCCATCCATGTAAGGGGAAGGGGGGCGGGTGCGGCATCGGGAACCATGCGCGGCATCGGGGTCTGCGTACCCTGCACCGGTGATGGGGCGGGTGTATGTGTGGAAAGCGACATGGTGCGCCTGAACGTTATAATATAACATATGCTCTACCGCAGGGACTTGCCCGCCGTCAAGGGAACGCGGCATTGTACGGGACATGACACATACGGACCGGACAGGGCGGAACAGGTGACTTTTCATACATGGCTGCTGTTTGCCGCTACCGCTTTCCTGCTTTCCGCCATGCCGGGACCGAACATGATGCATGTCATGTCGATCAGCGTGCGTTATGGCCTGCTGCGCAGTGTCGCGGTCATGGCGGGGTGCATGACGGCCATCGTGCTGGTGGTGACCGCATCGCTTGCGGGCATGGCGGGTGTGCTGGCGGCATCCCCCCGGCTGTTTGCCGTATTGCGGGTTATCGGGGCGGCCTATCTGGTGTTTCTGGGCGTGCGTGTCTGGATGGCGCGCGATTCGGTGGAGGAAGACGGCGGGGATACGCCGTCCACGCCGGTCATCGGAGTACAACAGTTGTTGCGCGATGGTTTCCTGACCGGGATCAGCAATCCCAAGCTGCTGCTGTTCGCGGCGGCGTTCCTGCCGCAGTTCGTCAATCCGGCTGTGCCGCACATGCCGCAATATGTGCTGCTGATCGTGACCTTCGCGGTGGTGGAGGCGTTCTGGTACCTCGTCTACGCGGGCGGTGGGCGTATCCTGTCGTCATGGCTCAGGACGCCTGTGGTGCGGCGCGTTTTCGGCATTGTGACCGGAACCGTTTTCATGGGATTTGGCGCCATGCTGCTGCTGGCGCGGGTATAGGAAGGGGGGCGGGAAATCGCGCGCACCCCCTTGTGATGCCGGGCAGGGGCGCGAAAGTGGTCGGGTGCGCCCATATTTCCTTCAACCATAAAGGGAAGGAACGCCACCATGACCGAACCCACCACCCCCACGCTGAAAGACTGTCCCATCGGGATTGATGCCACCGGCACCCGGCGGGAGAAGGACTCGATGGGGGAAATCGATGTGCCCGCCAGTCATTACTGGGGTGCGCAGACACAGCGCAGCCTTGTGCATTTTTCGATCGGGCGCGACCATATGCCCATCGAGGTGTGTCACGCTTACGGTATCGTCAAGAAGGCGGCAGCACAGGTCAACGCAGCGGATGGCCGCATGCCGCAATGGAAAGCCGATGCGATAGGCCACGTGGCGGATGAGGTCATCGCGGGCAGGCTTGATTCCGAATTCCCGCTTTTTGTGTGGCAGACCGGTTCGGGCACGCAGACGAACATGAACGTGAACGAGGTCATCGCCAACCGCGCCATCCAGCTTCTGGGCGGCGTCATCGGTTCCAAAAGCCCGGTCCATCCCAATGACGATGTGAACATGGGCCAGTCGAGCAATGATTCCTTTCCCACCGCCATGCATGTGGCCACCTTGCTGGAAATAGACGGCAGGCTGCTGCCGCGTGTGCGTGAACTGATCGCGGCCCTGCGCGCCAAGGCGCAGGAATGGATGGATGTGGTCAAGATCGGTCGCACGCATCTGCAGGATGCCGTGCCGCTTACGGTGGGACAGGAATGGTCCGGCTGGGCGCAGCAGCTTGAAGATGCGCTGGAAGCGGTGGAAGCCGCACGTCCCGGCCTGCTGCAACTGGCGGCGGGTGGTACGGCGGTCGGGACCGGCCTGAACGCGCCGCCGGGGTTCAGTCAGGCCATCGCCGCACGGATCGCCGCGCTGACGGACCGGCCCTTTGTGACCGCGCCCAACAAATTCGCGGCCCTTGGCGGGCTGGATGCCATGGTCCGGGCATCCGCCGGGTTGCGGGGGGTGGCGGTCAGCCTGCTCAAGATCGCCAATGACATGCGCCTGCTGGGTTCGGGGCCGCGCTGCGGCCTGGGGGAACTGCACCTGCCCGAAAATGAACCCGGTTCGTCCATCATGCCCGGCAAGGTCAATCCGACCCAGTGCGAGGCCATGGTGATGATCTGTACCCAGGTACTGGGCAATGACACGACGGTTGCGCTGGCGGGCAGTCAGGGACAACTGGACCTGAACGTGATGCGTCCGGTCATCGTGGCCAATGTGCTGCACGCCATCCGTATCCTGGCCGATGGCTGTCACAATTTCCGTGTCTTTTCGGTGGAGGGCACGCAGCTCAACCGTAAGCGGATTGATGCCTATGTGGCAGGCTCCGTGATGCTGGTGACGGCGCTCAGCCCGGAAATCGGCTATGACCGGGCTTCCGCCATCGCCCATCAGGCGATGGAGAAGGATATCAGCCTGCGTGAAGCGGCCCTTGCATCGGGTTTTGTGGATGCGGCCATGTTCGACCGCCTTGTCCGGCCGCTGGATATGGTGGGCAGCGGCGTGGGGGGCGCCTGACGCTTACGACGGCGCGGCCCCCTGCGTATTGACCTGCAAGGTGAACAGCGCATCGGCCGCGCACATGTAAAGGACATCGCGTTTCGGGCCGCCGAAGGTCAGGTTCGATACCCCGCGCGGCAGGCGCAGCCGTCCGATCATGCGGCCGTGCGGGTTGTACACCACCACCCCGCACAGGCCGAGCGGCCCGTTCGCCCCGCACCACAGATTGCCGAAAATATCGGTGCGCATGCCATCCGGTCCCATCTGCTGACCGTTCAGCATCATGTCCGCAAACGGGCGGAGGTTGCGCACCGTGCCATTATCCACATCCCCGGCATGGATATGCAGGTCCCCGCCCTGTCCGTTCTGCCCCGGTCCGGGACCGGACGAAATGACATAGACGGTTTTGCCATCGGGTGAGAAAGCCAGCCCGTTCGGGTCTTTAAGCTGCTGCTGGGTCAGCACGGCTTCGACCTTCCCGCTGACCGGGTCGATACGGAAGACATGGTCTTCCTGCCGCCTGTCGCCACCAGACTGGCTTACGACCTCCCCATCCAGCGTCCAGCGTTCGATTCCGCCGCGATTGGCGGGACCGCCCGGCGCATCGGGATGACCTTCGACAATGGTGTCGCCATAGCCGGGATCGGTGAACCAGATGCTGCCATCGGGATGCACCGCCACATCGTTGGGTGAATTCAGGGGCGCGTCATTATAGCGGTCGGCCAGCACATGGCACGACCCGTCATGCTCCCAGCGTATGACGCGGCGCATGCCATGTTCGCAGCTTACCAGCCGCCCCTGCCTGTCGAATATGTTGCCATTGCTGTTGTAGGAATAGGGACGAAAGATCGAAACCGCGTCATTTTCCCACAGGTAGCGGTACTGCACGGCTTTGATCGTATCGCTCAGCAGCAGGAAGCGCCCTTCGCTGTTCCATGCCGGACCTTCCAGCCAGCTACCACCACGCCATGCCAGCCGCAGGTTGGCGTTACCATAGACCAGATCCCTGAAAGATGGATCAAGCGGCAGTATGTCCGGGTCGGGCAGCAGGCCCGGCGGGGCATCCGCCCCCCATTGCCGGGGTGGGCTGGAGATCACGCTGGGCGGCTGGGGCAGGGTTTCGGGTATGGCGGCGCGCGCACCCATGCGACCTGCCCATAACCCACCCATCGCCAGTCCCCCGGCAAGAACGGTCCGACGACCGGTATGGAATGGGGGCGTGGCCTGCCGCATGGGTTTTCCCTTCTGGTCCGGGTGAAATGGCGCACCGGCTTCGCACGGAAGCCGGGTGGGTTCAGTTCTCGATATTCTGCAGGACCTCGAAGCCTTCGAATACCGGCGGTCCGGCCATAAGGGGCTTGCGGTTGCCTGCATGGGCATGGGCGGCGCGGAACTGTTCCGACTGCGTCCAGCCCAGAAAGGCTTCATGGGATTCCCAGACCGTGTGCGAGGCGTAGAGAATATGATCCTCATGCTCCGGCCCGCGGAGGAACTGGAAGCTGACAAATCCCGGCACCGTGCGCAGGTGCACCTCGCGGCCCAGCCAGCGCTCACGGAATTCCTGTTCGTTTTCAGGCGGGATACGGAAACGGTTCATGGCGATGTACATGGTCGGTTTCTCCTGTTGGGGGTCAGTCTAGCGACCGCCGGACACGGTCATCACGCTTCCTGTCATATACGATGATGCGGGAGAGAGGAGAAAGGCCACAGCCTGCGCGATCTCGTCCACGTGACCCACGCGGCCCATGGGCACCACGGTTTCGGCCAGTTTCTCGATTTCCGGCGGCACCATGTCGGTCGCGGTCAGTCCGGGGGCCACGGCGTTGACGCGTATGCCCTCGCGCGCGACCTCGTTGGCGAGTCCCCGCGTAAAGGCTTCGACCGCCGCCTTGGTGGCCGCGTAGGGGACGAGGCCGGGCAATCCCCCCAGCCTCGCCGCGACGGAGGACAGGTTCACGATGGCCCCGCCGCTGCCGCCATGGCGGGTGGACATCCGGCGCACGGCCTCGCCTGCCGCCAGAACGGTGGCGCGGATGTTGATGTTGAACAGGGTGTCGAGCATTTCAGCACTCTGTTCATCAATGCGTACCTTCGTGCCGGTAATGCCTGCATTGTTGACCAGCCCCGCAAGCGGACCGAGTTCCGCCGCGCGGGTGAACAGCGTGCCGATTTCCTCGGGTTTCGAGATATCGGCCCGCACGGCCAGCGCGCGGCCACCCCGCGCGATAAGGGCATGGGCCAGTTCCTCCGCCGGGGCGGCGTTGCTGGCGTAATTGATGACGACCGCATGCCCCTGCTGTCCCAGCAGGGTGCTGATGGCGTGCCCGATGCCCCGGCTGCCGCCCGTTACGATCACGACACCGGATGATCCGGGGGTATTGGCGCTGTTCATGAACCCGTCCTGCTTGCTGTCAGATCATGCGATCATAGGCGGCCTGTTGTTCCTGCAAACCATAAAACGTACCCATCCCCGTGACCGTATCCGTATGGCAGCCATCCGGTCGGGGCAGGGCCGTCATTCATCACGTATTCCTGAAGTCCATTTGTGTTTTTTGCTGGAATTTTCAGGAAATAACCGATCTGACCCGTCCGATGGCAGGTCTGCGTGGATGTGGCTTGACTTGCACGGCAATCTGCAATGCGCTGGACATGATATAACAAAATCCCTGTATGAAGTCTGAAGGAGATCGTCGGATGCGACGTATTCCCGTCATTCCGCGTTACAGCGCTGGCGTGCTGATCCGGGCAGTCAATCTTGTCCTTGCCGTAACGGTCGTTACCGGCACGGCGCGGGCCGCCGACCGCAATAACCAGTCTCATCCATGCAAGAACGATGTATTCCGGCTGTGTTTTCTTGACATTCCGAATGAAAAACTGATGACGGAATGCCTGGAAAGCAAGCTTGACCAGCTTTCCCCCAGATGTCGCGCCGTGTTTGAAGACGATACGCCACAGGACACGGCCCATCCGCCCGCCCAGACCCCGGCGAAGTCCGCACCAGCCACCCCACACTGACCATACGGACCGGATGCGGGCGGGGATTGTTGTTAAATGGTCCGCATGGGGCGGGGCGGGCGGATCGCTTATGGCGGCATGGCCATTTTATTTGTGTATGCACATGATGCGATCAGACAGGCTGGTGCAGATATGGTGCCGGATGAAACATCTGACAGGGCAGAGGATATACGGGCGATCTCCCGATGATGAACCCGTAATGATCTGAATGTCATATGTAACGTATTGTTAAGGGACGGACTTCTGGCCAAAGCTTTTGCGCCCCAGTTTTTATGCCGTGGGCAACCGGGGCGCTGTCATTGCGTGGGTCATACGTCCAAGTGGACAGGATCACTATGTGGTGTTAAAAAAGACCGTGCATTAACCTTGATAAATATCATATGAGCTTATCGTATGTTGGAATAGAAAATACTAATTATAAACTATTTCTACTAAATTCAGGAATATTGCCAAGAAATTATTCTGCCCCTTGCGGGCAATAATTTTATTTACCGATTCCATGCAGGGATAGCGGTAATTTTAATCATGTCCGCTGCCATGGCGACATGCGGGGACGTTCAGGAGAGAGCAGTTCATGGGCAGGAGGGACGGTTCAGCGGCAGCGATTTCGTGTAGTGACGGGCGGCTTTCCCTTGCTGCCGGTTATTTCGATATGGGTATGATTAAAAAGGCCATTGCGGAATACTTCACGGACGTTGCAGCAGGTTCGTCCCATCACCTGCACCCGGTGGTGGTCAGTGCCGGGGCATGGCTGAGTACGAAACTGCACGAACTGCATGAATGGAACCGGGGCCTGCTGACCCTTAATGGCGGGACCATCATCATCAACCATTCCTATTCCAGCACGGTAACGATGCTGTCGGTCGATGTGCTGGGTGGCGGCAGCGTGATCTTCAGTGCGCAGGAAAAGCCCGGCGGCACCCTGCTGCTGCACCTGACGCGCAAGGGGGTGGCAAGGCGCGGTCTGCAACTGGTCTTTCAGGGATGTGAGAAACAGTTCGCCTGTTACGACCCCATGGCGGACATGACCCTTGTTGGCCTCATGCCCGATGGGGAGACACCGCATGGCTGGGCGGCACTGCGGCTGGATGGCAACCCGTGGAATATTACCCATCCCACCTATGTCGCGAAGGACTGGCCCTACGGGCTGCGGCGGGAATGGCGGGCGGACGGGCATGACAGCGTGATGCTTGAACTGTCGTGCTGAAAGCCGGACAGGAACAGATCACGAAAAGGGGAAAACCCTGCCTTCATATGCTGAGTCTCCCAAAAAACCAACAGACTTATCCACAGGATGATCTGTGTGATTTTAGACGTTAGAATCTATTTTCCTGTTGCTGCAAAGAGACAATAAACGGCTATTTTCAGCCATAATCAGGAATCCCTTGCGTTCTGTCATGGGTGGACAGGAAGCCTGTCATATGGAATCGGGACGAGTCTGGCAAAAAAAATCCACACCTGAATGGTCCGTTCAGGCAGGGCGTCAGCTATCCATGCCACGGGGTTTACATGGGGGCGACCGGGCGGAGGGACATAGCGCCTCGCTGGTCATCTCAAACTGGGTCAGGATTTCCATGGGCATGCTTTCGGCACATACCATGTCGAATCTTGCGTGCAGGGATCTTCTTACCCATACCTCGAATGGCGTGGCGCCACGCCGCCCTGCGCCTGGCGGCGGATTTTCATGTGATTGTGACATGGGGGCATCTCCCGTCGTGTCGAAACTGTCCTGGGGGAAACGGCCTGCCTACCCTGACAGTTTCCACCCCTCTCCGGACGTGCCCTTCCGTACCCCGATGCTTCAGCCTGCCATGCCGTCCAGCAGCGGTATGCCAGTGGCCTGTGACATGTGCTGGCAATAGGCACGTACAGCCTGCGGCCAGTCGAGTCCCGCCACGATGGTCAGGCTGCGCAGATGGGCGAACAGATGGATATCATCGGTGGACAGGGTGCCGTTAACCGCGGCGGGACTTTCGATCAGTCCGGCCAGACGGGCCAGTCCGGCATTGGTGCTGGCGCGCAGCCTGTCGCTTTCGGCCAGACGCTGGGCAAACGGCCCCACCGTTTCTTCCTTGTTGCGCATGAAATACAGACGCGCGGCGGTGGTGGCGAATTCCGGCAGCGGAGACGCCGCGAAGCGGGGCAGGATCAGGTCGATGTAGACCGGCTGTTCCGCCGCCATCCATCGGCTGATTTCCGGGCGTGTCGGCCCGGTCAGGACCGGTCTGCCGTCCATGGCGTCGATATGGGTTACGATGTCCATGCTTTCGGGCATGAACTGCCCGTCGTGCTCTAAAATGGGCACCAGCTTGCGTCCGACCATGCGGGTCGGGGTTTCAACATCATCATTCAGCAGGATGATTTCGGTGACCGGAATCTGTTTCAGGCCAAAAATCATCCGCGCTTTTACGCAGAACGGACAGTGATCGTAGATGTAGAGCTTCATGCAGGCCTCAGGTGCGGGTCATGCGGGAAATCTTGCGATCGGTCTCATACTGGCTCAGCGCATAGACGGACCAGATCGCGGCTGGCAGCCAGCCAATCAGGGTGAATTGCAGGACCAGACAGACCAGCCCGGCGAAGGGGCGGCCAATTGTAAAAAATTGCAACCACGGCAAAAGCAGTGCGAGGACAAGGCGCATGACGGACCTCTCTGTAACGGCGTAACCGGCTGGTCGGGTGATCCTGACGGATAACGTTCCGGCAGCGATGCCGAATCCATGGGTCAGGAAACTGCAAACGGAATTGGGGGCGCGCAGATATACACATATCGGGTGACGCCGCCAGCCTGTCTGGCACGGTTTGTCAGCCAGCCACTTACGCGCATGACCGGGGCGGGGTTGCCCTAAACCCTTCCTTTCAGGCCGCGACCACGATAAAAATGCGACGATGGAAAACCCGCCCGATACACAGTCCACGCCCGCGGGGCGTCGGAATTTCCTTGGGCTTGTTACCGCCACCACCGCAGCAGCGGGTGTCGGTGCATGCCTGTGGCCCTTTCTGCAAAGCCTCGCCCCGCGCGATGGCGCGGCGGCACACCTGCCGGTGGATGTGGACGTATCCGCCCTGCCGCCGGGGCAGCAGATCGTGGTGACATGGCAGGGCAGGCCGGTTTTCATTACCCACCGCACGCCTGAAGCCCTGAGCGCACTGCAGGATGCAGCCCTGACCGGTCGCCTGCGAGATGGGCAGTCACAGGCCGGGCAGCAGCCACCCTATGCCGCGAACTGGCACCGTTCGCTTGATCCGCGTTATGGCGTCGTTGTGGGAATCTGCACCCATCTGGGCTGTGTGCCGACCTACCGCCCGCTGCCCGAAGGGCAGGGGGAGGGAAACTGGCCGGGAGGATATGCCTGCCCCTGCCATGGTTCGCGTTTCGATCTGGCCGGGCGTGTATTCCGTGGCGCGCCCGCGCCCTATAACCTGCCCGTCCCGCCTTACAGCATGCCCTCGCCCACCCTTATCCGGCTGGGTGAAAACCCGGCGGGGCAGGATTTCGACTTCTCCTCCATCCTCCAGCTCTGATGCGCTGAAGGGGCGCGTACGTCAGCGCACGGGTTTGAGGTGCAGGTCCATGGTATACATCGCAACCGGCAGATGCAGGCGGCTGACCCCATCGGGCTGGAATGTCGCGGTGCGGTTCAGTTGCACGGCGGGTATCCATAACGTGCCGTGACTGTCGATCCACATGGCATCGGCCCAGACAAGACGCCTGTCACGCACCAGCGTCGTGGCCTTGCCCTGTGGCGTGATGCGCAGGATACGCAGCGTATTCACATCCGATACATACAGGTTGCCATCCCCATCAATGGCTGAACCGCCGGTGGTGGGGGTGTCATAAAACTGGCTTACGGCATGGGACAGGTCGGCAGCGGACAGGGCAGGGTTTTCCAGTGCCGCCGTGGGGGCGACCCACATGGGGCCGGAACTGGGCTGGAAATAGAGTTTCTGCCCGTCTGGCGAGACCTCAAGCTGGTCGGCATGGACGCGCACCGGCCTGCCATGCGTGGTCAGCAGCCTGCCTTCGGCATACATGGGCCGTTCATCCGTGGTGGAGCGGTCATGCGCCAGAATGCGCCGCTGCTGTCCCGTGCGCAGGTTTACCACAACCAGCGCCGGATCACCCGCATCGGTTACGAAAATCATGTCGTTATGGAAGCGCATGTCATCCATGTAGCTATGCGCGGTGCTGGCGGCGCGTAGCGTGATGACATGTTTCACACTGCCCGTTTCAATATCAAACGCCAGCAGTCGCGCGGGCGCGCCATCAGGCGGGTTGGGTGGTCCACCTACATTCGCATCGCCTGAATCAACGACCCACAGCAGTCCGTCCGGCCCGATCCGGATGGCATTGACGCGTACGAAGGGCTGAAGATCCCCCCTGCTGCCATCGGGGCGGTTCCAGTGTGCATCGGGAAAAGGATGGGGCTGACCATTACGGTCGATTTCGGCCACCGTCGGTCCGTCGCCCCCGCCGCCCCAATAGGGGAAGGAGACGAACATCCGGCCGTTATCGGCCACGGCGACCGCATTGAACACCCGTGGGGAGGTCCACGCCGTATGCAGCGCCTCATCCGCCAGCGCGGCGGGCGCAAAAGGGACCGCAGCCAGCATCAGGGCCGCAAGGACTGTATCGCGCAGACGCCTGCGGGGACGGATCGTGTGCATGGGCCGAGCATATCATCCGTATGGATGCGGTGCCATCACGCCTGCGTGTGGGATCAGGTGCTGGTCCCGCCGGGTCTGGATACCCGGCGGGGGTATAGTCAGGCGGCGGGTGCGGCCATCTGGCCCAGTGCCGCGCGCAGCTTGCCTTCATCCGCAGGCGAGAGCGAGGTCTGCAGCACGCGGGCATGACCCTTGAACTGCGCCAGATCGGTCAGCACCTTGTCGGGCTGCGACTTGCGCACCAGCACGAACAGCGCGGATGTATTGGGCGGGATGGTGCCGCCAAGGGATTTGATGAAATTGTCATCAATCCCGTAATCGGACATCTTGCCCGCAATGGCGCCAGCACCCGCGCCGACAATGCTGCCCGCGACAAAACCGGCCAGCGGGTTCAGACACAGCAGCCCGACCAGCGCGCCCCAGAACCCGCCGGAGAACAGTCCGTAGGATGCACCGACCTTTTCCAGGTTGACGCTCTGCTGCAGGTGCAGCTTGCCATCCGGTCCGCGGACCACGACGACTGCGTCCTCCAGGTCCAGAAGGTATTCCTTTTCCAGTTTCTTGCATTC
This sequence comes from Komagataeibacter sp. SM21, assembly GCF_041402665.1. NCBI lineage: Bacteria > Pseudomonadati > Pseudomonadota > Alphaproteobacteria > Acetobacterales > Acetobacteraceae > Komagataeibacter > Komagataeibacter sp. SM21. The sequence goes on from NZ_JBGLOV010000006.1 coordinate 23,405, forward strand.
GGTCAGCGCGGCCGTGGCTTCATCCGGGCGGTCAAAACCGACAACGATCAGATCGGACATGGGTTACTCCATTTCATAACAGTCTCCCCGAATGGCGGGGACTGACAGCAGGCATGATATTACATGCACAGCTCCCTGATCCCGTGGCGGTTTTTAGGCATGGATGCCCCCGGTGCGGCGCAGGTCTGCCCCTATTGCGCAGGGGCCGGAGGGTGCGGTGGGGGCGTGAAGACGTCTTCCGGGGCCTGGGTAAAGGCGTCGCGTCCGCGCGGGCTGTCCTGTGGGCCATTGGTAGTGGGTGGCGCGATGGATGTGGGCCGGGTCCTGCCGCCATCGGCAGGGGGCGGGGCCTCAAGGGCCGGGATCATCAGTGTTTCAGGGGTACTGTCATGCTGTGCCGCAAGCGCCAGCAGTCCGGCGACATACCCGTTACGCAGGCCACGGACGGGGCTGCCCGTATTGTAGCAGCTCAGCGCATGGCGAAGCCTGTCCTGCGCCGTGCCGGAAGGGGGCTGTGCGCTGTAGCAGTCATGCAGGACGTGGCTTGCCACATGCAGGTTCCGGCACGGTTCCAGTACCGCTGCGGGGGACAGGCCAAGCCGGGTTATGGTGCGGCTGTTGACCTGTAGCAGCCCGATATCGAAATCATGGCCGTGATCCGCAAGCCAGCGCACGGTCGCTGCCGCTTCCGCCATGCTGGCCGGTGCGCGGGGCAGGCGATAGCGACCGTTGACGTGGACCGCCCATGGCACGCCCGCTGATTCCTGCCGGATCATGAGGGCAAGCGTGCGCGGTGACAGATCCGGCGCGCAGCGGCGACCCAGTGCTTCGACAGGGCTCATCGTCTCCACAGCCGGGATGGTCGTGGCCCATGTCGGGGCTGCTGATGCGCAGAGCATGACCAGTCCCATCCGCCAGCAGGATTGCGCTTTTTCTGTCCCAGACTTGCAAAGCATGAGGGGCTTTTTTATCCTTTTGCCATGTGCGGGTTATCAAAACATGGTGTTGAGCAGTCAGCGGTCATTCCGGTTATAGCCGGATGTCCCTGCCTGTGAGAGCGGAATCAGGGTTTTTCAGTCGTCATCCCGCCAGCGTCCGGGTCAGTATGATGGTGGCGACGGGCATGCTGCTGGCCGCCTGTGCTGCGCGCCCCGGTCACGTCACCCAGCCCAATATGCTGTATCTGGTGCCGGTCAACCATGGCATGCCGCCGGAACTGTCCGGTCACGCGGACGCGGTTGCCCCCGCTGTCCCGCCTGCGGCACAGGCGGGTGGGGCATGATGCGGCAACTGTATCTGCCCGGCCTGCGGGCGCTGATGGCCGGTAGTTTCATGGCCGGGTTCGCGGCTGTCTGCCTGTATCCCGATGGCGCACGGGCGACAGGTAGCAAAAGTGTTTCCCCCTACGATTATCGTATCAAGTCGGTTGTCTATAACCCGCGTGACACGGTGGAGATTGATGGCGTCGTCGGGATTGCGACCGACATCACCCTCTCCCCGGAGGAGCATTACGTCACCCATGCCTTTGGCGAGGAAGGCGGCTGGTCCTTCGCCTGCCGGGAAAACCACTGCTTCATCCGCCCCCGTGAGCAGGAGAGTGACACCAACCTGACCATCGTGACCGACCGCCATGTCTACCATATCCTGCTGCATTACGTGGGCGGGCGGCAGGAAAAGGGACCGGATGGACATGTCCGCACCGTATTCGCCCCCACCCCGTGGGCTGTGGAACAGGCGACCGTTGAGCTGACCTATCTCTACCCCGACGAGGAAAACAGCCGGAAAGCCGCCGCCGATCGCGCCAGCCACATTCAGGCGGAACTGGCCGATGTGTATGGCGACGGACCGCACAATACCGCCTATCGCCGTTCCGACGGGACAAGGGACCGGGCCATCGCGCCGCTGAATGTATGGGATGATTACCGCTTCACCTATTTCCGCTTTCCCGAAAACGGCGTCCTGCCCGCATTATACGTCATGAATGAAAGCGGTCAGGAAACGATAGTGAATGCGGTCGTGCTGGGGCGTGACCATAATATCCTTGCCGCCCAGATGACGGCGCGGCAGTGGCGCATCCGTTACGGAAGTCTGGTCATTGGCGTTGTGAATGACGGGTATAATCCTTCGCTCGGCAGTGCGGAAAATGGCACCATCTCGCCTGTTGTCCGGCGTGTCGCGCGCGATGGGGCATCGTGATGCGCGTGCGCCTTCCGCTGCCTCTTGCGCTGGCTTCCCTGATGATGCTTGCCCTGACCGGGCGCGGGGCACGGGCGGATGATCCGGCCCGCATCACGCTGAAATGCCCCGGTGGCACGGTTGTCGTGGATGGTCAGGGACAGGCGGGCTGTCTGGCAACGCCCGTGGCGGCACCCACCCCGCCCGCGCCCGCTGTCGAAAGCGTGGAAGACGCCGCCATGAAGCGCAGGCTCGGCCATGATTTCGTGTTTGCCACGCCCGTAGCCGATACCGCTGCCGCATCGTCCGCCACGTCGGCCGCCGCTCCCGCCAAGACTGATAACGTGCTGCTGACCCGCCTTCAGCCTGACAGCATGACCCCTGCTGTCGCCACGGTCATGCATAACCAGAACCTGACAGTCGGCAAGGGCACGCTGATACCGTGCGGCATGATAAACGAAATCAACACCACCCTGCCGGGCATGGTGACGTGCCGCGTCAGCCACGATGTCTATTCCATCAATGGCAAGGTCCGGCTGATCGACAAGGGCGCGGTGGCGGAAGGCGAAGTGACATCCGCCCTGCAATATGGCCAGAAACGGATTTTCGTGAACTGGCTGCGCCTGCGCAATCCGGAAGGGGTCACGATCGACCTGCTCAGCCCCGGCACCACGCCCCTTGGCGGCAGCGGGGTCAAGGGCAAGGTCAATACCCATTTCTGGGCCCGTTTTGGCGATGCGATCATGGTGTCGATCATTACCAATGTCGGGCAGATGATGGTGCAGGCGATTACCAACCTTGCGTCCAAACCCGGCACGACCAGTATTTCCACCAGCAGCGATGACACCAATTCCGTCGTGGGGCAGGTGGAAAAGATCATCCTTGCCCAGACCAGCAACGTGCCCCCCAGCCTGTATGTGCAGCAGGGCGACATGGTGCAGATCTATGTGGCGCGGGATCTGGATTTCAGCAGCGTTTACACGCTGACGGACCGGTAGGACTGTTGCCCGGATTTCTTTTCTGATGATGTGCAGTCAGTTTCGATGATGACTGCCGCATGCCGTGTGTACATTGAGTAATTTTCAAGAACAATTCTCGTTATCTTAAAGTAATAAGTTTACGGATGGAGGAATTTATTTTCCTGTTGAACTGTATCCCGGTTTGGCGCGATGATTGGCAGCAGGTAATCCGTTGCTTACCAACCGTCAGGAAAGGGAATACAGATGCCCCGTTTCATGAATGATGATGACCGCCCCGATGATGCGGGCGAAGGCAAGCATGGCACCGCGCGCCGACTGGCGGAGGCCGGGCTGCGCGCTGAACGCGCAGGCGATCAGGCCCGGGCCGACGAACTGTTTGACGAAGCCGAACGCACCGACCCCGAAGCACTGGAAAACGTGCTGATGGAAAATCCCGTCCCGCGCCGCCGGGTATCGGGTCAGGGCTTTGGTGATGACAGGGGTGTGGAACGCATGAGCCGTACCGTGCAGCCGGGGTCCGACGCCCCCTCCCGCGCGGGGATCACGGATGAAGGCAGCGGCGCGGATTCCGAACGCCGCTGAACCCGTTCCAGGCGGGTTCTACAGTGATGGGCCCCACATCCCCGCCAGAAACAGGATCATCCCCAGTGTCAGCATGGCAATGTGGAACATGACCTGACCGGGCATGGCATCGGGACTGATATGCAGTCCGTACATGAACTGGACCACCACCAGCGTCATTCCGATCACGCACAGCGCGATGCGCACCGGGCTGATCGATGTGGGCCATATCTGGTTTCTGCGGTTCATTGCTGCGTGCCTCCGGGCTGTGGCGTCAGTCTGCCATAAAACAGGGTCGGGCAGAAGGCGCATCGCCGCCATCGGGGATTTGCCACGTCCCGCGCGCATGCTATGCGCGGGGAAAGGTCATATGCGCCCATGACCTGCGGCGACCGGTGTACTGACAGGAACATGATGCGTCTCGAACGTTTTGCCACTTCGTATGGACTGGCCGCCTGCGTCGTGCTGCCCCTGCTGGGGACACCCCTGCGCGCGGGGGCGCATCCGCATCATCATCATCCTGCTACGGCCGCCCACGATCAGGCCGCGCAGGCGGAGGTGCCCGCAGGTCCACCCCTGCCCGACGGGCAGGTATTCCTGCCGCCCCCACCCGGCCCGGATACTGCCCAGCGTGCGGCTGATGCCAGCATCTATGGCGCGACCCGCGTGCTGGAAAACACGCCGCGATGGAAACTAGCGCAGGCGGACAACCGCGATACGCCCGCGCATATGGTCTCGGCCTTTTCCTGTGCCGTGGGGTTTACACTGCCGCCTGAACGCCTGCCCGAACTGGTGGGGCTGTTTACCCGGCTCGAACACCGGCTGACCCCTGCGGTACAGGCGGAGAAGAAACTGTGGAATCGTCCCCGCCCGTTTACCGAAGCCGAACTGCCGCGGTGCATTCCGCTGCGGGCGCAGTTGCGGCAGGACCCGTCCTATCCTTCGCTCCATGCGACGCTGGGTTGGGTTGCGGGCCTGATTCTGGCGGATATCCTGCCCGAACGCACGGCATGGATCATGCAGCGCGCGCGGGTTTTTGGTGAAAGCCGGGTTGTCTGTGGCGTGCAGTGGCAGAGCGATGTCGCCGCAGGCTGGATGAATGGCGGCGTGCTGTATTCCGCCATGGAACAGGACGAGGGCTTCCGGCAGGAAATGGACAAAGCGCGGGCGGAGGTCACGGCCCTGCGCACCACCATGGCCGCCCCGCCAGCCGCCGAATGCGCGGTGGAGGCGGATGCCGCAGCCCATCCACCGCAATAGGACTGCGTACGGGGCCATATGCGCGAAAGGCCGGGACGCCCGGCCTTTCGGTTATCTGCCTTATGAATGCACTCGTGTCCGTCCGGTGATCAGGACAGGAACCCGATCCGCCGGTTGCCGTCACGCCCCGCTATTTCGGCCCGCAGCCGTTCAAGCAGTTCATCTGGCGTGGGGTTTTCGTCCAGAAGCCGCGCCCGGCGTAGTACCAGCGCGAAGTCGGACGGGACCAGCGTGCTGACATGGCGCAGCGCGGCGGGTGGTTCCTGATCGAAGAAACGGCGGAAGGCATGGGCTGCCTGTTCAGGCTTCAGATAGCCGAAGCGGGCGCGGAACAGGAAACGCCGCATGCTGGCGGGGTCCAGCTTTTCGACAAGGTTGGTGGTGCAGGCAAAGGGCAGGGGATGCTGTTCCATCCATGTCAGCATTTCATTGACCTGACTGATCTCCCATGACCGTTCGGCCCCACGGCGATCGCCCAGCAGGCTGTCGGCTTCGTCAATGATCAGGAAGGACCCGCTGTCGCATGCCTCGGCAAAGGCGGCGGCAATCTGCTGTTCGCTCTGGCCCACATATTTGTCCAGCAGGTCGGATGCACGCTTCTGCAGTACCGGCATGTCCATCTGGCTGGCCAGATGGCGGGCATATGCACTCTTGCCCGAACCCGGCGGGCCGGACAGCAGTAGCGAGACCGCACGGGGTGCGCCGGGGCGCGCCAGCCGCCGGGTCAGGGCCTGCAGGTCACAATCCGCATTGATCAGCGTTTCGTCGTAATCGGCGACCTCGGGCTGTGACGGCATGGGCATCTGCCCGCCCGCCGCCGCGCGCGCGATGCCGGTCGCGATCATGCTGGCCATGGCCGAATCGCCACCCGCCAGATGGGTGGACCGCAGCGCATTGCGGAAGATGGCGGGGGCGGCGGGAATGGCGCGCGCAAGGTCCGCCGCATCCTCGGGCGCCAGGGCCACCTTTTCCTCCCGCGCCATGTCCTGCCACAGGCGCGTGCGCACGCCGATGCCGGGCTGGCGTACCTCGATGCACAGCGCCATGCGCCGCGCGATGGCGGGGCCAAGCGTATTGAGGTCGTTTGCCGTCCAGATCACGGGGGTTCCACCCTGTTCGAGCAGACGGTGAAAAAACACCCGGCTGTAGGACTGCGGCGGATCGAACAGGCTGGCGGTGAACAGGTCCTCCGCCTCGTCGAACAGCAGGATCGAATCCGTGTTGCGCAGCAGGCGCGTGCTGCACCGCAGGTCGGCCAGCCGTTCATGGCGCGAGGGCTCATCGCCCGCGCTGTCGGCCTCGCCTACCGGATACAGGATCGCGCCGATATGCTGCGCCAGCGTGGCGGCAAATTCGGTCTTGCCGGTGCCGGGGGGGCCATAGAGAAGGATATTGATGCCGGTCGCATGCGTCCGTACCGCCGCTTCCAGCAGTTTTGCGGCAATTTCCGCCTGCTGGCCCAGATGGGAAAAGGCGTCCCATGGCAGGGTCGCGGTGCGGGGCTGGCCCAGCAGCAGGGAACGGATGTCGCCCACCACGCTGGCACGCCGGTTCATGAGCGCCATGAGCCGGGGCAGCAGGGTGATGTCGCCGTCCTCGTCCACGGTCATGAGGCCGCTCATGCGCAACTGCCCGTCGGGGGCGAGAGCGGTGGCGATCGCGTCCTCCTCCTGCCCCAGCAGCAGGTGCAGCAGGGGAATGTCCTCGCACAGGAAGGGACCGCGCGAACGGTTTTCGCACAGGTCATCCCATAGCTGCTCGAAATGGCCGTTCAGGCGGTAGCACATGGCAAGGCCAAGGATCTCGCTGGCGACCCGGCCCAGCCCGGTGGCCTGTGTCAGTTCCTCAAGCCACGTATCCACGTAGCCCCGTTCGCCCGCATGCTGCTGGCGCGCTTCCTCCAGCGCGTGACCCAGGTGTTTCCACTCGGTCGCGGTCGGCGGGGTTTCGCCATCGTGGCGGGGGGCGGCGGGCAGGACCTTGTCGGGCAGGCCAAGTTCGGGTTGGGCCTGCACCACGCAGCGGACCAGGGCACCCGCATCGCGCGCGCCACGATGGATCGACCCATGCAGCATACACAGCATTTCCAGCAGCCGACGCGTTTCACCACGTACGCGCGGCGAACGTGTTGGGACTGGCCTGCGGCGGGGTGCCGGTATTCTGCTTTTGGCTAGCGCCATAAATGGGGTCTCCTGCTACTCCGGTATGAATATAGGTCTTGCAGGGCCGGATGTCGTGGGGGGAGAGAAATTGTTTTCTCTCCCCCCATCCTTCAGCTCCGGTCGGAGAGTGCAAAACCGGTTTCAACCTGTTTCAGCAGGCCATCAAGTTCAGTGCGCCGCAGCGGGTCGGTGCCGGTGGAGACATGGGCGCGGGCGCGTTTTTTCAGGCTGCCCGCAATACGGGGGTTGATGGGACGCTGCGCGCCGTTGCGCAGCAGGTCGGCAATGCTGGCCCCCTGCGCGTGGGCGGCATGCACCACGGAAAACGCCATGTGGTTGACGATGTTCTCGAACTCGAAACGTCCGAAACGGGAATGGCAGCGGCTGAGTTGGTCCAGTGCCGCGGCGTAACGCTCCACCGGGTTGGCCTGTCCCGGCGTGCGGAAATGCTGGGTATGATAGACCGAAGCCTGCCCGTGTTCCTCCCGCGCCAGATCCCATTCGCCAATGGCGGTGCATTCCGTCTCGATCAGGCAGTGCAGCGCACGCGCGTTCAGGCAGGCCGAGATGAAGTCCGTATGGGTCAGGTCATTCCACGCCAGCGCCTGTCCCGCGCGCTGCATGGCGAAACGGAAGCCCCGGCGGCCATCGATGCCGTACAGGATGGTGGTGGTGCCCCGGCACAGCGGATCGGTTCCCGTCACCATGATGTGACTGGCGTCGGTGCGGTGCATGTAATGCTGCCACGTCATGACATCCAGCAGGGTTTCATCTTCCACCATGCGATCCGTGTGGCGACGTACATGGGCCATGAAACTGGTGGCCGCCAGTCCCGTCACAGCGCGCGGGGAAAAGTCGACCTGCCACCATACGCAGGCCTTGAGCAGGTGGAATGCAAGGCTGTCGCACAGCGCCGCCAGACGGGCATCTTCCGCCATGGCGGTATCCGCCTGTCCGTCACACAGGGCGCGTATGGCGCGGAACCGGTTGGAAAGAAGGTCAAGCTGCCGCGCAACCGGCTGCCAGGGGTCGAAATAGTTTACCAGCCGCTCGGGGCGGGAATGCTGCATATGCCAGGTAGCCAGGGCGGAGCGTGTTTCACGCATCGGACGGTCCTTGAAGTATCTGGGGCCATGGGGGCAGATGTTGCGTAACGGTTATTGTTATTGCCGCAGGCATTGCCTGCGTCCTGCACGGCCATGCGTTCAACGCGATGGAAACAGGTCACACAGGATACGGCGCCTGTCGGGGCGACAGGCTGGGGGCGGCGGAATATCTATCGCCAATACGCCATATCCATTCGCATTATAGGCACGAATGTATGATAATCGTTATTAATATCACATTAAATCCGGGACAGGTTCCCCCGCCCGGTAACGCGCATTACCTCGGCCGCGTCAGTAACGCCGCGACCGCTGCATCAGTTCGCGCGTCATGCGTCCGATATCCACCCCGGCCCGCCTGATGACGGACCGGCTGGTATGCTTCGCGTCCACCAGTGTCACCGGCCCGGCGGCGGACAGGGTATGCAGCCCGTCGGTGGCCGGTCGCCACGCGGGGGGAGCTGTCAGGGCCGCAAGGGGGTGGGCGGCAAAGGTACTGGTGGTCAGGGTGGTGATGGCCAGCGGGGTGATGGCGCCCCCATAGGTCCGGGCACAGTCCTGCGTGGGCAGGATGATGGTGCCATCTTCCATCACGACCGGCGTGCCGCCGGGGCGGGCACTGTGTATGTCGCGCCGCACGGGATTGCCCGGATGCGGATGCCACGGCCCGCTTATGCGGTCGGCCCATGCAACGTGCAGGGTATCGATCCGTGGGCGTGCCGCCTCATCCCAGGGGGTATAGAACAGCCACCATCTGCCATCGTGGAACAGGGGGGAGGCATCGATCAGCGCACCGGGAAAGACGCAGTTTTCCACCGCTTTCCAGTGAAAGGGGAAATCCGTTGCCCGGTACAGGCGCTGCGTGCCGCTGGCCCCCGATTCCGGCATCATCAGGAAACTGCCGTCCGTATCACGCATGATGACGGGATAGGACAGGTGCCACGGCTCCACCAGAACGGGGCGGTGCGACAGGATGCGCAGGGTGCGGTCCAGCACGAATACGTCGATGCGTCCCACCTTCACGCGGTAATCATAGGCTTCGGCAAACAGATACAGACGGTCTTCATGCCAGATGCCGAACGGGTCGGCCAGAAAGCGGAAGGAACCGGGGTCCGGCAGCCATGTAACCGGTATGGAATCCAGCGTACCGGCGCGGATGATATCAGGCAGCGGACGGTTTATGATGCCCGTCTGCCATATGTCGGTACGGCCAAGTCCCATGACGCTATCCCGCTCCTGTCCGGGTTGGATTTGCAAACACAGGGGTGCTGCAATATGCCAGATGCCATCTGTACCAGATGGAATATCAGGGGAATAGCAAGCATGGCCAATGTGGAACAGCCCCGGCGGCGGACCATTCGTGACGTTCGCAAGGGGGACGTGCCCGGTGTATGGCTGACAGCCTATACCGCACCCATGGCACGCCTGCTGGACGGGCACGTGGATGTCATGCTGGTGGGGGATTCGCTGGGCATGGTGGTCTATGGCATGCCCGATACGCTTGGCGTGAGCATGGATATGATGATCGCCCATGGCGCGGCCGTTGTCCGCGCATCGCGGCAGGCGCTGGTGGTGGTGGACATGCCGTTTGGTTCCTATCAGGAATCACCGGCGCAGGCTTTCCGCAATGCGGCCCGCATCATGGCGGAAACCGGCTGCGGCGCGGTCAAGCTGGAAGGCGGGACCGAAATGGCCGCGACCGTCAGTTTCCTCGTCCAGCGCGGCATACCGGTATGCGGCCATGTCGGACTTATGCCGCAGGCCGTCAACACCACCGGGGGCTTCCGCACGCAGGGCCGCGATGAACAGCAGGCCCGCAAGGTGCATGACGACGCCCACGCCATTGCCGCCGCCGGGGCCTTCGCCGTGGTGCTGGAAGGCACCATAGAGCCTCTGGCGCGTGAAATCGCAACCAGTGTTCCGGTGCCGGTTATCGGCATCGGGGCATCGCCTGCCTGTGACGGGCAGGTGCTGGTGGTCGATGACATGCTGGGCGTGTTCGGCACGTTTACGCCGCGTTTTGTCCGCCGCTATGCCGATGTGGGGAATGTGATTGAAGATGCCGCCGCCCGTTACGCCGATGACGTGCGTGCGCGCCGTTTTCCCGGACCGGAGGAATGTTTTGGCGTGCGCCGTCAGGTTACGCCGGGCTGATCCCCTTGCCCGCGCCGCATCGGCGCGGGCATGCGGCCTTCAGAAGCCTGATGCTGCCGTAAACAGCACCGCCAGCCCGCCGCCCACGTAATATTGCGGCCCGTCGGCTGCGGTCAGGGTAGGGGTCGCAACGCCGGACAGGTAATGCTGGTTGGTGATGTTGACGAAGTTCATCCGGAATTCGGGATGTGACAGAAAGGCGTGGTCGTCCATGCGGTAGCCGATGGCAAGATTGCCCGTGGTGTGGTCGGGCATGCGTTCGTCATTCATGAAGGTGGAATACTGCCGGCCCGTGTAATGGACCGACGCGATACCGAAGAAGTGGCCGTCATCATAACTCAGTCCGGCGGAAGCCTGCAGCGTCGGGCTTTCCACCGCTGTCTTGCCCCGCGTGGCCAGCATGCCGCTGGTGGAGGGGATGTCACTGTCAATGGTCGCGTGCAGGTATTCCCCCGACAGATAGGGTGCGAAGTGATGCCATGGCTTCAGCCCGATTTCCACATCGACCCCGCGTGATGTCTGGCCCCCGCCATTGATGGTGGAATCAACCTGCGCGCCGTTCACGTTCAGCAGCGTCTGGATTTCGCGGTTGGTGAAATCATAGTTGAACAGCGTAAGGCTGCCGATAATCAGGTTGCCGCTGTAGCGGTAGCCCAGTTCTTCCGATACGGAATATTCGTTCTTGAGCTGGGTTGTGATCCCGCTGGCCGTCACTCCGCCAAACAGCGCGCTTTCATCCGGTGTGCGGAAATTGGTGGTGGTGTTGAAGAATACCATATGCCGGGGCGTGATGCGGTAGCGGATGGCGATGCGCGGCAGCGGCGTAGCGGCATTGCTGCCCGCAGCCGTCTGCACGCCAGCCGAAGTGGTGGTGCCATGGCGGTCCAGCATTACTTCCTTGAAGCCGACATCAACCATAAGCCTGTGGTTGAGGAAGTGCATCCGGTCGCCCACATACAGCGCATTGGTCTGGGAAATCATATGGTAGCTGCCTGCATCAAGCTGCTGGCCATCGGGCAGCAGCACGGTGCGGCTGATCCGGTCCACCCATATGTCCGGCGCGTAACCGCTGCCGTTTACGGCGGTAAAGGGCTGGTGTTCGCTATCGTCGGAATAGTCGTACCAGTAGCCGAACACCAGATCATGGTTGGCTACCTGCCAGTCCAGGGCGGCATTGAAGCCGGAACGGTAACTGGTCTGGGTCCAGTTGGCGCGCACGACGGCATCCGCATCGGGCACCCCGGCGGGGCTTGCCCCGCTGAACATTCCGGTTTCCCCCATCGTCGTGCCGCCGGGATCGTTGCCGTAGCTCCATTGGGCATAGGGCGTGAGCTTGAGGTGCAGCCGGTCCGCCAGCGTCAGCCGCGCCGGTGCCGCGACGTAGAAGATACGTTCGGGCTGGCGGTACAGCGCCCAGTAATCGGTGCCCCCCGCGGCATCGTTCGGGTTGTAGGTGGCGGCAAGGTTGTTTGCCGCCCCATGCGGTCCTTCGGCCTGCCAGTCCGCCTTGTCCACGGGGGGATAGTAGCTGGCGACCATCGTATTCCACGTGCCCAGCACCGAAACGCGGTTGCCCGCCCCCCATTCGCGCAGGAACTTGAAATCGATATGCTGGCGTTCATCATGGCCGGGACCGCGCCAGTTATCGGTATAACCATGGGAATACGACACGAAGCCCCGTATGCCGGTATGCCCGATCTGCCCCGTTTCCAGCCGCAGGAACTGCCGGTTGGTGTTGTACGAACCATAGGACACATCCGCATACCCACCCGCGCGGGTGGATGGATCGCGGAAGGACAGGTTCATGAGGCCACCCGCCGCGTTCAGCACGGGGGAATCAAGATCCGCCGATCCCTGTTCGAGCGAGACGCTCTGGTAATTCTCGGTATCGGCGAACTGACCCGGATAACCGTTATAATAGGCGATGTCGTTAAGCGGCATGCCTTCAAGCACGTAACCCAGCGAATCCCCGCCCAGCCCGCGTACGCTGATATTGGTCTGGGGTGAAAATCCCAGCGGATCGGATGAGGATACATTGGCGCCCGGCAGCAGGCTGACCATGTCGAACGCGGTAGCACTTGGCGCCTGCTTGCGCATGAAATCCGTGCCGATGGTGCTGACGGATTTTGCCGCGTCCTCCTCCCGGATCAGGCCGCCGCCGGGCTGGGTGCCGACCACGTGCTGGCTGGTCACGGTCATCCGCTCCACCTTGGGGGCGGCTGGCTGGCTGGTGGTATGGGACGTGGCCGGGGCGGCGGTGGATGTGGCGGGGACGTTGTCGTTACCCGCGGCCATGCCCGGCCCCATGCCCAGCGCCATGCCAAGGGCCGCCGTAAGCATCTGACGGCATGAGAGAATACCGGCATCGGGCACAACAGGGGGGCGGGGTGTGCGCGGCATTTCGTATTCCTGAAAAAATCTTTTTATTTCATTATTTTGTCCCACCCCGCTGGGGTATGACATCGTCTTGAACAAATTCGGGACCGATATAATATACTCAAATAGCGTATCGTAAGCCCCGTTTTCGGGCACATCCCGTATAATTGTGCGGGCAGGCAGGAAGGTTCGCAGGTGGGACAGGAATCGGCACATATCGTACGCAGTTATGAACAGGAGCTGGAGCATCTGCGCTCCATGATGGCACGCATGGGCGGGCTGGTGGAGCGACAGACATCGCAGGCCATCGCCGCCATCGCCGACCGTGACGAAAGCGCCGCCGGGATCGCATCCGACCTCGATCCGCAGGTCGATACGCTGGAACGCGATGTGGAAGCCATGGTCATCCGCATCCTCGCCCTGCGTTCGCCGGTGGCGGGCGACCTGCGTGAAGTGGTGTCGGCGCTGAAGATCACGGGGGACATGGAACGCATCGGCGACTGCGCCGCTTCCATCGCGCGGCGGTCGCTGCGGGCGGAACTGGTGGCGTCGCGCGTCTCGCTCAGCGGGCTGCGCGGCATGGGCCGCCTTGTGCAGGACAACCTGCGCCGCGCCATTGACGCGATGAGCCAGCGCAACGCCACGCTTGCGCGGGAAGTCTGGCAGTCCGATACGGCGGTGGACGAACTGTACAACGCCATGTTCCGTGAACTGGTTACCTACATGATGGAAGACCCGCGCAACATCGGCGCCTGCACGCATCTGCTGTTCATCGCCAAGAACCTTGAACGCATAGGCGATCACGCCACCAACATCGCCGAACGGGTCTATTACACCGCCACGGGCGAAATCCTGCCTGTCGTGCGCCCGCGTGGCGGCTTCTCCGGGCAGGGAGGGCGGGACGGTGCAGCCTGACCGACCGCTTCGCATCCTTGTTGCGGAAGATGATGCCGCCCTGTCCGTCATGCTGTCCTACAATCTGGAGGCTGCGGGCCACACCGTCATGCCGGTGGATAACGGTCTGGACGCCCTGCGCGAAGTAACCGAGTGGAAGCCCGACCTCGTGCTGCTGGACTGGATGATGCCGGGCCTGTCAGGGGTGGACCTGTGCCGAAGGCTGCGCATGGCCACCGCCACGCGCTACCTGCCCGTCATCATGCTGACCGCGCGCGGGGAAGAACGCGATTCCGTCCATGCACTCGATCTGGGTGCGGATGACTATCTGGTCAAGCCGTGCGGGATGGACGTGCTGCATGCGCGTGTGCGCGCCGTCATGCGGCGCAGCATGGGCCGGGCGGCGGGGGCTTCCGCCCTGCCGGTGGAAGACGTGCTGAACTTTGCCGATGTCACGCTGGACCACGGCGCGCGCCGGGTTACGCGTGGGGGGGCAGCCATTGCCCTTGGTCCCACGGAATACCGTATCCTGCTGCACCTCATGCGCCATCCCCGCCGGGTCTTTTCACGCGCCGAGATACTGGCATCGGCGTGGGATGACGGCATCCATGTGGAGGAACGCACCGTGGACGTGCATATCCGCAGGCTGCGTCTGGCGCTCAACGCATCCGGCGGGGCGGACCTGATCCGTACGGTCCGTTCCAGTGGCTATATGCTTGATGACGGGAAGGTGGACTGAACCCGGTCCACCCATCCATTACCGTTCCAGCCTGGCGAACCGTTTGACCGCCCGTTCCCGGCGCAGGCGGGACAGGCGGCGTATCCAGAAAATGCCGTTGATCTGGTCGATTTCATGCTGGAGGCACACGGCCATGAGGCCATCCGCCTCCTCCTCGGCCTGTGTGCCATCGGGGCGGGTATAGCGCACCCGCACGCGCGCCGGGCGCGTGATCGGGCCATGGATGCCGGGCATAGACACGCTGCCCTCCTCACGGGTTACGCTTTCATCGGACTGCCAGACGATTTCCGGGTTGGCATAGACATGCGGCCCGTCACCGTCCGGCAGGTCAATGACGACAAGCCGCTGGCTGATGCCTGCATGGCAGGCGGTAATGCCGATGCCGGGTGCCGCATGCATGGTTTCCAGCAGGTCGGCGGCCAGTTGCCGCGTAGCCGCCGATGAGGCGTCCACCGGGTCTGCGACCTGTTCCAGGCAGGGATGTGGAAAGCGGATGATGGGCAGAATGGCCATGACAGGTGTCCGGGTCCCCGGTCAGTAAAGGAAAGGACCGTTATCGTCCGCGTTCAGGTTGGTGTAGTAGGGAATATAGAAATTCATGCCAAACGGGCTGTAGGTATGGTCAATGCCCGATACGGGCCGCATGGGTTTGACATCGTGTTCGGCAAGGCAGTCGTACAGCGTCTCGCGCAGGGTGCTGTTTTCCTTATCGGACTTCGGGGTGCCGTAAAACAGTTCATGCGCGTAGGGTTTGCACGCCTGCGGCGTATGGTCGTAATAGCGGGCGTACTGTTCCTGCCGGTTTTTGATGATATCCGCATCGGGTATCCACTGATGCGTGGCGACTGATGTATGCCAGATCTGCTTCCATCCGGTGTGCATGTGGGGCAGGCGGGCAATGGCGACGCCATCCTGCCGTGTGCCATCCTTGCGCACCACCGTGCCGTGACAGGCCAGAACCTGCATATGGTCGTCATAGACGGCGCTCTTGATCGTGCCATCTTCAAAACGGATTGCGGGGGAAGCCTGCGGCGCACCCTGATTGGCAGTTGCCACCACGGCGGACGTCACGGCTGGCTGTCTGCAGTAATTCACCAGTGGACGCGGTGCATGCTGCGCGCAGGCGGCCATGCTGAGCGGGAGACATAAAGCAACAAGACGGCGCAACGGATTCTTCCTTTACAGTTAGGGTGCGTGACATGGTCATCCGCCCTGTCCCTTCACGGGTATAGAAGGGCTGGCGGCCTCACAATAATGTAAATTTCAATGCCGGTCTGTGCTTTTGTTCCCGCATGACCTGCCGGGACCGCCAGTATGTGCTGGCAGTCCCCTTGTGGTGTGAAAACATTTCCATTTGACCCCGTGCATCACGACGGTAATGCGGGGGGCGAACGGGACGCTTTCAGAAGGTCAGGCTACTGTGCAGGCCGAAAACGGCCTCGTTGCCCACGCGGCGGTTTCCGGTCCAGTCCGCCACCCCGCCGGAGGGGTTCCAGACGTACTGGAAATCAGGCTGCATCACCATCCACGGCGTGACCTGCGCCTGATAGGTCAGTTCCAGATGGTTTTCGTTGCCCTGCACGATCGATCCGCTGTCGCGGTCGAACTGGCGCTGGCCTGAACTGGCCCGGCCGATGCCCCAGCCCAGCCCGATCGTGTCGTTGTCACGCCCCCTGAACGGCGCCTTCAGGTTCACGCCCGCATCGATGGCGAAGCTGATCAGGTTGCGGTCGCCACCATTGCCGGTCGCACGCAGGAACACGCCCACCGACCGTGCGGATTGCAGCGAAGGCCGCCAGATCATCTGGTCGATGATGCCATACACCATCCAGTTGCCCCGGTCCCAGCGCGGGGTCAGGTCGGACTGCGTGCTGTTCACGTTCAGCGTCGCCGCCCCCAGCGAACCGCCATTGCGGTTATACCGGTAATCGGCGAATTTCGCCGTGTCGTAATACCCGCCCAGCTTGTAGATGCCCGGCAGGCCGGGGTCTTTCGTCACATGGGACATGTCGGCGGGCTGCGGGTTCAGCGCGTATTGCAGTTCGGTTATCAGCAGCGCGCCGGTGCCCATGTTGAAGTTGGTGCCATTGGCGCCGTCATAGGTCTGGCTGGTGGGATCGGAATTGTAACCGCTGATGGACCCGGTAGCCTGCTGGATGGGAAGCGAGTTGTAGCGGTTGCCCGGCGGGTTGTCGTCGGCGGCGGCGAACATGAAGGTGAACTTCTCGCTGGGGCGGTAGCGGACGCGGATGGCGGGCGAGGACAGCGGCCATGACGGGCCGCCGCCATACAGGTTGACCGACGGGGCCATGGGCCAGCCGAAATTGGCGTTGAGGTAAAGCGATGCGTAATCGCTGATGAGGAATTCGGTATCGAGATCCTGCTGCCCGATCTTCACGTCCAGCTTTCCGTTAAGGAAGGTCTGCTGGTACCACAGTTCGAACAGGCGGGTGGAGCGGTCGGCCTCGAACCCGCTGACGGGGTTGAAGTTGGCCAGATGATCCTGCGAGATCGAACGCCCGCGCGTCTGCAGCGCGCTGATCTGGAACAGGCCGCCCTTCAGGCCAAACAGCTTTTCGGTATCGACGGTCAGCGTCGGCATGGTCACGCCGTCATAGGACGGGCCGGTGCCCGAACCGGCTGCCCCGTCATTGCCCGAGGCCGAACCGCCGGTGCCGTTGCCCCAGAGTTCATCGACTTCCTGAATGTCGAAGGTGATGCCGTGTTTGTACAGCCATGGCCGCGCACCCCACATATTGCCCAGCAGGTTGCCGCTGGTATCGAGCCTGTCACCATCGCCCGCGGCCTTTTCCTCCGCATCGGCCTGCGCGCGTTCTGAATCGCGCACCGTCGCAGGGTCGATCTGCTGGACCAGCGGGGTGGAATTGCCAAGGCGGGCGCGGTCCTGCGCAAGCTGGGTGAGGGGTGTCTGGGCGTGGGCCTCGGGACTGCCGGCAGTGCAGCAGCCCAGTAACATGATGCGGGGCAGGTACCTGCGCACCCGCAGGGAATGAAAGAATTTCATCTACAAAAACATCCCGTCAGGATGGGTCTGGTCATAACCGGCCACCACGCGGCGTTAACCGGGTGTCTGGTCGGTGCGGAACTGGCAATACGGGATGTTAACTGGTCGGATACATTCTTTTATGCCCATCTCCGGGAATACCCGCCCGGCGATATGGTAGGGGGACAACGGCAGGTCTCCTGGCTTGCGGGTCATTGCATTTCATCTACCTTCCCGGCCGGAGCCAGTGGTTGCCGCCTGATGGCGACGCCAGATGAAATACTCTCCGCCTACAGTTGCGGGTACAGCTACCGACTGCAACCCCGGGCATTGCACCCTGCCGGGTCTACGGCATTCCCTCTTTTACCCGCTTGCACGGGACCGTTGACTGATGGGGCGGACTATAATGCCTGCCGTCCTGCATGCAAGCTCAGCCCGGTGTCCGGTCAAGCAGGCATGCGACTTCATCGGCGGTCGGTGCCGCTTCGGCCGCACCCGCTCGGGTGGTGGCCAGCGCCCCGCAGGCAGCCGCATAGCGCACGGCCTCGCCCAGCGTCGCCCCACGCGCCAGCGCAGTCGCCAGTCCGGCGTTGAAACAGTCCCCGGCCGCGACCGTATCAATCGCCCTGACCGCGAAAGGTGGTACGAAACCCCGTGTCGTGGCGGTGGAATATACCACGCCCCGGTGCCCCAGCTTGATGATGGCCGTGTGCGTGCCGCGTTCATGCAGGATCCGGGCGGCGTGCAGGGCGGTAGCTTCATCGACGGGCAGGATACCGGTCAGTTCGCGCGTTTCGTTTTCATTGGGGGTCAGGATATCCGCCAGGGCGAATAAGGCGTCGGGCAGACCGGTTGCAGGCACCGGGGCCGGGTCCAGCACGACCGGTATGTTCCGGTCACGGGCCTGTCGTGCAACGGCCTGCACCAGCTCCGCATCCATTTCCATCTGCATCATGACTACTGCCGCATTGTCCAGCACCGGGGCCAGATGGGAACAGGCTTCGGCCCCATGGGCCATGTTGGCGCCGCCATCCACCAGAATCTGGTTTTCCCCCGCATGGTTGATGGTAATGAAGGCCCGGCCCGTGCCCGCCTGCGGATCGGCCAGAAGCCAGCGCGCGTTCACCCCGGCATCGTGCAGGGTGGTGCGCGCCATCTCGGCCAGCATGTCGGTTCCGGTCCAGCCAGCCAGTGCCACGTCCTGTCCCAGCCGCGCCACCGCAACCGCCTGATTTGCGCCCTTGCCCCCCAGCCCGGTCGTGGAGGAATGGACATGCAGCGTTTCACCGGGATGCGGGAAACGCTCGACATGCGTGACAAAATCAATGTTCGTGCTGCCGATCACGGCAATATGGGCGGGGGACGTGGACATGGCGGACCTGACATGATGCAACGGATGACAACAGTCATATCAGCACGTCGCCAGACAGAAAAATATATGGTGCTGGCATGATGCCGCCATGGGGGATGGGAAATCATGAACGTATTGCCGGTTGCAGCGGGCGATCCGGCCCCACGGTTTGTGCAGCGCTGTACAACGCGGTGGGGTCATTACAGCTTTGACATGGCGGCGGGCCGATACAGCATTCTGTTCTTTTTTCCCTCCACCCTTGATCCGTGCGCGGCTCGCGCCCTGTCGGTCATGCGGGCGCGGGCCGCGCAGCAGGCGGACGGTGCGGTCGGTTTTTTTGGCGTCAGCGCGGACAGTGCGGATGAAACCCGTATCCCGGTTGTAACAGGCGGGGAATCCATCCGGTTTTTCCGGGATGCCGACCGCAGGGTGCATGACCTGTACGGGATCGGGGTGGGGCAATGCTTCTGGGTCGTGGTCGATCCCATGCTGCGTGTATGTCTCAGCATGCCCGATGCGTCGGGTGTGGCGGCGCGCGTGCTCGATCATGTCATGCGCCTGCCGCCCGTGCAGGATGGGCCGGTTCCCGCACTCATGCTGCCTGCCGTGCTGGAACCGGCGTTCTGTCAGGTGCTGATGGATTATTACCACACGCACGAATCCCGTCCGTCTGCCGTGCTGACGCGCGGGGCGGATGGAAAGCCGGTCAATATAATTGATTCTGGGTTCAAGAGCCGACGTGACTGCCTGTTACGCGACGGTGATCTTGTCCGGCAGTTACAGGCGCGCATCATCCGGCGTGTGGTGCCCGAAATTACCCGTGTGTTCCAGTGCACCGTGACCCGCATGGACCGCATGGTGCTGGGCCGGTACGATGCGGCGGAGGGTGGATGCTTCGGTCCGCATCGTGACAATACGGTGCCGGGCGCGGCCCACAGACTGTTCGCCATCTCGATCACGCTGAACGATGATTATGGGGGCGGGGAACTCACCTTCCCCGAATTTTCGTCGCGCGGCCTGCGGCCGCCTGCTGGTGGCGCGGTGGTGTTTTCGTGTGCGCTGCTGCATGCGGTCCGCCCGGTAACGCAGGGGGTGCGGTATGCGTGCCTGCCCTTTGCGTTCAACGAGGCGTCCATGGCGGCGGCACGGGAAGCCAGCGCTCCGCTTACGGGTTGAGGGCGGACTGGAACCTGCGTTCGCGTATCCATGTATCGAGTGATTCAGCATCCATTGGATGGGCGAAATAGTATCCCTGGATCACGTCACAGCCGATGGCGCGTAGCTGGATACACTGTTCGGCTTCTTCCACGCCTTCGGCAATTACGGTCATGCCCAGCGTATGGCCAATGCGGATGATGGCGGTCACCACCTGCCGTACATTGCCGGTGCTGCCGAAGCCCTTCATGAAACTGCGGTCGATCTTGACCTCGTTTATGGGCAGGCTGGCAAGGTTGGCCAGACTGGAATAACCGGTTCCGAAATCGTCCATGGACAGGCCGATCCCCAGATTGCGGATCGCGACCGCCGTGGTCATGGTCTGCTCGAAATTCTCGATCATGGTGGTTTCGGTCAGTTCCACGATCAGCCGTTCCGGCGGGACGTTGGTCTGGTGCAGCACGGTGGCAAGCTGGGAAACCAGTTCGGGGTCCTGAAACTGTATGGCGGACAGGTTGACCGACACGGTCGGCACCGCCACGCCGCGTGCAATCCATTCGGCCATCTGTTCACATGCCACCCGTAACGACCATGCACCCAGCGCGCGGATCTGGCCGGTTTCTTCCGCCACGGGAATGAACCGCCCCGGCGGGATAGTGCCCAGCACCGGGTCGGTCCAGCGTGACAGGGCTTCCACCCCGTGCAGCCTGCCGGTCAGCACGTTCACCTGCGGCTGGTAGACAAGGTTCAGCCGTCTGTCGGCAATCGCTTCACGCAGGCTGGACGCCAGTATGACATGGTCATCGGCCTGCCGGGTCATGGACGGATGGAAGAAACGGTAGCAGCCGCGGCCCGCCTTCTTGGCCTGTGCCAGCGCGGTATAGGCCTGACGGAGGGTTTCCTCCATGTCCTGATCATCGATATGGGTGCAGATGCCGATACTGCCCGAAATGCTGACCGGGATGCCATCCACGGTAAACGGTTCTTCAAGGTTATGGATGATGCGTTCGGCCAGAAGGGTAACGTCGGGCGCGTTTTCTTCGGTAATGATGACGAACTCGTCCCCTTCCGTGCGGATCAGGACATCGCGCCCGGCAATGCCGTGGCGCAGGCGGCGGGAGAGTTCCAGAAGTAGCTGGTCGGCCCGGCCCTGTCCCAGTGCCTCCACAATCTTGCGGAAGCGGTCGAGGTCGATGATCATGAGGCTGATCGGGGCGGCGGGCTGGCGGTTATCAAGTTCCTGCATGCGGCGGTTGAGCCACATGCGGTTGGGCAGGCTGGTCAGCCGGTCCGTATAGGACAGGCGTATGATGGATTCACGGCTGCGCTGCTGTTCGATGGCCAGCATGGCCAGATGCACGCAGGCGCTGACGATGCGGCGGTGCCAGACATCAGGTGCGCCGGGATTGCGGAAATACAGTGAAAAACTGCCCGCCACATCGCCGTTGCGCAGGATGATGGGCACGGCCCATTCCGCTGCAATCCCATGCGCGCGCATGGTGGCGCGCAGTTCGGGCCAGCGGGTTTCGGTGGCGAAATCCGCCACGACCACTTCTTCCGCCGTGGCCATGGCCGTGCCACAGGCCCCGCCTGTCGTGCTGGCCTCCAGCCCTTCAAGAGCGTGGAGCATGGGCAGCGGAATATTGCCATGGCCGCCCGGACGCACCGTCGGGCCACTGCCCAGCATGGCCACGGCCATGCAGTCGGGCGCGATCAGTTCGATCCGGCGGCACATGAAGTCCAGCATGACATCCAGCGGGAACTGGTCCGTCAGGGCTTCCACCACATCGCGTTGCAGTTCGCGTAACTGCTGGTCATGGGTGATGTCGTGCAGGACGACGATAATATCGCTTAACGTTTCATTCGTCGCGTAATGGGGGGTGACCGCGCAACGCAGCCGCAGTTCCCTGCCCTGCGGGGTGCGCGTGCGCATATCCAGTTCGAAGCCGGTGCGGTGCGAGAGGTGCTGCTGGAACTGGCGCAGGGTTTCGATATCGCCCTGCGTGTCGGACAGCAGGGAACTGAAGGCCATGCCGTGCAGCACATCCGCTTCCGTGCCAAGCAGGGCGAGAATGGCGCGGTTGGCATGGGTGATGCGGTATTGCGGGTCAAGAACCAGAATGCCCCGGTCGGTCGCATGGACGATCAGCTTGCTGATCTCCACTTCCTCGCGGTTGCGTTCTTCCTCCGTCCGGTCGTGCAGGCAGAGCAGTTCGTAGGGATGGCCGTTCCAGTTTATGCCCTCACGGCACAGATGCACCGGCACGCCCAGCCCGTCCCGGCGGCGCAGGGTGGTGTGGCATTTGCGCGCCCCCTCCACCGGCATGGGTTCGCAGGCGTGGGACAGGTCGGGAAACAGCCGGCCCAGCCGCGTGTCGGCCATTTCGGCCTCATTATGGCCGGTCATCTCGCGGGCCGGGGAATTGCTGTAGACGATACGACCCGACCCGTCCGCTATCATCACGGCAAGCGACAGCTTCTCCAGCAAGGGTGAAGACATCTGTGAGATGTCCGACATGGTCGCCTCTTTCACTATGTGTCGTCTCACTTCACCAGGGGTAGCGGATGGGGTCGTCACGGCATGAAGGGCAGGAGTGTGGAACGGCGCAGGCTGTCAGGCAACAGCGATCACCAAAATATATTTCCTGTTGCCCTCACGGAATCGTTTTCGTGTACCTTGTTGTTTTTTAAACACAAATAACGTTATTGCGATTTCGCAACAGTCCGTATCAGTATTCCGGTTTTTCTCCTTTTGCGGGAACGGAGGTCGGTGTGCCCGGTGTGCCGGCATAGGTCAGCAGCAGGACGGTCCGTGTTTCCCCCGTTTCGCCGCGATGGGTATCGTTGACTGATTCGGCAAAGGCCTGCCCCTGATGGAAGGTCTGCGTTTTGCCCGTTTCCCGGTCATGGATTGTCAACTGCCCTTCCAGCACATACCCCGCGTTCGGTACCGGATGGGTGTGCCATGGCAGGGCGGTATGCGCGGGAATGGTCAGCCGGATCATGGTCAGTTCCGGTTGTGTGGTGGGGTATTTTTCATACGCCATGCCATTCCATGCGTGATCGGCCTGAAGCAGGATATCCCGATGACCGGACGCAACCGACTGCGCATGTCCCGCCGTGCTGGCGGTAACGGCAATTGACAGACAGGCGGCAAGAATGGGGATTGACCGTAGCATCTGTATCTTTCCATTTGGTTGTCGTTCTGAAATATAGCGCACGGTATGGTCAGGCGTTGCCATAATAATAGGAAAATGGTCGGCCCTATCGGATATTATCGACCAAATACTTAAAATATCATTATCTTACAATATGTTACAAACAATATAGAAATAATTATTCGTAGAGTAAAATAATGGTTCATTCTGTACGGAAAAATAATCGACAATATTAAGTAAATATCAATCAATGCAGAAGCGAAGTTATGGGAATAATTTTCATCAGTTCATTCGGAATGGAAGGCATCTGATGGGATATATCGTTTTCATTATGTCAAAAAAATGAAAACGAAGGAAAAATTCATAATCTGACAGTAATGAACGGCGCACGGGGTGTATCCTGCGCCTGCGCAGGGTGCATGACCGAAGTCGTCCTGCCCGTCAGACATGGATTCCGTGCGGGCCGTCCATACCCCACGTGCGTTGCCGCCACGGAACGGTCCTGCGCATGGATTGCTGCCAGACCGTTACCGGCACAGGTGAGCGACCGCGTGTAGCGGTAAGACCTGATATTATATTGAGAAAGGAGAATGGTGGAGGGAGTTGGATTCGAACCAACGTAGGCGTACACCAGCGGATTTACAGTCCGCCCCCTTTAGCCACTCGGGCATCCCTCCGGGTTGGCGGGGTAATTAAGGGGTATGGCGGGGGGTGTCAATAGGTTTGGCGAAAAACTTCGCCCGCGTGCATTTCGGGGAATGACGCAGCCCGTCGTTAGGCTTAAAGAACGGGCATGAACATGCGCGCTCCCCGTCGTCGCGGCCATTCGCCTGCGGCCCCTTCCGCTTCGTCTTCCCGATCCGGACCTGACCGGGGTGGTCGGGGGGGGCGTGGGGCGGCCTCAGCCCCGCGTGGCACCTGCTGGCTGTATGGGCTGCATGCCGTACAGGCGGCGCTGGAAAACCCGGATCGCAAGCTGCGCCAGCTTCTGGTGACAGCCGAAGCCGAGGAAACGCTGGCCGAAAAGCTGGAAGGCGGTTTCCCCATCCAGCCCGTGCGGACCGAACGCGCGCGGCTGGACATGCTGTGTGGCGCCGATGCTGTTCATCAGGGCATGGCCCTGCTGGCCGATGCCCTGACCGCGCCTGATCTTGATACCGTGCTGGAACAGCCCGGACCGGTTCTGGTGCTCGATCAGGTGACCGACCCGCGCAATGTGGGGGCCATCCTGCGTTCGGCGGCGGCGTTTGGTGCGGTGGCTGTTGTCATGCAGGACCGTAACGCGCCGGAAGAAACCGGCACACTTGCGCGCGCGGCATCCGGTGCGCTGGAAATCGTGCCGCTGATCCGTGTGGTCAACCTGTCGCGCGTGCTGGACGCGCTCAAGACCCGTGGGCTGTGGGTCGTGGGGCTGGATGCGGGCGGTGGCGTACTGGATGGCGCATCCTTCCACCAGCGTCGCGTCGCACTGGTGCTGGGGGCCGAAGGGGCCGGACTGCGACGGCTGACGCGCGAGCATTGTGACGAGATTGCCGGTCTGGCCATGAGCAGCCAGATGGAAAGCCTGAATGTATCCAATGCGGCGGCGGTCGCGTTGTACGAGATGTTCCGCCACCGCTGATTCCCGCCCGCGCAACTGTCACGTGGTTTCGCTTGCGCATCGGGTGGGCAGGGATGCCAGGCGGGCGACGCACCAATTCATATCGTTTCCATCCACGCCATGATCGGTTAGGCCAGCAGGGGCAGCCATGCCCGCGAGCATAACGAATACCAGCACGGAAGGACCTTCATATGACCATTACACGCCTGCAACCCGAAGAAAGGCTGACCGGCGCCGTCGTGCATGGTGGCGTGGTCTATCTGGCCGGACAGGTGGCCGACAATCCCGACCTGGATGCACAGGGCCAGACGGCGGACATCCTGCGCCAGATTGACGCCCTGCTGGTGGAAGCGGGCACAAGCAGTGCGCGCCTGCTGTCAGTCCAGATTTTCCTGAGCGACATGAACGATATGGCGGCCATGAACCGTGCATGGGATGCGTGGCTTGATCCTGCGTGCAAGCCCGCGCGCGCCACGGTGGAAGCCCGCCTGGCCGATCCGCGCTGGAAGGTCGAGATCACCGGAATCGCAGCCCTGCCCTGATCCGCACGCAGGCAGAAAACGCGCCCGGCAGGCAACCCTGCGGCGGCGAAGGGTGTTCTGGTCTGTAAACAGGGTGTCAGCACCCCACAGACAGGGAGCATTCCATCATGCCTGATGACATGCATCATTCTTCATCCCGCCGGACGGTCCTGACGGGTGTGGCGGCCGGTCTTGTCACGGCCGCCGCCGCGTCGGGCCGGGCGCAGGGCGCGGAAATGACTGCCCCGCACCCCGCGCTGGTCGATCCGGAAAACGCCTATCCCCGCCCCCCGTTTCCCGAACAGTCACAGCCATGGCCCGGCCTTGCGGGCAAGATGACGCCACGGCCCGACCATGGGGAAACCAGCTATCGCGGGTCCGGTCGGCTGGCGGGTCGCAAGGCGCTGATTACGGGCGGGGATTCCGGCATCGGTCGTGCTGCGGCCATCGCCTATGCGCGGGAGGGGGCGGATGTCGCCATCGCCTACCTGCCACAGGAAGAACCCGATGCGCGCGAGGTTGTCGCCCTGATCCGGGAAGCCGGACGGAAAGCGGTGGCACTCCCCGGCGACCTGCGGGACAGGAAATACTGTACCTCGCTGGTTGAACGGGCGCATAGCGAACTGGGCGGGCTGGATATACTGGTCAGCAATGCGGGCCGCCAGCGTCATCAGGATTCCATCCTTGATATCAGCGACGAACAGTTTGACGAAACCTTCCGCACCAATATCTATTCGCTGTTTTACCTCAGCAAGGCGGCGATCCCGCTTATGCCGCGTGGCGGCGCGATTATTGCCACGGCTTCGGTCAACGCGTTCAATCCGTCCGAAATCCTGCTGGATTATTCCGCGACCAAGGGGGCCATTGTCGCCTTTGTCAAATCACTGGCCAAGCAGATGGTACAGCGCGGCATAAGGGTCAATGCCGTCGCCCCCGGCCCGTTCTGGACCGCACTGCAGATCAGTGGTGGCCAGACGGAGGAGAACATCCACAATTTTGGTGGCAATACCCCCATGGGCCGTGCCGGGCAGCCTGCGGAACTGGCCCCGGTCTATGTGCTGCTGGCATCGGCCGAGGCCAGCTACATTACCGGTCAGGTCTACGGGGCAGCGGGCGGTACGGGCGTGGGTTGACGGCAGGTGGCCACCGCGTCTTGTCGCCTTACGGGATCGGTGGCACATGGCATGGATGCGTGTGATCCTGTCCTGCCTGCTGATGCTGCTGGGTATCGTGGTGTGCTACTTTGCCATGGGCATGGTGGTGGATACCGGGCGTTTCATATCAGACGCGCACCCTTGGTAACGGGTGCCGTCCTGCCCTTGCGGAGGGTGTGATGCACTGTCAGTGGATGAATACGCATGGCCTCGCCAGCCTGTTATGGCCCCGTCGACGTGGGTGCTATCAGCGGGTTTCGCTATGGTTCCGGCCGGATATGGCATGGATGGAACGCCCGCGCCCGCTGGATATATAAGGGGCCTGCGTACCGGGTCTGATAATGATTTGTATTGCATGCCCGGTACGTTCATGCATCACATAAACATTCACTGCGTAAACATTACATCAACAATAAAGTATTGCGTGAAGGCAGTATTCTGTAGTGGAGGTTGATATGGTCCGTTTTTTCGCCCTGCCCGCCCTTCTTGCGGCGAGCATCGCGGTCGCTTCTCCCGTTATGGCGGCAACCGTGCGGCTGGAAGGTCATTTCCAGCCCGAACATGCAACGACCTCCCACCCCGAAGGTACGGTCCGGGCCACGCTCGATACCCACAGCAATCTGGTCAAATATACGCTGACATGGACCGGGCTGAGCGGGCCGGTCGTCGCCGCCCATTTCCATGGCCCCGCTTCGGCCAGTGAGGAAGCAGGCGTGCTCGTGCCCATTCCCGCCCCCTACAAATCCGGCCAGCACGGCTCCGTCCTGCTTTCATCCGAACAGGCGCAGGCCCTTCAGAACGGACAGGTTTACGTGAACCTGCACACAGCGGCCCTGCCCAATGGGGAAGCGCGCGCGCAACTGGCCCCGGTCACGCCCGGCGGGGCGAAATAAACTGAAGCTGAAGCGGTACATGTCCATGATATAATTTGCATGGCTGGTATTTGTGCGGCACTCTCAACGTGTGACATGGAAACCATGTCGGCCATGTAAGGATATGGGGCGACACCGTTCGCCGGAAGTCATGGAGTCTGCTTTGCGCCTTGCATCTCTGGCCGCCGCGGCGGTCGTTATGTCCGTGTCCTCTATCGGCCCTGTCACGTATGCTCATGCAGCCGATGCGCTGGGTGATCACACGGGAACCATTGCCTTTACCCTGTCGGCGGCGGATCTGGGGGCGGGTGTTTCGTGGGGCAAGGGTATCCTGACGTTTGAAGGGCACGACTATCCCTTCCGTATTCATGGTGGCTCCGGTGCCGCCATCGGGTTTTCCAGAACACGGGCTACGGGCACCGTCTATAACCTGTACCGCCTGCAGGATATCGAAGGGACATACTGGTCCGTTCAGGGCGAAGCGACGGTGGGCGCGGGCAAGGGCGGCGCCGTCATGGAAAACAATAACGGCATATACATCAAGTTTACATCCAGCAGCAGCGGGGCGCGGCTGGCCTTTTCAGTGGAACGCCTGACCCTGAAACTCAGACCTGCCAATGGGGACAAAGGCGCGCCTGCTCCGCTCACATCTGCTTCAACCGCGCATCAGTAGGCAGGGACCACCCGGATCGTGCATGGTGGCCCATCATGAAATGGATGGAGCCACCGGCATGACTGACGATACCCACACATTCGGCGATGGTGTTCTGGGCGCAACCGTAAGCGCCCACGGGGCGGAACTTCGTGCCCTGCGCGCCGGTGGCCGCGACCTGCTGTGGAGCGGGCAGGAACCGTGGCGGCGGCATTCCCCCGTGCTGTTTCCCATTGTGGGGCGGCTGGTGGATGATACCGCGTGGATCGACGGGCGCGGGTATCACATGACCCAGCACGGTTTCGCACGCGACAGTGCCTTTCGCTGGCTGGAGCGTGATGAAACCGGTTGCCGTCTGGAACTGGTTGATACGGCGCAGACGCGCGAAGTCTTTCCTTTTGCCTTCAGTCTCGTCATTGAATACCGCATCACGCAGGGCAGGCTGTCCGTGGGGTATTGCGTCACCAACCCTGATGTGCAGCGCGTCCTGTCCGCATCGCTGGGGGCGCATCCGGCCTTTATCTGGCCGCTGGCGCCCGATGTGCCCAAGGATCGCCATGTCATCGAATTCGATCAGCCCGAACCTGAAGACGTACGCAGGCTGGACGGGGGGCTGCTGCTGCCCGATCCACTTCCCACCCCGGTACGGGGGCGTATGCTCCATCTGGATGAGGCGCTGTTCACGCATGATGCCCTGATTATGGACTGCCCCGCCAGCCGGGGCCTGACATACCGCATTCCCGATGGTCCCGGCCTGCGGCTGACATGGGAAGGGTTTGCGCAACTGGGCATATGGATGAAGCCGGGGGCCGATTTCCTGTGCATCGAACCGTGGTACGGGCTAGCCAGTCCTGTCGGATTCAAGGGTGAATTTTCCACCCGTCCCGCAGTGTTCCATCTACAGCCGGGGCAGGAATGGCGGGCTTCGTGGCAGATTGGCTGTATCTGAGGAAACGGACGTTCCGGCAGGTGCATTTTTCATGCAACACCTGCCGGAAAAAGCCCTGCGAAAAAAGCATGGATCGGCCCGGAAATCTGCGAAAATATTATATTTGCAAGCATCGGGTTGCGGCGTAGCGTGCGCGGCAGGAGCAGCATGCGGCAAGCGCGCCCGCTAGGCTCACGGGAAACGCCTCGATGCGTAGTTTTTCTCCTGTCCCTACCATGGGATTTTCCCCGTCTCCCGCTTTCCTTTCCATCCGTACCAGGGCCCGGCGCGTCGTCGCGTGGGTTGGTGCCGCGTATCGGAAACAGGGAATGATGCTGCTGGCCACGCTGCCCAGTATCGCCGTGCCGTCCGGTTGCCATGCCGGGATTGAAGGAGCGCCTTCCCTGCTGGCCCTGCGGGGTTGGGACCGGAACTGACCTGCGGCGGCGGTCAGTCCTGCCGGATATATCCTGATATGGCGGCGCATTCCGGTGCGCCGCCATATTCATATCTGCACGGTGGCATCCCCATAAGGCAGGCGTGCCGTGGCCACCCAGGGATTGGGGACGTGACAGACGGGCCGCAATGAACGAAAGAGAAGGGCATGACGACCATGCCCGAATTCTCTCCCGTCTTCATGGACCAGTTGGACGACCTGTTTCGCTGGCGGCGGGATGTACGGCACTTCCGCCGCGAACCCGTGCCCGAACCGGTTCTGGATGAATTGCTGCGTATTGCCTGCCTCGCGCCATCGGTCGGGCTGAGCGAGCCATGGCGTTTCGTCCGCGTGGACGACCCGCAGCGGCGTCAGGCCGTGCGGCAGGACTTCATGCGCTGCAATGCCGAAGCGCTGGCCGACCGCACCGGGCCGGATGCGCAGCATTACGCACGCCTGAAACTGGCGGGTCTGGACGATGCCCCGCACCATATTGCCGTGCTGTCCCATCCCGAACCGGCGCAGGGACGCGGGCTGGGGCGCGGCACCATGCCGCAGACGACAACATGGTCCACCGTCATGGCCATCCATACGTTCTGGCTGGCGGCGACGGCAAAGGGAATCGGGGTCGGATGGGTGTCGATCATCGACCCGGACCAGATCATGCGCGTACTGGATGTGGAACCGACGCTGGAACTGGTGGCGTATCTATGTGTCGGCTACCCGGCGGAACCGGCCAGCACGCCGGAACTGGAACGCCGGGGGTGGGAGCGCCGCGCACCCGAACGGCGGGAATGGATACAGCGGTAAGTGATGCGGCAGGGTGGCTGTGCCGTTTTCTGAAACTTTTTGAAAAAAGCTTCACCAAAAACGTCTTTATGATTTGTGGCATGGCCCCTGTTGCGCTGGCGCGGTTCGGTGCGATCCAGAAAACGGGGGGCAGATATTCACTAAATCCGGTTTTGCTCCGGGGCCGTTTCACCCATTGTGCCAGCCGGATTTCAGTCGGGTAATCGACATGCGCAGTTCCGGTGACCGCATGCCGGGCGGGGTTCAGGTCCGGCGCGCAATTCCTGCTCCGGCGGGGCTGGCATATGAAGCCGTGCATGATTTTCCCGAACGGAGGAGCGGACACTGCTGCATCATTTTGAATATCTGTTCCAGCACTACGGTTACGGGGTCATTACCCTGATCGTGATGCTTGAAAGCATGGGGCTTCCGCTACCGGCCGAGACCCTGATCATTTCAGCCTCCATCTACTGTGCCGCCACGCAGCGGCTAGATATCCAGTGGGTCGCGCTGGCGGCGGTGACGGGTGCCGTGATCGGGGACAATATCGGCTATCTCATCGGGCGGAAGGTCGGCCTGCCCCTGTTGCAGAAATACGGCCCGCGCATCCGCCTTACGCCGGACCGGCTTCTGCTGGGCCGTTTCCTGTTTCGCCATCATGGCAGCGCCATCGTATTCTTCGGTCGGTTCATTGCCCTTCTGCGCGTTTTCGTGGCGCTGCTGGCGGGGGCCAACCATATGCCGTGGCCGCGTTTCATGCTGTTCAATGCGCTGGGCGGGCTGTGCTGGGCCGGCGGGTATGCCACGGGCGCCTATTATCTGGGCCGCAAGGTAACGCAGGTTTCCGGCCCGGCCAGTATCGCAATGGGTATCGCGGTGGCGGTAGGGCTGATCGCCAGCGCGCTGTTCCTGCGCCGTAACGAAGAACGCCTGACGCAGCAGGCCCTGCGGGAAGCCCGCATGGACGATGCAGCGAAGGGGGCTGACGCGGCGTAATCGGGCGCGGGGCGGGAACGGATCAGGTAATCCGTTTCAGTGCGCGTCCGGTTTCACGCTTTCATGCCGCGCCGGTGCGCCGGGCGCTTCCATCATGCGGTCCATCATCGCCAGCATGAGACCCGATACGACGAAAGCCAGATGGATGCCGACGCTCCATGCCAGTGTCCGGCTTGGGATCGTGTCCACCCGGATGAAATCCGCCAGAACATGAATGGCGGACATGGCCACGATGGAGGCCATGAGCTTGATCTTGATGTCCCCGAACGTGACATGGCCGATCCAGTCCGGAAAGTCTCGGTGGTTGCGCACATCCAGCTTGGAGACGAAATTCTCGTACCCCGCGAACATCACGATCAGCAGCAGGTTGGCCAGCAGCACAAGGTCGATCATGTCGAGGATGCCGACGAATACATCGTCGAATTGCAGCGTGTAGCTGTCGCGCAGCAACCCCCACATGGTCTGGAGGAACTTGACCAGAATGACCACCAGACCCGCTGTCAGGCCCAGATAAAGCGGCGCGCATAACCACCGCGCGCGAAAGAAAAGCTGTTCCAGCGTGCCTTCCAGCCACGGCGTTTTCTGCGCGGCGGGAGATGGGGGCGTTACGGCGGGTGGATGGTCGTCGTGCATGACCATCATATAATCACGCCCCCATCCCGACAGGTAGGCGCATCTGCGCGCATGGATGATTTTTCATCCATGCGGCGCGTCCGCGTGTTCAGCTACGCGACAGGGCGGTGCGCAGCTTTGTGTCCAGCACATCGAGGAAGGGCTGGGTATCGAGCCATTTCGTATCGGGGCCGACCAGCAGGGCCAGGTCCTTTGTCATCTGGCCCCCTTCGACCGTTTCGATGCACACGCGTTCCAGCGTGTTGGCGAAGTGGGTCACATCGGGGGTATCGTCAAAACGCCCGCGATAGGCCAGTCCGCGCGTCCATGCGAAGATGGAGGCGATGGGATTGGTGCTGGTCGGGCGTCCCTTTTCATGTTCGCGGAAATGGCGGGTCACGGTGCCATGTGCTGCTTCCGCTTCCACCACGTCGCCCGTCGGGTTCAGCAGGACCGATGTCATGAGACCGAGGCTGCCGAAACCCTGCGCCACGATGTCGCTTTCCACATCGCCGTCATAGTTCTTGCACGCCCAGACATAACCGCCCTTCCACTTCAGCGCGCAGGCGACCATGTCATCAATCAGGCGATGTTCGTAGGTCAGGCCCAGCTTCTCGAAATCGGCACGGAATTCCCGTTCGTACACTTCCTGGAACACATCCTTGAACATGCCGTCATAGGCCTTGAGGATGGTGTTCTTGGTGGACAGGTAGACCGGCAGCTTGCGGTCGCGCCCATAGGACAGCGATGCGCGCGCGAACCCTTCGATGGATGCACGGGTATTGTGCATGCCCAGCGCCACGCCGGGGCCGGTGAAGTCATGCACGTCCAGCACCTGTTCCGGGCCGCCATCGGCCGGGGCGTAGCGCAGCGTCACCTTGCCGGGGCCGGGAATGCGGGTTTCGGCGGCGCGGTAGATGTCGCCATAGGCATGGCGGCCGATCACGATCGGCTGGGTCCAGTGGGGGACAAGCCGCGGCACGTTGGAACAGATGATCGGTTCGCGGAAAATCGTGCCATCAAGGATGTTGCGGATCGTGCCGTTGGGCGAACGCCACATCTTCTTCAGGCCGAATTCCTCCACCCGTGCCTCGTCAGGGGTGATGGTGGCGCATTTCACGCCCACGCCGTAGCGGCGCACGGCTTCCGCCGCTTCCACCGTTACGCGGTCGTCCGTCTCGTCACGATGGCGGATGCCCAGATCATAATATTTCAGATCGATGTCCAGATACGGCAGGATCAGCCGTTCGCGGATGAAATGCCAGATAATGCGGGTCATCTCGTCGCCATCCATCTCGACAACGGGATTCCTGACCTTGATCTTTGCCATAATACGTTTGTCTGCCTTTATGATTCCGGTTTTCTGGTAACCGTTTTTTATCAACGACTGTTCTTCTGGCACCCGTCTGCGCGGGCCTCCCGGGGGGCGCATTATTAGGCGTCCGGACGGGGGATAAAAAGCGTTGCCGCGCGCCGGTTCATTCACAAACGTGCCATCGCCTGTTCTCGCCCCGGTACCATGGGGCTACCGGCAGGGGCCGCCCCATGGCATGAAACGTCCATGACGATCCCGCCCAGCCCGCCTGCCCGATCCCGCTGGCGTCTTCCGTGCCGACAGGCATGGCCTGATGCGTTGCTGGCCATCATGGGAGTACTGGCCCTTCTGCCCGCCTGTACGGCGTTGCAGGGCGTCATCCGCGCGGTGGTGCTCTGGACGGTCGTGGCGCTGCTGTTCAACAGCAGGCGGGTGCTGCTGGCGCTGTTCCTGCCGGTGGTCATGCTGTTTCCGGCCGCCGTGTATTATATCAGCATAAGCGGGACACCGCCGGGCTATCCGCTGTGGCTGATCCTGTTTTACTGCTCCGTGCCCGTTGTCGTGGGTTATGTGCGCCCGGTGCTGCCGTGGCTGTGTGTGTGGATCGGGATATGGACGGTGCTGGCGGGGTTCTATCTCGCCCGCCCGCGCGGGCCGGTGGTGCGATGGGGGATTCCCGCGCGTCTGGGTGCGGTCGCCGCGCTGCTGGCATGGATTGTCGTGCCGACGGTGCGGTTATGGCAGCATCTGCCGCCCACGCGCGGGGGCACCGAAAATCCCATGGTGGCCATTCATTCGCGTTTCGACCGGGCATGGCCGTGGGGCATGGCGACGGGTTATGTCGCGGCGCGGCGCGAAACCCGCCGTGTAACCGATATGGCGCGGCGGATCAGCCATGAACCGATTCATTTCCTTACGCCGCCGCGTCCGGACCCGCGACAGGTGATCGTGCTGGTGATCGGGGAAAGCGCGCGCCGCGACCATCACCACATTTACGGCTACGGATCGCCAACCACCCCGGAAATGGAGCAGGTGGACAGCCTGCTGCATTTCGATGACATGGTGACACCCTTCGACTACACGGTCGGCGCGGTGCCGGTCATCCTGTCGGGCTACGACCGGCTGCGGCCGGGCGGTGGGCCGGGACATGATCTGGTCTCGGTCTTCAACGCCGCGGGATATGATACGTGGTGGATCAGCAACCATCCCCGGCTTGGCCCCTATGACAGCGTGATCGGCGCCTATTCGGAACAGGCGCACCACATCGCCTATACCACCGTGCATGACGGACTGATGAGCAGCCCGGTGCTGGATGAACGGATGCTGCCGGTAGTGGATGATGCGATTACCGGGGCGAAAGGTCCGGTCTTTATCGTGCTGCACCTGTTCGGCAGCCATGAAAACGCGGGTGATCGTTATCCCCGCGGTTTCGGGGGGTTGGGCACGGCCTATGACAACAGTATTGCCTATACCGACCATATGCTGGCCCATGTCGTATCCACCCTGCATGCCCATGGCGGTCCGGCAGTGCTGTTTTACGTCTCGGACCACGGGGTGCGCGTAAGTGAGTGTTCGGGCGGGATTCCGGCGCATGGGGATGTGCGCGCGGCCTATGAAATCCCGTTCTATCTGTGGGCGTCCGCCGCATGGCGGGCAACCCATCCGCAGGCGGATCAGGCGGCGCATGACAACCTGCACGCGCCCTTCATGCTTTCCGCCATTCCCGGCAGCGTGCTGGATGCAGCCGACCTGCATTACGTGGGGGACGGGCGGGAGCAGTCCGTCCTGTCAGCCCATCCCGCCCGTCCGCGCCGCATCATCCACGGCGACAGCAGCGCTAACCAGAATGTTGATTACGACCACAGCCATGATGACGGGCGCTGCCATATCGCCCCGGACTGATGTGGGGCAGGCGGCGATCAGTGTCCCGCCGGATGCTTTTTGCGCCATGCTTCGTAGCGGCGGCTGTCCAGACAGTAGGCAAGGTTTTTGTATAGCTGGATGTGGCGGATATGGGTCACGTCTTCCTGACAGGCGATCTTGTCGCTGTCCGTATATTCATCCCATGCGGGCTGCAGGACCAGCGCGCGTTCCTTTTCCCCCGTGACGCAGGCATTGGTGACCGCATCGCCGAATTCGGTCGTGCAGTCATCCACCACCGGATAGTTCGGGAAGGAAAGGGCAGGGGCGGGCAACTGCACTTCGGGGCGGATATACAGGGAATTGAGTTCCCCTTCGGGCACATCGGCGCGGGCGGCGGGAGCGCAGGCCACGGCCAGTATGCCCAGCAGGGCACAGGGAATGATCTTTTTCATGTCTGCATGCCTTGTTTCAGAAAACGGAACCAGCCGTCATGGCGGGTAATGTGGCAAGCATGGCTGCTGCTGCCAAGCGTCATGATGGGACGCGCAGCGGGGACACCGCGCCCATCCATTTCCGCCATGCGGGCCAGTCGTGAACCAGCCGGGCCAGTTCGGCATATCCGCCGCCCGTGGGATGGAATCCGTCGCCGCGCGCGATTTCCGCACACCACAGGGGGCGCGCGCGCAGGGGTTCCCATATCGGCAGGAAGGGTATCTTCATATCCGCGCATAGCCGGGCCATGGCGTCCGACAGGGCGCGGATGCGCCAGTCATGGTCCTCATGCCCCACCGGCGGCGGCCCGACCATGAGCACGGGCCATGTCTGCCGCGCCTGTTCCAGTATGCTCCGGGTGGCGCGCATGCTGTCCGCCCATGTAACCCGGGTCTGTCCACGCGGCGTGGTGGTGCAGTCATTGACCCCGAAGGACAGGACCACGCCGCCATCATGCCGCCCGTCCAGCCGGGAGCGGGTTTCGGTCAGCCAGCGCCGGGCGATGTCGCAACTGGTCTGTCCGCGCACGCCCAGATTGTACAGCATGACATCCCGCCCGCCCCGCCGTTCCATGGCGCATAGCCGTCCGGCCCAGCCCTGGCAGGTCTGATCGCCCGTTCCCGTGACATAGCTGTCACCGATAAAGCAGAGTCGCATGTGCGGTATATTACGCGCCTGACGGCCCTGATGCCATGGCGTAAGTGACTGGGGTTTCCGTACTTTCCTATTTTGTTCTCATGCTCTAGTCTCGCCCCGTAACCAAAGCCAGGGGGCGATAACGGAAAGATGGGTGCAGGGATCATGCCATGGCTGTGGTGCGGGTTGCTGCTGGCCCCTGTTCCCGCGCGCGCGGCGTCGGAAGCCTGTTACGTACCGCCCGCATCCGTGGGCTGCGCACAGCCGGGCGCGCTGCACCGGGCGGATAATCTGCCCGCCGGGCCGGGGCAGGCCCATGCGCTGGCCCAGTTGCATTGCCAGCGCGTGGCCACGGGCGGGGAATGGGAACTGCTCGGTCATCATGCGGATACCGTGCTGCTGCGCCATCTGTCGGCATCCCGTGGCGCGATCTCCCTCTATTTTCTCGCAAGTACTGTCCGGCCTGCGTCGGGTCTGGCGGTGGGGCTGATGCGGCTTGTGCTGGTCGGGATCGCGGCCACGCTTCTCTGGCCCTTCATGCGGTATGGCTGGCGGTGGCTGCGGCGTCGCCGGGCATGGCGGCTGTGTATCCGCATGGTCAACCGGCATGCCGATGCGCTGCGCATACGGCGCAGGCAGCTTGTGCAGATCAACAGCTATGGTGTGGAACGCACGGGCCGGTGGCGGCGTGAACAGGCGGAATTCATCAAGACGGTCATCCAGCCAGCCCTGCGCCGCAGTCGGCTGGAAGGCGTATGGCCCAGCATTGCCCGGACCGTGCTTGCCCGTATCGAACAGGTTGCCCGCCAGCCGCTGGCCGGTGCGGGTAACAGGCATGAGGACGCCCGCTACACGCCTGACATGGACCCCATCGCCTATGAACGCTTTTGCGCGGCCAGCCTGCGGGCTGCCGGATGGGACGCACGCGCAACCCAGCCTGGCAGCGATCAGGGGGCTGATGTGATCGCCACGCGCGGCAGGCTGCGGCTGGTCGTGCAGTGCAAGCTGTATCGCAGTGCTGTGGGGAATGAGGCGGTGCAGCAGGTATCAGCCGCGCGAATGCATTACCGGGGTAATGTGGCGGCTGTCGTTTCCAATGCTGATTATACGGCTTCGGCCCGTGCGCTGGCGCGGTCCAATGACGTGTTTCTGCTCCATCATGAGGAACTGCCCGCCTTCGCGGCCCGTCTGGCGCGGGCACGCGGCAAGGCGTTCATGTCATAACATGTCAGATAGGGGATGGTCGCCCCGTCCCGGCTCCGGTTCATCAGCCCTTTCGGGGCTGTGAAACCGGCACGGAAGGCTGATTGCGCGTACTCAGACGGGCCGTGATCAGCAGATGGGCGATCATACGTGCAGAGTTGCTCATGTATCATACCTCCTATCTTCCCTATACATGAAGCGTTTCGGGAAAGCGAAGGTTTCCTGCAACATTGCAAACAGTTTCCGCGCCGGTTGCGATTCAGGCGTGGCCTGCCCATCTTTGTTGGCAGATAATGGCCGTATGGGGGAAAAGTTGCGACGACATCGTGTAATGCTGGACGGGCGCGAACTCTATGCAGGGGCACAGTGGACCCATGTCCAGCGCTTTGCCGAAGCCCTGCGTGCGCGCGGGCAGGATGCGGTGGCGATTCGTGATGAAACGCCCCGTCCCCCACGCCAGCCGCGCCGCCGTATGGCCGGGCTGCCGCCGCGTGCCACGCCCGCGTCCACACAGGGCTGAACGGCATGGCCTATTTCTATCTGGCCCTCGCCATCGTGGCGGAGGTTACGGCCACGTTCTGCCTGACGCTGTCCAATGGTTTTACCCGGCTGGCGCCGTCCTGTGTGACGGTGGTGGGCTATACGGCGGCTTTCTATTCGCTATCGCTGGCTTTGCGCAGCATTCCTGCCGGCATGGCCTATGCCATCTGGTCGGGCGTGGGCACCGTGCTCATCACACTGGTATGCCGTGTGGTGCTGGGGCAGAAGCTGGATATGGCCGCCGTGCTGGGCATGACCCTTATCGTGGGCGGGGTGCTGGTCATGAACCTGCTGTCAGGTGCGGGAGAGCATGGATGAAAAAGGCTGGCCCCGTCGGGAGCCAGCCATCAGGTCAGTGTCGACCGCCGCCGCCGTGACCACCACCACCGTGACCGCCCCCGCCGCCGGGTCCACCGTGGCCACCACCACCGGGTCCCCCGCCGGGGCCACGTCCACCGCCCCCGCCACCGGGACCGCCCCCCCCGCCGGGGCCGCGTCCGCCAAAATGTCCCCCGCCACGCGGGCCGCCACGACCGCCCCGTCCCATATATATGGGAGCGCCCCCGTAATAATCGCCATACCCGCTGTAATAGCCACCATCATAACCATAGCCGCCATATCCCCCGTAATAGTAGGGCGGCGGACCATCGGCGCAGGCGGCCAGAGTGCTGGCCAGCGCCAGTGCGCCCAAGGGCCGGATCAGTCGTTTCATGGGCAGGCAGTTCCTTTTTTCCAATACGGCGTTCCGTCCTGATCTTGTCAGGTTCATTCTGTATAAAGAAAAAAGGTGGCAGGACGATGCAGGGCGATTTTCATGAAAATCGGCCAGACGACAGGGGCGATGCACATTTGTCCGTACATCGCCCCCGCGCTGACCGTTATGCAGGCTTATTTCAGCCCGTCGGCCTTGGCCAGTTCCTTGACCCGGCGCAGAAGGGAGACGGCGTAATCCTCCCCTTCCATCTTGGAGCTGAAACCGGAGATGGTGCCGGTCAGGCCACCAATATTAACCTCAAGACTGAATTTGCCCTGCGCATCGGGACCACTGGTCGTGACGTTGCTCATAATCGTCTCCTGTCGTGTTGTGACATGCGGGTCCCATATTGGGGTCCGGTTTTCTAGACATAGGATGAATGGGCCGCGATCCAAGATCTCCCCCCGCATGCCTGCATACCGGTCGGCTGGCTTGACAGGGCAGGTCAGGATACCGGTCCCGCCTGTCATGGTCATGCCCCACGGTTTTGCACTGTCTGGCATGTTTCTGTTACAACCCTGATCCTCTCATGGCGTGGCTGAAGGCGGCGTCCTTCATTTCTCTGACCTTTGGCCGCTTACGCTTATGATGACACGCCTGCCCGGCTTTTTTCAGATGGCCCGCCTGTTCGACCTGTTCGAGGAGGGGGTGATGCTGATCCTGACCCTGCTGATTGTCGCCATTGCCGGGACATCGCTTGTGCATGTGGTGGTGGCGGTCTGGCGCATGCTGGTTTCAAGTGGTCTGAACCCAACCAGCCCCGATGTGCTGCAAAGTATTTTCGGCATGTTCTTTACGGTGCTGATCGCGCTGGAATTCAAGCATTCCATTCTGGTGCTGCCCGATGCACAGCCGCACAGCATGATCCGCATGCGCTCCGTGCTGCTGATCGGCATGCTGGCCACGGTGCGTAAATTCATTGTCATCGACCTCAAGGAGGTCAACGTGATGGAGCTGCTTTCGCTGTCGGCTGCCATCCTGTCACTGGGTATCGTCTACTGGCTGGTGCGGGCGCCACAGCCCGCCGCCGTCAGAACGGATGACCAGCCAGCTTCCGTAACCGCTGGCACCGGGAACTGACGGATCAGGCCCCGGCAACCGGCCACGCCATTATTTCTGGCGCGCCAGTTCGGCTTCCAGCTTGTGGATGCGCTGTTCGAGCGCGCGGGCGTGTTCCGGCCGGTCCTTCAGCGCAATGTCATGCTCACGCCGGACCTGTTCCAGTTCGCGTGCCAGATCGGTGGCGGAAGGAAGATGATGTTCTGATGCCATTGTTCAGGTTCCTGTATGAAAAAGGGTTTCCTGACATGTCGGCACGTATCCGCCCGTCACAACCTGCTGTTTATGCGCAGGAGATATGTCGGGGCGGGTCAATGCTTGCAGCGCCCGATATGACTGGCATGATAACCGCGGCCATGAACCGGGAACCGGGGTGCCGGACCGTAGGCGGCAAGTACTCCGGCGCAGGCCACCGTCACGACCGGAAAGGGAGATCAGCGGATGGATTTCAAGATGGGCGATATTGTCGCAGTCAGGGATGACGCGTCAGTCAAACCCCAACTGCGTGGCGTCAAGGGCACTATTGTCGAAATGATCGATAATGGTCAGGTCCGCGTGCGCAATGACAGTACCGGTAATGACGAATGGTTTCCCGCAAACGCTTTGCAGCAGGAATAGGCGGGCGGGTGGACTCAGTCCCCTTCCCAAAGGTGTATGAAGGCGTAAGGGTAGGTCAGGCAGGTCCGGACAAGATGCCGCATCTGCGTGGTCCACTGCTGTGGGGTGCGCAACGGTGTCATGATCTGGCCTCCTTGCCGTGTAACGGTAGCGCGTCGGGGATGGGGGACCATGCCCCTCGTCGTGTGCCGTAAAGACAGGGAAGCATGGAAAATGCAGTGGCAGGGATCACGTATGCATGAGCATGCGCCTGTTGCGCGGCAGGCGCATTGCCGCTGCGCATGCCATGTTTGGACGATTGTGTAACCATGGTGATACAAGGCAGGGAGAGGGTTCCCGTCGGAAACCGGACCGAGAGACAGCGAAGAGATTGATGAACCGCGGCAAGATTGTGAAATGGGCGACCATCGTGTCCCTGCTGCTAATGATTGGCAGCGTTGGCGTTCTGGTGCGTGGTATGACGGCCGACGGGATCGGCCCGGTTTCATGGATGGTGGCTGAAGGGCTGGCGGGTCTGGGCCTGCTGGGCCTTGGTCTGGTCAATATCAGTGGCGGGCGCGATTAGGCTCCACGCGCCCGCACGGGCATGCCTTATCCCCCCATGCCCGGTCCGCCGGAGCCACCGGGGCCATCACCGGGTCCATCCTGACCGGGGGAACCGGTCATCCCGCCCACGCCGCCGCTCTGGCTTGGGTCGCTGGGTGCATGGCCGGATTCGCACGCCGTAAGTCCGGCCAGAAGCAGCAGCACGGAAAATATCCTCATGGGGTCCTGTATCCTTCGATCACGCTTGAGTGATGTATTTAAGGGGTCATCCCGAGGAATCAACGTTTTCGTCCCTTATCGCTAAGGCTGCGTGCGCCCGGTCGGTTCCACGCCAAGACGGTATATGGTCGTTTCGTCGTAAGTCTGCCCCGGCCTGAGTACGATGCTGGGAAAATCCGGATGGCTGGGACTGTCGGGGTAATGTTCGGCTTCCAGCGCCACGGCATCGGTCTGCCGGTAGGCATGACCGGAAGGCCCGGCGTACCGCCCGTCGAGTGCATTGCCGGTATAGACCTGCAGTCCCAGCTGCGTTGTTAGTACATCCATCATCCGCCCCGATGCGGGATCAGCCAGACGGGCTGCAAGTACCGGCGTGGATGAAAGCTGTCCGTTGACGATCCAGTTCTGGTCATAGCCATGTGTGTACATCATCTGTGGATCACTACTGCGCAATCCGGCGCCAATGCGGTGTGGCGTGCGGAAATCCAGCGGTGTTCCTGCCACCGATGCGATGGTGCCAAGGGGCAGCGAGTGGGAATCGGTCGGGGTGTAGGTCTCCGCATTGATCTGCAGGATATGGTTTTCGACCGATCCGCTGCCTTCCCCCGCCAGATTGAAATAGCTGTGGTTCGTCAGGTTCACCACGGTCGGGCGGTCGGTCGTTGCGCGATAATGCAGCACCAGCGCGTTGTGCTGGTCCAGCGTGAAGGTGACATGTACCCGCAATGTGCCCGGAAAGCCTTCATCCCCGTCCGGGCTGACCAGCCCAAGTGTGACGCTGGCATGATCCGGCGTGGTGTCCGTGTCCTCCACCGTCCAGACATGCTTGTCGAACCCCTTGCGGCCACCATGCAGCGCGCTGGTCCCCTCGGTCTGGGGGATATGGTGGATCTGGCCATCCAGCCGGAAACTGCCATTGGCGATGCGGTTGGCCACACGTCCGACGGTCGATCCGAAAAACAGCCCGCCCTGTGCGCTGTCCCTGGTGTAGCCCTCCAGTGTCGGGAAACCCAGCACCACGTCATCGACATGGCCGTTACGGTCAGGGGCATCAATGGCGGCCACGGTCGCGCCATAGGTCAGGATCTTCACGCGCATGCCATGCGTGTTGGAAAGCGTGAATGCTTCCACCTGCTGTCCATCCGGCGTGAGGCCGAACGGCGCGCGTGTGAGTGTGGGGGCGTCCGGCGCGGCATGGGCATCGGGTAGCATCACGCCGATCAGCATCGCCAGTAACAGGGTGCGGTTTATGTGTGAAAAACGGGGGTACATGAACGCTTTCCGTCATTATGGGTTCAGGATGATCCCGTATTGTCCAGACATGCCTTGCTGCTACTGGCCCGATCCTGCAAAACAGTGACAGGAATGCGGGGCCCGGATGGTGCCTGCGCGGATGAAAGGGAGAAAATGGGATACAGGGTTGTGGTGGCGGTGCTGGCCGCGGGTATCGCCTGCGGCGGCATGGCGGACGATGCGCGGGCGGCACAGGAGCAGCCGCTTTCCCCATCCGCGCATCCGGCGGCGAATTTGCAGAAACTGCCCCCCTACCAGAACAAGGTGAACGAATATATCGACCTTGCTTCCGTTCAGGTACACGGCACGCATGCCACCGCCGCCTTCATTCAGGATTTTGACGAGGAGATGATCCGCCACGGCCTGCCTTTCGCTTCGGTCAGGTTTTCGGTCGTCTATAACTGCGCGGCGGATACTTATCGCACCCTGTCCTATTCCACATGGTCGGCCCATATGGGCACGGGCCACAGGATAGCCGATGGCCCGGTGCCGCGTGGCGAGATGGCTGTGGACCCGTCCCTGCGGGATGGCAGGCGCATTGCCTGTTCCCATGTGGCGGGAAAGCATGAAGGGGACAACTGAGTCCTCCATCTGTGGATAATGCGGTAAATCATGTGGATAACGGCGTGGATGAGTCGCATGCTTATCCCATGAATGGCCGGGGAAACAGGTAAAAACAGGCATTCCCCCTTCTGTGGACAGACGCTGGCCTGACCGGGTTGCGCGGGTAAGACCCTGCGGCGTTGATGCAGGGCGGCTGGTCCCTGCCATAACGCATCTGATTGCGTGCGGGTTTGACGCGCCTGTTTTTATGTATGGGCCATCAGGGGAAAGTCAGGGCCTGGGCGTGGCGGCGGCATTGCCGTTCTTGGCGGGCAGGATGTCGTCACTGCCGCTGGACCCGGACACAAGCTGCCACTGCCGGCGGTCATCCTGATAGCGTGACAGGCACATGAACAGCGCCTGATATTTTTCCAGTCGCCCCGGATCGGTCACAAGGGAAAGGCAGGCCGCGCGCAGGTCGCTGTCATACTGCGTCCACTGGGCGGTCAGGCTGGCCTGACTGCCCTGTTCGGCGGTGACGCATTCCCCATCCGTGTCCTGCATCTCGATATGGGCGCGGTCGCAATTGGCGGCGATGTCGTAATGCGGCAGCACGACCCGGCGACCATGCTGGGTGTCATACGGGTGGTGGGCCAGTTTCTCTATGTCCAGTCCCGGTGTGGCGGCTGCCTGCGCGGGGGCCGGTTCCAGCGGCGGCGGCAGGCTTTCGCCATGCGCCAG
The DNA here is from genome assembly GCF_041402665.1 of Komagataeibacter sp. SM21. Lineage (NCBI taxonomy): Bacteria > Pseudomonadati > Pseudomonadota > Alphaproteobacteria > Acetobacterales > Acetobacteraceae > Komagataeibacter > Komagataeibacter sp. SM21. The sequence continues at coordinate 66,859 of NZ_JBGLOV010000006.1, forward strand.
CGCGTATTTCGCCATATCGTCCAGCGCCGCCCATCCGCCCTTGAGGGAGAAGGAAACGGGGTCATGTTCAAAGGGGATCAGCGTTCCCGTTTGCGCCGTTTTCAGCGCGTTGACCAGATCGGGCATACTGTCTGCCTTAAGGTCGCCACCCGCCGTGTCCCATTTCTGGCCGGTCTGGAAGGTCTGTAGCGCTACGCTGAATTTGGGGCCGATCATGACCACGGCTGTCTGTATGCCCGCCGGGTTGCGGTAGCGGCCATGGCGCTGGTGAACGGCAAGGCCGAGTGTCCCGCTGGCGGAGCGGTAGAACATGATATCCAGCGAACCCTGATGGGACATGATCATGGGCTGGCCGCCCGCACCGCCATTGGCGAAAACCCAGTCCGGGTCAGCCGCCCGCGCATGCGATGTGGCGCAGAGGGTCCCGATTGCCAGGATGGCAGCAGGTAACAGGCGCATCCCGGCTTTTTCCTTCCATAATCCGCAGGTTGTGTGGTCCGCCATGATAACGGTGCGTGACCCACTGGCCAATGCCGCCTGCCGCTGTGCAGGGCTGCGGGCAGGAAAATGAAAATCTTCTTTACTATTATTGTCGGCGACGACGTGGCAGGGATCGCGTTCTGGAGCAGACATACTTTGTCGTAGATCAGCCATGATGCCGCGCCGGGATGTATCATCTTCCTATTGGGGAAAACCGGTCATGCGCTCATGAGCTTCTGCCTTGTGCATAATTATGACAATATGTGTCAATATCACGTTCCAGCGATAGACAGACTTACCCTCCACTCCGATTCGTCGGTCTTTGTTGCAATGGGGATTGTTGCAAAGTGAACAGGAAACAGAATTTTCTACTGGCCTGCATGGTGATTGCCAGCGTGCCCGCGATGGCACGGGCGCAGTCCTATGACGCAAGCCCGCAGGCGGTGCCCGTGGCCATGCAGCCCGAAGATGAGAACCGTGGCCCCAGCCCGTCGCAGATGCTGGTGGATGAGCGTGCGGGCGGCTGGGTCGCCATCCATCACACGCCCGATGCGGGCGTGCATACGGATCTGTGCATCGCCGGATCGGAGAGCGAGATCCTGATGTTCCGCGCCGATGCCGACTCGCTTCAGGTACGCAGCGCCGATGACCACTGGACATTGGGCACGGGCCAGAAAGGCGACATGACCGTAACGGTCGGCGCCTACAGCACGGTGTTCCACATGCAGGCCAATGACGCCACGACCCTTGTGGCGGATATTACGCCAGCGAACCTGACCACCCTGCTCAATGCAATGGCGCATACGCACATGGCGGTGGTGAAGTTTGGCGATCACACCACCCTCAGCGTCAATCTTGCGGGTAGCGTGCCGGTGCTTGACCGCTTCCGCGGGTGCGCGGAAACCCAGCATTTCGCTGATCTGGGGCAGGGTGCCGGACAGAAGGCATCGCCTTTCTAGCAGGCCGCCCGGCTGTCGCGCGCATGGCAGCCCGCACGTTGCCTTGTGGTGACATGGGCGGCGTGTATGGCAGAAACTTCCCTCCGGATCGTCAGCGCGGGCTGATGCTGAAAGAGAAGGAAGACAGGACGTGAGGCGAGGTTTGCATGTGGGCGCGCTGGCCGGGCTGGCCATCATGGCTGCGGGAATGACCCCGGCCGCCACCATGGCCCGGGAAGCGAAGACACGGCACGAAGCGGCCCCCCCGGCTGCGGCAACGATGGATGTAGCGGCGTTCCAGACCCAGGCGGGCCAGTATGTGGGCAGGCTGGTGCATGTATCCGGGTGCTACATCACCTCCGCCAATTCGGGTGGGGCGGACTGCGCCGCGTTCCGTATCGCCGACCTGCCCGGTCAGGTGGACTGGAATGGGTCCGTGCCGCTTGATGGCCCCACGATGGAGGAATCATCCTTCCGCAGGGCGCAGCAGATTTGTGGCGATACCGGCCAGCATGAACAGTGCCGGGCCGAGGTCAGCGGCGTGGTGTATGACCCGTTTGGCGATATGGGCGTGCAGGGGCAGCGTAATTTCGAACTGCGTAACGTCCGCATCCAGTGGCTGGCGGAACCCACGGCCCACCCGGTGGAAAAAACGCATGGCGGACATCACGCCGCTCACTGAAACATTGTCCGTGCATGAAGGGGTGATACAGCCCCTTCGGGTGACGTGCGGGCGGGCGGCTGGTTTCCCCCATCCATGAAATCCGGACGGATCAGCCCCTGAAAACAGTCGTCGCGTGACGGACGGCACTGTTTTTCCGGCATGGCAGCGTTGCGGGCTGTTGCGGGATGCCCGATAAGGTCGGAAGGGTCAGGCGGTGCTGGCCGTTCTTCTGCACGGGATTCGCCCATGACGTCGCTCGCGCTGATACTGACCGGTACCGGCTCCATTGCCGTATTGCTGCTGCTTATCCTTCGGCTGCGGCTGCATCCTTTCGTGGCCCTGCTGGTCGTGGCGATTGGCGTGGCGCTGCTGACCGGCATGCCCGTGGCAAAACTGACCGATGCGATTCAGGGCAGCATGGGCCGGACCATGGGCCATATCGCCATTATCGTGGCGCTTGGGGCCATGATCGGCCGTATGATCGACCTGTCTGGCGGCGCTGCCGTGGTGGCCGACGGGCTGGTCCGCCGCGTGGGGGCGGCCCATGTGCCGCTGGCGCTGGTCATCGCCGCCTTCGGGGTGGGTATTCCCGTATTTTTTGAAGTCGGCGTCATCATGCTGATGCCGCTGGTCTACGGCATGGCGCGGCAGACAGGCCGCGCGCCCGCCATATTCGGTATTCCGATGGCGGTGACCATGCTGACCGTGCATGCGCTGCTGCCGCCCCATCCCGGTGCCGTGGCGGTGGCGGGTGCGCTGGGGGTCGGGGCGGGCCGCATGCTGCTGCTGGGGTTGCCGCTGGCGGCTGTGGTGACGCTGCTGACCTATGTGGTCACGCGCCCGATCATGGCGCAGCCCTTTGGTTGCACGCCCGATATCCGCGCCGTGGTGGATGAGGCACGGACCGCAGCCCACAACCATGATGCGGCGGATGCACCGGCCCGGTCCTTCATGCAGGCATGCCAGCGTAACCCGGTCAGCGGAATGGAGATCGTGTCCGTCATTGCCGTGCCGGTGGTACTGATGGTGGCGGGCACACTGGCGGGGGATCTCATGTCGCCCGGTCGCCTGCGCAGTGTGCTGGTGTTCGCGGGCATTCCCTTTGTCGCCCTTGGGCTCGATGTGCTGCTATGTGCGTGGCTGCTGGGTCTGCGCCGTGGCATGGCGCTTGCCACCGTGTCCGATGTGGTGGCGGCCGCATTGCCGGGTACGGCCATCATCATCCTGATTACCGGCGCGGGGGGCGCGTTCGCGCAGGTGCTGGTTGGCAGTGGCGTGGGCGATGCGCTGGGTGGGTTGCTGGCGGCCACGGGGCTGCCGCTTCTGGTGCTGGCCTTTGTCCTGACCATGATCCTGCGCGTGGCGCAGGGGCCGACCACCGTGGCGCTGATGACCACGGCGGGCATCCTTGGCCCCATGATCGGACGGATGAATCTGGACCAGACGCATCTTGCCCTCGTGGCGCTGGCCATGGGGGCGGGGGGCATGGCCCTCTCCCATGTCAATGATGCCGGGTTCTGGATTGTGACCCGTCTGTGCGGTGTCAGCGTGCGTGAGGGACTGCAAAGCTGGAGCCTCATGACGCTGGTTGCCGCCCTTCTGGCTTTCGCGGGCGTCGCCACGCTGTGGGGCGTGCTGCCTGCCTGATCGGCATGGCGCCGCCCCCCGGGCTTGAGCATTCGTGCAAAGACTGAAGGCGTTAGAAAACGCTGTCTCCCGATACGCCCTCAGCCCGTCAGCGGTAGCAGGAAGGGGGCAGTCCGGCTGACCGGGTCATGCGCGACGGCCTGCGGCGTGCCAGCGGCGACAATCCGCCCCCCCGCATCGCCCGCGCCCGGTCCCATGTCGATTATCCAGTCTCCCCGTGCCGCGACGCGCATGTCATGTTCGGCCACCACCACGCTATGCCCTGCATCGACCAGAGATTGCAGGTGAACCTGCAGCCGGTCCACATCGGCGGGGTGCAGGCCGGTGGTCGGTTCATCAAGGATATACAGGGTATGTCCCCGGCGCTGTTTCTGCAGTTCGGTGGCAAGCTTGATGCGCTGGGCCTCACCGCCAGACAGTTCGGTCGCGGGCTGCCCCAGTTTGAGATAACCAAGCCCGCCCTGCTGCAATGTTCCAAGTGCCGCCGACAGGGCAGGGGTCTGCGCGAAGAATGTGGCGGCTTCATCCACAGTCATGTCCAGCACATCGGCAATGGATCTGCCCCGTATCGTGACTTCCAGCACTTCCGGCTGGTAGCGCGTGCCGTGGCAGGTGGGACAGGGTGAATAGACACTGGGCAGGAACAGCAGTTCCACCATGACCGATCCGGCCCCTTCGCATGTGGGACAGCGCCCTTTCGGCAGGTTGAAGGAAAAGCGGCCAGCATCGTATCGACGCGACTTGGCCAGATCGGTGGCCGCGTACATCTGCCGGATCGTATCGAACAGGCCGGTATAGGTCGCAAGGTTGGAGCGTGGTGTGCGGCCAATCGGTTTCTGGTCGATCATGACCAGCCGTTTCAGTGGCCCTGTCCCCCCGACCACATGCCCCTGCGGCGTGCCGACGGGGCGGTCCGCGATATCGTCCCCATCCGTGTCCGCAGCCAGTTTCTGTCCCAGCGCGCTGGCGACAAGGATGGGAAGCGCCTGACTGACCAGACTGGACTTGCCCGAACCCGACAGGCCGGTCACGGTTACGAAACAGCCCAGCGGGATATCGATGCCCAGGTCATGCAGGTTGTTCCATGTCACCCCCGCCAGTTTCAGCCAGCGTGTGGGTGTGCGTGGCGTGCCCGCGATGGGGGTGTCACTGGCGAACAGATACGGGGCGGTGCGGGAGAGGGGGACATCACGCAGGCCCTCCGGCGGCCCGCTATACAGCACTTCACCGCCGCGCGTGCCCGCATCGGGGCCGACATCGACAATCCAGTCCGCCCGGCGGATCAGGTAGAGGTTGTGTTCAACGATAAACAGCGAATTTCCTGCCGCTTTCAGCCCTTCCAGCGCATCAAGCAGGTTATGGGCATCGGCGGGATGCAACCCGCTGGACGGCTCATCAAGCACATAGACCACCCCGAACAGGCTGGAGCGGATCTGGGTGCCCAGCCGCAGGCGCTGGTATTCCCCCGGCGAAAGCGTCGTGACGGAACGGTCGGCCTGCAGGTATCCCAGCCCCAGATGTTCCAGCACCGCGATGCGCCCGATCAGGTCTGCCGCCATGCGGTGTGCGGCGATGGCCGTGGCGTCCCCTGCCTGCGGGGTATCGTCCAGCGTTGCCGCACCTTCGGCCAGTGGGGCAAGCGTGCGCGCGATGGTGGACAGGGTCTGGCCGGTCATCTGCGCAATATTCATCCCCGCCAGCGTCACGCGCAGGGCGTCGGGATTAAGACGCTGGCCATGGCAGGTGGGGCATGGTGTCGCGGTCAGGAAGCTTTCGGCCCGCCTGCGCATGCTGGCGCTTTGTGACGTGGCGAAGGTATGCAGCACATAGCGCCGCGCGCCGGTGAAGGTGCCGTTATACGATGGCGGGATATCATGGCGGATGGCGCGCTGTATCTCCGCATGGTCCAGCCCCGGATAGACGGGATAGGTCGGGGTTTCGTCCGTATACAGGATCCAGTGGCGCGTTGCCTGTGGCAGGTCGCGCCACGGACAGTCCACATCCACCCCTTTTGTAATCAGGATATCGCGCAGGTTCTGGCCCTGCCACGCGGTGGGCCACGCGGCGACGGCGCGCTGACGGATGGAAAGACTGTCATCGGGCACCAGCAGCCCGGTGGTCGTGTCCATGATGCGGCCCTGTCCATGGCATTGGGGACAGGCACCGGCAGGGGTGTTGGTGGAAAAGGATTCCGCTTCCAGCCGATTCATGCCCGCCGGGTAACGGCCCGCGCGCGAATAGAGCATGCGCAGCAGGTTGGACAGCGTGGTGATGCTTCCTACGGACGAGCGTCCCGTCCCTGTCCCGCGCTGCTGTTGCAGGGCGATGGCGGGGGGCAGGCCCTCGATTGCGGTGACATCGGGCACCGGCATCTGCCGGAACAGCCGCCTTGCGTAGGGGGAGACGGAGTCCAGATACCGGCGCTGTGCCTCGGCATACAGCGTGCCGAACGCCAGTGATGACTTGCCCGACCCCGAAACCCCCGTGAACACCACCAGCCGGTCACGCGGCATGGCCACGTCCACATCCTTCAGGTTGTGTTCACGCGCGCCACGGACATGCACGAAATTGGCCTGATCCTGCGGGGCGGATGGAACCGGGACGGTTGTGGGGCGCTGCGGCATGAAAGCGGGCCTTTGTGCAATGGGTCGTCAGCGGTGCCTGCGTTACGGCACCATTATGAACGGTGTTAGATGAATTCGCGCTGCCCGAACAGGCCATTGGAATTATCGAACGTTATGCATTTGATTTAGCCATGGTCAACGTCCCCCTGCTTGACCGATGGAGACGGGCAGCGCATCAGAAAGATCGGGTTGTAACAATCTAAATGATGGGATCAGGCAGAAGCATGAACAGGTTCATCATACTGGGGGCATCCCTATGCCTGTATTCCGTGGGCCAGCCTGTGGTGCAGGCCCATGCGGCGGCGCAGGGCGGGGGGAACGCCACCATCATAGCGGAGGCCGAACGCCACGCGGCGGCCACGCTGCCGGACCCGCACACGGCCACGTTCCGTAATGTCGCGGTTCACGCCATGGATGGGGCATCCGTGGTGTGTGGCGAAATGGCACAGCACAATCCGCCGCCCGATGGCGTGTTCAGGAAATTCGGCTACGTGCAGGGGCAGGATGATCCGGTCGTGTTCAGTGGCCGCGACGTACCCACGAAAATCGCGTTCAATGATGTCAATTCCTGGCTGAATGACAGCATCAAGCTCGAGGATCTGGAAGAAATGGGTTGCGTGCCCAAGGGAACCTACAACCGCTACAATGCGCAGTTGAATCAGGTCATGTCGCAGCGCAAACAGTTTGGCGTGAACTGAGGCGGATACAACTTCCGTCCCTGCCGCGCGTTACGCTGGGGCGGCCATCCGGGCGCCCTGTTCCGCGCGATCAGGGCAGGCGCAGGCCGGAAAAACATGGGGCACGATATGGAACGGCCCCGTGCGTGACAGCGAAAGGGAAATGATGACAGATGTAACGCAGGCCATGGTGGGTCAGGACGTAATAGCGTCGGGTTCAGGCCGGATGGGTACCCTTACGGCTGTCAATTCCGATGCGACGATCCAGATCACGGTCGATGGACCGGCGGAAAGTACGTTTACCGTTCCCCAGTCATGGGTGCAGTCCACCGATAATGGCAAGATCCTGCTCGGCCACACGGTCGAAGATGTGCAGTCCTACACCCCGCCATCATAAACCCGGCGCGTCGGGCATCAGCCTGTCGTGGCACGGACGCGGGCTGAAAGGCCGCGCCCGGTCATGACGGGGGCAGGGGACGATACATTCCGGGCGCCGTTGCAACTGGCCCCCGACATATTGCTGGAACGCGCGGCGGCGGCGCGGATGCCCACCTTTCCGGTCGCGCGCAAACCTGCCGACATGGTGGAAATCACGCGGATTGATCCAGCGATCCGGCTGGATATCCGCTACGCCACGGCAGGGAATTTTCTGGGTTTTCCGGTCTATCCCGAAGCGCGGGCCTTCCTGCAGCGACCGGCGGCCATGGCGTTGTCACATGCCCGCAGCCTTGCCGCGCAACATGGATACGGCCTGCTGGTTTATGATGCCTACCGCCCGTGGCATGTAAGCTACCTGTTCCGTCAGGCCGTGCCCGAAACGCTGTATGATTTTGTGGGCGATCCCGCTACCGGGTCACGGCATAACCGTGGCTGCGCGGTTGATCTGAGCCTGTGGAACCTGTCCGATGGCAGGGCTGTTGCCATGCCATCCGGATTTGATGAAATGACGCCGCGCGCCCATACCAGCTACGCTGGCGGCTGCGCCGAAGCGCGGGCCGCGCGTGATCTGCTGGCGCGTATCATGTGCGCGTCCGGCTTTGTGCCGCTGGCGGAAGAATGGTGGCATTTCGATTACGCGGACTGGCAGGACTATCCGGTCATGAACCTGTCCTTTGCCGCGATCGGGCGTGGTGTCACGCCCTGAGCCCGGTGTTCGGTTCAGTCGTTGTGCAGGGTACGGTCAATCGAACGTCCCGCTTTTTCTGCCGGTCCCTTGGGCGGGTCGAACGTGTCCTGCACCTTGTCCCCGAAGTGGTCCACTTTTTCCCCGACCGTTTCGGGATGGCGCTTGCACGCGGTCAGGCCCTGACTGGCCAGCACAAGGGCAAGGGCCATCATGGCAACGGAACGCACGCTGCGCGTAACGGGGCGCGCGGTGTCGCGGCTATCCGTTCTGGCGGTTTCATTCTGATGATGCAGGGCCAGACGGATCTGGATGCGGTTGTCGTCGGTATCGATGCCTGAAGCGGTAGTCGGGGAGAGAAGAGGCATGTGTGTATCCATGTCCGGAGGGCTGACCTTGATGGGTTGGAAAGTCTGAAACTGGCGGTCCGGTTGCGGATGCACGGAAATGTGAAGCGGGTTAACCGAACATTGTCCGGCATTCGGGACACAGGCGCAGGAAGCGGCCATCGGCGACAAAGGCGCTGTCGCAGTTCAGGCAGTTGCGCCGGACCTGATCGGGTCTGTCCAGCGGGATGGCGTGGCGCAGGCGATGGCGGCGCAGATGGGCCTCCAGCGTTTTGACGTTCAGGCCCAGCCTGCGTGCGGTTTCGCGAGTGGAATAGCCCTGTGTGCGAAGATTTTCAACGGAAGGGGCGAGTGTGCGCCAGTTCACACGGGGTGGACGGGTGCGACGGGCAGGAGTCTCGGCTGCTGCAAGGGTGTGCGTATTTTTCATACTTAATTTGTGTCTAAAAACCACACATGCAGCAAGAAAATAATTGCGCGTCGCGGAATTTTTCCGTGCCTGCCTCTAATTTGTATATTTTTTTCATACAAATGAAGGAGGCAGTCATGCCCGATCCGTATCTGCCCGATGGTTGTAGTCCCGCTGCCATCGATGCCCGATTCGAGGCGGACGAACCCGCCTGGGTCGCCCGCTACGTAGCGCAGCTTGAACAGCGGCTTGCCCGTCTGGCCGCCATCCGCGCGGAACTGGCGGCCATCCGTTTCGATGGCGCCTACGACGGTGCGGATATTCTGGGATATCTGGATGACGAGATGGAAACGGTTACAATGGCCATGGCCCATCCACGACAGACTTAGATGCAGGGTGCTGCCCTGTATGAAAGAAGTCCACAGATCGACCGGCGTATGGTGGAGCAGCCTGTCGGAATAGGTTCGGATGCCCTGTTATCGCGCGGAAGCGGTTCCTCGCGCCGTAGCATGGCTCGTTTCAGAGAATTGTGTCAGCACTCTTTCTACGGATGAATATTGGCGTGCACAGGTAGCTTGTCCGACCGTGCTTCAACCTGCTCGTCTACTGAACGGAAAGCTCCGACGTTCAGAAACAAAAAATCTGGATTGCTCTACCACGTGGTCCCGCTCGTTCACTATGTAAACCATAAGGTTCCGGTTCCCTTCCGGGCCGGGGCAAGCACCAGTGGCACGACACATCAGGCACCATGCCATCCGTGCCTGTTCATGCCAGAAACGTAACTGTTGTGCCCGGTATGGAGCGGTATATCGGACGGTATGGTGGGATGGCGGCGGTAGGGAGGGCGATCATTCTTCGGTCGTGCAGCCCGCATTTGTAACCCCTTCGCGTGGGATCAGGGATTGCGCCAGGCTTTTAAAAAGCCATAGTGGGACGCCGCAACGGCAACAGATATTTTTTACGGATAAGCAATGACTGACACCGCGCGCCTGCCCGATCTCGATCATGAACATTTCCTGCGGCAGGCTTTTGCCGTGGCCGAACGGTCGCGGCAGGCAGGCGATCATCCCTTCGGCTGTATTCTGGTCGATGCGCAGGGCGAAGTGGTGCTGGAACAGGGTAATGGCTACACGGCGGAAGGCGGTGACATGACCGCGCACGCCGAACGGCTGCTGGCCACGCGGGCTTCCAGGAAATTTCCACCGGCGGCACTGGCGTCATGCACGATGTACACATCGGCCGAGCCATGTGCGATGTGTGCGGGTGCGGTGTACTGGACCGGCATCGGTCGGGTGGTGTTTGGACAGAGCGAGCATAACCTGAAGGAAATGACCGGCAATCATCCGGAAAACCCCACGCTGGACCTGCCGTGCCGTACCGTATTTGCAGCGGGGCAGCGCATGGTGGATGTCATTGGCCCCCTGCTGGAATCCGAGGCGGCGGAACTGCAGCGCAGTTTCTGGAGCGGGCGGGACGACGCCGGAAAGACTGACTGAAAACAGCTTTACCGGGAACGCTCAGAACCCGGTTACGGTCCGCTGTCCGGTGGCCATGGAATAGGAGCACGCGCGTTCCCCATCGGTCACCACCAGCCAGATGATGTTGCGCAGCCCGGTATAGAACTGTCCCGCATCGCGCAGCGATGTATAGCCATGATGGCGGAACCACGACGCGATGATGGTGGTCGGCTGGTTTCCGAAGGATTTATGGACGGTATCAAGCAGCCTGTCGCACTGGTCGCGGGTAAAGCTGTCGTGGTTTTCGTACCAGATGCCAACAAGGATGCTGTTGCGCCGGGGATCGAAATCGGCCACCGGCGCCATGTCGCTGTCATAGCTGTCGGGCAGGGTATCAATTTCGTGCTGCATGGCGCGTTCGGCACGGATCAGGCCCAGATCCATCATGGTCAGCTTGTCCGAAAACAATGTGCTGATGACCTGCGCCGCCGGGGTCTGGGCAGAAGCCGGAACACAATAACCGCCGACAAGAACAAGTAGAATAAACAGGTAGCGCAAGGAATCCCCCATGGCAGGATTGGTACGGGCCATTCCTGTCAGGAATGGACCCTGCCCGGTGCGTGTGGGCGGGTATGGATTTCATGTCATGACACGAATTCCGTAAAAATAACCCTTTAAGCCCGCTGACTGGTCTTGAAAGTCATGCATTTAAATCTTATCTGCCATGAGGAAGATGACTGACTTGGTGGAGAGAAGGAAACGTGCGGGACATGACACGGATGAAACTTGCCCTGCGTGGCTGGTTGCAGGTGCTGCGGGGTCAGATCGTGCGTGAGATGGGTTACGCCATTGCCAGTGACCGCCTGCAGCGTCGTGGCGTGCTGATTGAAAAACTGGGCCATGGGCTGCTTTACCGCGCCCACCGCATGGGCGCGCCTGCTGCCACCCCGCAGCCTGATCCCTACACGATCCCGCCGGGCATCTGACCCGGCAGCCCCGCCATGAAAATACCGGCGGGCCGATGCGGCGCGAATTCAGCCCTTTCTTTCACGAGTCGTTGTGAACACCCACGTTATCCCCGTTTGCTGATGGGTCTGTCCACAGGGTTGCCCGGATATTCGTCCCCTGAATCTGTGGATAACGGATGTGACGCACTGTCTAGCGGTGACCGACCAGATGCTGGATGTCATCGCCCACATGGCGCAGCGCATCGCGGATGGACATGTGGCGGCGGTTACCCGCTGCCGACACCACGGTAACGGTCGTGGTCATGCCCGCAGCCAGCACCAGATCGGGCGGCACTCGGTCGATATGCACGCGCACGGGAATACGCTGCGCCAGCCGCACCCAGGTATAGATCGGGTCTACCGCTGGCAGTCCCTGCGTGGACGTGGCGGCATTGTTGCTGGCGATGCCACGCGTAATGCTTTCCACATGACCGAACAGGGGTTCATGAAACCCCATGAGATCAAGCCGGACCGGGTCGCCGGTTTTGATGGCGTGGATTTTCGTTTCCTCGAAATACCCGTCCACCCAGTAGGAATCGGCATCGATCACCTGCACGTTCACCTGTCCTGCATTGGCGTAATCGCCCGCGCGCATGGTCAGGTTGGTGACGTAACCATTGATCGAGCTGCGTACTTCGGTGCGTTCAAGGTTGATGCGGGCCTGCCGCAGGTCCGCCAGTGCAGCGGCATACTGCGCTTCCGCCTGCTGGGCTACGGCCTCGAACTGCTGTTTTTCCTCACCCGATACGGCCACGCCGGAAATGCTCTGCCGGCGTTCATATTGCGATGTCTTGAATTCCAGATCCGCCCTGCGTTCGTTCACCGCAGCCGTGGCGATATCCACTTTCACCCGGAAATCGAACGGGTCGATGACATACAGGATGTCGCCCGTATGGACGAACTGGTTGTCATGCACGCGCACTTCATTGATCTGTCCCGAAACGCGCGGTGCGATATTGGCAACCTGCGCACGTACCTGCCCGTTACGGGTCCAGGGGGAGGCCGTGTAGTAATCCCACAGCACCACGGCCACGATGACTGCTACAAGCAGGATGACAAGGGTAATGGCCAGACGCACAAGGCGGTTTGCATAAGCGAACACGTCAGTATTCTTTCACAGGATCAGTGTATACAGGCCGACAAGGCAGATCAGCAGCCCGAATTGCGCCAGTGGCGGGTTCCATATGAACCGCCACAGGTTGAGCCATGACAGCAGGCCACGCAGCACCAGCAGCGTGCACAGCGCCAGCCCCAGATTCATGACGAAGGCCGAAACCAGCACGCCTTCCACATCGACAACCTGTCGCATCACAGCCCCTTCTTCATGTTGACGATGCCGTAATGGCGCAGGCGGGGCAGGGCGACCTGCCATGCACGCAGCGCGGCGTTCAGCCCGGCCAGCAGGTTTATGGCCGCAACCTGTGTCGGTAACGGCTGGTCCACCGCAGGGGCGGGAACGGCATCCAGCGCCCTGTGTATCTGCTCGTTCATGGCCATCGGGGCGTGTACCACCAGTTCGCGTTCCGCCATTTCGGCGGCGGGACGCAGTGCTGCAATGTCGCGTGCCTGCCTTGCATAGGCGCGGGCGCGTGCAAGGGCCATGTCGAGTTCCGCAAGGGCGGTAAAGCTTTCGATCTGGTTGCGGCTGCTGCCGGTGGCGGGCAGCAGCTCGGTCCAGAACTGCATCTGCGCCAGCCGGTCAAAACTGCGGGTCAGATGGGCGGGACCCTGTGCTTCGCCATGGCCCTTCATCTGGCGCTCCAGCGCACGCACGATGGTCGCGGCCATCCAGAACCGCTGCCTGCGCGGGGAAGGGGGAAACAGCAGGACAAGAATGATGAAGGCCAGCAGTGCCGCCAGCAGGTAGAAGATGTTGCGGTTGAGGAATTCGGTGGGGTTGTAGCTCTGGTGATTGTCCAGCCCCAGTATGGCGAAGAAGAAGACACCGTAATTGAACCCGATCGCAGCCGTTGCGGGCTGCATCAGCAGCAGGCACGCAATAAATGTCTGCGGCAGCAGGCTCAGCGCCAGGAACGGCATGTCCGCCCCGTGCAGCAGGACAATGAAGTTCAGCACGGCCGCGGCCAGCACGCTGCACGGGATGCCGATTACAGCCCCCATGCCAAAACGGGCCGTATCCACATTGGTCGCCGCCAGTGTCAGCGTCAGCGCGGTCTGGGCCAGCGCGACGGTCGCCCCCGGCAGGCCGGTTATCACGCATACACCCGCCGCGAACGAAAAGCCGATCAGCACCCGCAGCGCGCCGATCAGCGCCAGTCCGTAATTGGGCTGGGTGGCGATCGGGATGGTTCCGCAATGGGCATCCACCTTCTTTCTGCCCGCCAGCATGGCTTGGCCCACATGGGAATTGATGCGTGCGGCCAGCATGCGCGCCGCGCGTTCGATGGCGAAGGCTTCGTCCGCATTGGGCACATGACCGGGCAGATCCGCCCGGATGGTATTGAGGATATGGACGGTGAAAGCCACCTGATCGCCGCGCAGTTCCCGTTGCCGGGCGGTCCGGGCAATGGCGTCGTCAATCACGGGGTCGATGTTGGCGCGACCGGCCTGCCGCCCCAGTCCGCGCGCGCAGTCCAGTACGTTGAGCATCGACACCATGGCCAGACGCGCCCCGTTGGCGCGTGCGCCACCCCGTTCCAGTTCCGTGCGGGCATAGGACAGGCGCGTGGTCAGGGCGAGAATGCGTGACCCCAGCTTCACGTCCGCCTGTGCCCCCCGGTCATACAGATGCAGCAGGGCGGCGCGTGCCGTGGCACTGATGGGCTGGGTCAGCTTTTCAAGCCCGTCCGCAAGGCCACGCCATGCTTCGGGCGAGCCGGAGAGGATATTGACCACCGCCACCGCGAATACCCCGATGGAAATGGCTGAAGCCCGGGAGACGGCAACGTTGAAAACATTCTGGGGCGTGTCGATGCAGTTTACCGCCACAAGGGCGACGGTATAGCCCGACAGCAGCGCGCCATAGGAACGGAAGTCGCGTTCCAGCGAGCCGACAAACGCGCAGGCGGCAAGCCACAGCGCGACCCCGCCAAGGAATGGCCCACGCTGTTCATTCCACACCGCCACAAGCACGATGGACACACCCATGCCCACCACGGTACCCAGCAGCCGGTAAAACGCCTTGGACAGGGCCTGTCCCCGCAATGGCTGGGCCAGGATCATGACCGTAACGCCGACCAGAAGCGGGTTGTCGATCTGGACCCAGAAAGCGGTCGCCAGCCCGAGGACAAGCGAACACCATGTGCGCAGGCTGAAACCCATCCAGCCGGGGGGAAGGCGATCTATCCATGGTAAGAACGCGCGGGCGACAGCATGTGAGCTGCGTGCGTTTCCTGCCGGTAAGTCTGGCATGGCCTCCCTGACCGTTCAGTGGCTCATTGCGCTCAATACAATGAAAGTTGCCGTAAATTCATAACAAATCGTGTACGGCAGCACCGTGGCGCCATGCGGTCAGGCGGGAGAAATGACCCGGTGCCGGACGACTTCCCCCACGATTATCAGCGCCGGACTGCCCACGCCTGCGCTTGCGGCCTGCCGGGGCAGGCTGGCGAGGGTGCCGGTCAGCACACGCTGGTCAGCCCTTGTGCCGCGTTCGACAATGGCGGCGGGCCAGTCGGCGGGCAATCCATGTTCCTCAAGTCTGGCGCACAGCGCGGGCAGGGCGGATACACCCATGTAGATCACCACGGTCTGTCCCGGTCGGGCCATGCTGTCCCATGGCAGGTGCAGCGTCCCGTCGGCACGGGCATGGCCGGTCACGAACATGCACGCCTGCGCGCAGTCGCGGTGGGTCAGCGGGATACCGGCATAGGCCGCGCAGCCATTGGCGGCGGTAATGCCGGGCACGACCTGAAACGGGATGGCGGATTCCAGCAGGGCCTCGATTTCCTCGCCCCCCCGCCCGAACACGAACGGGTCGCCACCCTTCAGCCGCAGCACGCGCTGGCCCGCCTGCGCGCGGCGTACCAGCTCGGCGTTTATTTCTTCCTGCGGCATGGTGTGCCGGTTGCGGCGCTTGCCCACGAACACCAGTTCCGCATCCCGCCGTACCCGGTCCAGCAGGGCGGGGGAGAGTAACTGGTCATACAGCACGGAATCGGCGTTCTGCATCATGTGCAGCGCGCGCAGCGTCAGAAGGTCCGGGTCCCCCGGCCCCGCGCCAACCAGCCAGACCTCACCGCGCGTGGTGGTGCCGGCGATGATGTCATCCAGTATGGCGCGCGCGCGGGCTGTCTCGTTCTGCCGGGCGGCCTGCGCGCCCGCACCGTCGAGGAAGGTTTCCCATACCCGCCTGCGGCGTGAAATGTCGGGGCAGGCCTGCCCCACATACTCGCGCTGCTGCTGCATGAAGATGGCCAGTTCGCCCGTGCCTTCGGGTATGGAGCTTTCGACCTGCTCGCGCAGGCGGCGGGCCAGTACCGGGGCCGCGCCGCCGGTCGATATGGCGATGCGGACAAGGCCGCGATGGATCTGGGCCGGGGTGATGAAGGTGGAAGGCTGCGGGTCGTCCACCGCGCAGACGGGAATGTTCATCTCACGCGCGATGGCGGCCACGGCGCGGTTGGTTTCGCGGTCGTCGGTTGCGGCATAGACCAGCCGGCAGCCCGGCAGGGCAGCGCGCAGGGCGCCTTCATCGGCGGTGGTGGCGATATGGGTGATCGTGCCGTCTTCCTCCCACCGCCGCATTTCATCGTCCAGACGGGTGGCGATGACATCCACCTTCGCCCGGTGGGCCAGCAGAAGCCGGACCTTGTTCGCCGCGATCATGCCGCCGCCCACCACCAGCACCCGGACATCGTCCAGCCGCAGCGCGATGGGGAACCATGCGGGTTCGGAAGTATCGGTCATACAGTCAAGCAGCCGGCAGAACCGGCATCCCGTAGCTGAAGGTAAGGCAGGGCAGTCATGTAACGTGCGGCAGGCAAAGAAGAGGGCCGCGTTAGTGGGAGGCGGCGTTCTTCACCCCTTCGGCATAGCCCCAGCGTGCCCATGTCGAACGGTCCCTGACCGATCCCGGCGTATTGCTGGCGCATGCCGCCAGTGACAGCACAATGCCGCAGAGAGCAAGAACGGGAAGAAAACGGGCCAAAAAAACCTCCTGCATGACGCAAGGGTGGACATAGCAGAAAAGCCATCCCTTCACCACGCCCTTCACATGGGGGGGGACAATGGTGTTAAGCAGCACACGCCCGCCATGCACCCGCATGTTGCGGGATGTGGATAAGGAACCGGGTGAATGCAGCCGATGGAAACCCTCAGCACCGTGGCCACATTGCGCGCGCGGGTCAGGGCATGGAAACAGGCAGGGGAACGTGTGGCGGTGGTCCCGACAATGGGTGCGCTGCACGCGGGTCACCTGTCCCTTGTCCATGCCGCGCGGCAGCAGGCGGACCGCGTGATCGTGACGGTGTTTGTCAATCCGATCCAGTTCGACAATGCCGATGATCTCGCAACCTATCCCCGCACGCTTGAGGCGGATTCGCGCCTTCTGTCCGATGCGGGCGTGGACGTGCTGTACGCCCCGACGGCAGCGCAGATGTACCCGCCCGGCTTCGCCACGCGCATAACCGTATCCGGCGTGTCGGAGGGATTGTGCGGCGGCATGCGTCCCGGCCATTTCGATGGCGTGGCGACGGTTGTGTGCAAGCTGCTGATGCAGACGCTGGCCGATCGCGCCTTGTTTGGGGAGAAGGATTTCCAGCAGGTGCAGGTCATCCGCCGCATGGTGACCGACCTTGACCTGCCCGTCGAGATCATATCCTGCCCCACCCTGCGCGAAGCGGACGGGCTGGCCCTGTCATCGCGCAATCGCCGACTGGGCGCGTCCATGCGGCAGGCGGCGGTGGCCCTGCCGCGTGCGCTTGAAGCCTGCGCACGGGCAATCGCGGGCGGCGCGGAGGTCGTCCCCGCACTGGCGAAAGTCGCGCAGGACCTGACGGCGGCAGGATTTGAACGCGTGGAATATGTCGAACTGCGCGCCGAGGCCGACCTGCAGCCCCTGACTGCCCTTCCACCGGGCATGTCCGCGCGCCTGCTGGCGGCGGCATGGCTGGATGGCGTGCGTCTGATCGACGGTATGCCGGTGCCCCCGGCGGCGTAAAACCATGAAACTGACTGCCGGTTCCGTGTCCCTGACTGGAGACACGGGCGGCAGGGCTGTGGTTCAGGCGTCCAGTCGGCGGGCTTCGTCGGGCAGCATGATGGGAATGCCATCGCGGACCGGAAAGGCCAGTCCGGCGCGCTTGCTGATCAGTTCGCCAGCCTCGCGGTCATAGACCAGCGGCCCCTTGGTCACGGGGCAGACAAGGACGGACAGCAGCCGGGGATCAAGTGGCGGTGCGGGTGGCTTTTCAGTCATGGCGGCATATCCCGTGCAGGTTGCAGTATTACATGCGACATCAGTTACGAGGGGGATGCACCCTCATCGGGTTCGTGTCCAGCCCCGTCCAGCAGATTGCGCAGGATCTGCGCGCGCGCGGCCGGGGTGGGCGCTTCCAGCATCATCTGCCGGGGCGCCGTGCCGAAGGGGCAGATCATGGGCAGCGTGACCAGCAGGGCGGCATCATCCATCTGGCGCAGGGCTTCCCAATGCGTGCTCACGCCCTGTGCCTCACAGAAATCATGCAGCGCGTTCAGCAGCCCTTCCCGGTCAAAGGGAATGTCATCCCCGCTATCCGTCAGGTCCGATACGAAGGAGGATACGTCGATCCGTCCCACCCGGTAGCCCCGGCGCAGCGCCGTCTCGCGCAGCAGGCGGAAACGCGCGATGCCGGTCAGCGTAATGGCGTAGGTGCCATCCACCCGTTCGGTCATGGCGGTGATCCGCCCCACGCACCCGATTCCATACAGGGGCGGGGTATCGCTGTAGCCATCATCCATGCCGGGATCGGTGACGGTATCGTCACCGGGACCGGTATCCCCCATCCCTTCCAGCGGGCGGGGCTGGATCATGCCGATCAGGCGGTTGCTGGCCAGCGCGTCTTCAACCAGCGCGACATAGCGGGGTTCGAACACGTTCAGCGGCAGGCGGCCCTGCGGCAGCAGTAGCGCTTCATCAAGCGGGAACAGCCCCAGTTCCGCCGGGAAATCCGCCAGCGTGATGTCGCCAAGCTGCGGAATGTGACGGGGAATGTCATCATGGATGATGACACTTCCCCTGTTGTCATGCCGCGTCACGAAAACAGCAGCGAGGACATGCGCCGCCGCGCGGCGATGGTGTCGGGGTCCGTCTGGCCCCATGCCTCGAACAGGCGGATCAGTTGCAGGCGGGCCGCGTCGTCATTCCACGTCCGGTCCGCCTTCATGATGGTCAGCAGTTCATCGGCGGCCTGCGCGCGCTTGCCCGCCGCGTTCAGGGCGGCGGCCAGTTCAAAGCGGGCTGCGTAATCCCTGGGGTTGGCTGCCAGACGGGCGCGGATCTCCTCTGCTTCCTCGGCGGCCTTGCGGCCTTCGCGCTTGAGTTCCAGCGCAGCCCTGGCACCCGTGATCTCGGCATGGCTGGCGATGGACGCGGGCGCATCCTGAAGCGCCGTCTCTGCCCCTTCCTCATCGCCCATTTCAATCAGCGCGCGGGCAAGGCCGCCCCATGCGGCAGGGTTCTCGGGCTCGATTTCCAGAACCTGCGAAAACAGCCCGGCAGCGGCTTCCGCCCGGCCTTCTTCCATCGCGGCACGGGCCGCATCGATCAGGTCGGCGGCAGGCAGGGCGCCGCCGCCTGCCTTCAGCACGTTTTCGATGAAGCGGCGCACTTCGCTTTCCGGTTTGGCGCCCTGAAACAGGTCCAGTATCTGTCCCTGCCAGAAAGCCGCGACCAGCGGCACGGACTGCACCGGCAGCCCGATCTGCCCAAGCTGCTGCACCAGCGCCTGATTGGCGTCCACATCCACCTTCACCAGCCGCACGCGTCCGCCTGCGGCGCGCACCACCTTTTCCAGAACAGGCGTAAGCTGTTTGCACGGCTTGCACCATGTCGCCCAGAAATCGACCAGCACCGGCAGGTTACGACTGGCTTCCACCACATCGCGCATGAAGGTGTTCTGCGTGCCGTCCATGACCGGGTCCGGCGCGCCAGCGGGGCTGGCGGCTGCGGGACCGGAACTGGCAGGCCGGGGTGTCTGGCCGATAATGTAGTCCATCTGGTTCTGTATCCTGTCGGTGTGCGGCCACCATGGGGTGGGTGCTGTGGCCCGGATACCCATGGGGACTGATTCATATCGCTGCGTAATAGATTGGCATTCCGGGCCGTACCCGCAACCGCCTTCTGCCCCGATGAAAAAAACTTCGAAAAAAGCATTTTACCCCCTTGCGCACCCTGCGGCATTGGCTTAGAAACCGCCTCACCGACGCGGAGCGCGGGCGTAGCTCAGGGGTAGAGCACAACCTTGCCAAGGTTGGGGTCGTGGGTTCGAATCCCATCGCCCGCTCCAGATCTTCTACAGAAGATCAGCGGATTAAAAGACGGCCTTTCGGGGCCGTTTTTTGCGTTTGGGCCTCAATTCAATCCATTAAGGGTTCTTCCGCCTGCCGGACGCAGCATTTGGCATCGCGGCCATCCCGTAATCATGGCCTGCCACTACAGGCCCATACGGCGCTTATGCCCTTTTCATGACATCATGTCGGGCAGGGGCCTGCTATCGTCGACATGAAGGGCGCTGCGGCCTGATCTGGCATGCAGGCCGGTCTTTCAGGCAGCCCGTCTATTGCCTGCCTAGAGCAGTTTCATGACCTTGAGCAGCAGCCACGTAATCATCATGAACAGGAAGCAGATCCCACCGGCCTCCACCGTGCCCATCGCGCCGGATGCCAGGAACATGCCCCCTGTATTCATGCCGAAAAAGCCGGTGACGAATGTGGCGGGCAGCATGAGGGTGGTCACGATCGACACGGTATAAAGGCGGCGGTTGGTTTCTTCCGCCTGTCCCGATGCCAGTTCGTCCTGTAGCGAGCGCGCGCGGTCCTGTAGCGCCAGAAGGTCATCAAGCGCCGCGTGGATCTGGCGTTGCGACCGGTCGCGTATGTCATCTTCCGCCCATTCGGGCAGTTCCAGATCCTCGTTATGGAAAATGCGGTCCACGGGCGAAATCACGCGCCGCAGTTCGGTCGAACGGCGACGGACCCGACCGATCAGTCCGCTTATGCGACCGAAATCCGTGTGCTGGTCCAGTGTCAGCAGCAGGTCTTCCGCGCGGTCCAGCTGGTCATCGAGCATGGCGATGTTGCGGCGGACGGTATCGGCGAATTCAAGCAGCGTATAATCGACCACTTCCGCAGGGGAATCAAAGGATTCGATGCGCTGGAGCGTGCGATAGACCACCCCCAGCGCCGGCACCGGCTGTCGGCGGGTGGTGATGAGCAGGGTCGGCAGGACCGCGAAACGCCATGCGGAAAGGTTCTTGTCATCTTCCGACATGGCATCGTCAAAGCCGGGCAGCGCGCCATATACGATGTCGCCCTCGGCTTCCACATTCGTGCCCCGGTCCGTGCTGCCAAGCGCCAGACGCACTTCTTCGGGCAGGCAGGGTATGGCCTGTATATGGGCACGGGTGGATGTATGGACGATATCGTAATGCAGCCAGACCCATGCCCCCGGTGTGGCGGGGTCGCCGCCTTCAAGCGCGCGGGCGATCTGTTCATCGGTCAGGCGTTCAGGCTTCTGGCCTGCGCGGCAGGCAATGGCCCAGACCAGACCGTTGGACACGGAAGAGGCTGATGACATGCCCGACGACAGGGTTGCGCTGTCCGTCATGGGAAAATCGGGCACGGTCTCCATCGCGTATCCTTCCGTCATGCCGCGTATCGTGGCGGCTGTCGTGTCGCTTGGTGGGGCCGGTATGCAAAACGGGCGCGCGATGGCTGGCTGCCACGCGCGCCCGTCCCGCCTGGCGTCATTTCATCAGATCGGGGGAGACCTTGCCGCCATTCTGCGCCAGTTTCTGCATCACCTGGGCATGCAGCCAGATGTTCATGGACGCGGAATCACTGATGTCGCCGGTGTAGTGCAGTTCCGACGCCAGTTCCTTGCGCGCGGCAAGGGAACTGTCCAGCCCGAGCAGCTTCATCAGATCGACGATGGATGTCTGCCAGTTCAGCTTTTCGGGGTTCCTGGCGGCCATGGCGGCCAGAACCGCATCCACGTCCACCGGCTGGGCCGGAGCGGCGGAAGCAGCCGGAGCCGCAGCGGCGGCCGGGGCAGCAGCGGGGGCTGCCGCCGGTGTCGCGGCATCAGCGTGGCTGAGTCCCGTATATTCGAAGATCTTGGACATGATTGAACCGAAGATGCTCATATTCTCTCTCCATCGCAGGGTCCGGCCCGGCGGGTGCCGGACCGGTCAAGCGTATATCAGGGACTCTGGCGGTGCTTAGTAACGGTACAGGTCGTTCTTGAACGGGCCGTTTACGGGCACGTCAATGTAGGCTGCCTGTTCCTTGGTCATCCGGGACAGGTGGGCACCCACCTTCGCCAGATGGAGTGCGGCAACCTTTTCGTCCAGTACCTTGGGCAGGGTGTAGACCCTGTTTTCGTATTTGCCCGCCGGTGCCGTCCACAGTTCGATCTGCGCCAGCGTCTGGTTGGTGAAGGACGCGGACATCACGAAGGACGGGTGGCCCGTCGCGTTGCCCAGGTTCACCAGACGGCCTTCGGACAGCACGATCAGGCGCTTGCTATCGGGGAAGACGACCTCATCCACCTGCGGCTTGATGTTGTCCCATGTGAAGTTGCGCAGGGCGCCGATCTGGATTTCGGAATCGAAGTGACCGATGTTGCACACGATGGCGCGGTGCTTCATCTCGCGCATGTGGTCGAGCGTGATGATGTCCACATTGCCCGTGGCGGTTACGAAGATGTCGCCACGCGGGGCGGCTTCTTCCATCGTCACGACCTCGTAGCCTTCCATTGCGGCCTGCAGCGCGCAGATGGGGTCCACTTCGGTCACCAGCACGCGGCAGCCCGCGTTGCGCAGGGACGCGGCGGAACCCTTGCCCACATCGCCATAACCGGCAACGACGGCAACCTTGCCGGCCATCATCACGTCCGTGCCACGGCGGATGGCGTCCACCAGGCTTTCGCGGCAGCCATACAGGTTGTCGAACTTGGACTTGGTCACGCTGTCATTGACGTTGATGGCGGGAACCTTGAGCGTGCCCTTCTTTTCCATCTCCCACAGGCGATGGACGCCCGTTGTCGTCTCTTCCGACAGGCCACGCACGTCCTTGAGCAGCTCGGGATACTTGTCGTGCATGAGGACGGTCAGGTCGCCGCCATCATCCAGGATCATGTTCGGCGTCCAGCCATCGGGACCGCGGACGGTCTGCTCGATGCACCAGTTGAATTCGTCTTCCGTCAGGCCCTTCCATGCGAAGACGGGCACGCCCGTGGCTGCGATGGCGGCCGCGGCCTGATCCTGCGTCGAGAAGATGTTGCATGACGACCAGCGGACCGTGGCCCCCAGCGCCGTCAGGGTCTCGATCAGGACGGCGGTCTGGATCGTCATGTGCAGGCAGCCCGCGATCCGCGCGCCCTTCAGCGGCTGGGACGCGCCATATTCCTCACGGAGCGCCATGAGGCCGGGCATTTCGCCTTCCGCGATCGAGATTTCCTTGCGTCCCCACTCGGCAAGCGAGAGATCCTTGACCTTGTAGTCAGTGCTGGTGGTCATTTCTTGTTCCATATTCGGTCAGTACGGCACAGGATATAGCCCGTTGGGCGCGCGTGATCCAGAGCGGGCGGGATATGACGGTCACGCGATCGTGTCCGCCACCTCTTCCGCCTGCTTCATGATGCGCAGGAAATTCTCTCCCCACAGCGCCGCGATCTGGTCGCGATCATAGCCGCGCCGCAGCAGTTCGGCGGTCAGGTTGCCGGATTCAGCAGCATTGGCCCAGCCGCGTATTCCGCCGCCGCCATCGAAATCGGACGAGATGCCGACATGTTCGATACCGATTCGCTGCACGGCGTAATCGATATGGTCCACGAAATCCGCCACGGTCACGGCCCGCGTGTCGCGCACGTCGCGCGGGCGCAGGAAAGCGTCCATGGCGGTAATGTGGATCACTCCGCCACACGCCTTCAGCGCGTCAAGCTGCGTATCATCAAGGTTGCGCGGATGATCGCACAGGGCACGCACGCAGGAATGGCTGGCGAATACCGGCGCGCGTGACAGTTCGACGGCCTGCATCATCGTGCTGCGCGCGGTGTGGGAAACATCGACCAGCATGCCAAGGCGGTTCATTTCCGCCACCGCGTCGCGGCCCAGCGCCGACAGGCCGCCATGGATGCTTTCGGGGTCCTGCAGGTGCTGCATCGGCCGGGCCGAATCGGCCAGACGGTTATGCCCGTTATGGGTCAGCGTCATGTACCGCGCGCCCAGTTTGCGGAACGCGGCGATCAGGGACAGGTCCTCGCCGATCGTGTAGCCGTTTTCGACGGCGGGAATGATGACGATGTCACCCGCCGCATGGGCGGCGCGTACGCCCTCGACCGTATCGCATACCTGCACGCCCGGTATCTGGCCGGTGTCCGCGATTACGCGCAGCATGGCCAGCGCCCGGTCCGACGCCGCGGCATGACCCGCCGCATCGCACGCGCCCTGTCCCACATAGGCTACAAGGCACGCCGCCCCCAGCCCACCGGCGCGCATGCGCGGCAGGTCCACCCGGCGCGACGGCGCGCCAGTGGCGAAATCGTTCCGGTCGGGCCACGGGATGTCGATATGCGTATCGATCGTCAGGATCGTGTGGTGAAGATCGGCGGCAGGCGGGGTGGGGGTATCGGTCATGTCTGTCCTTTCTGAGCGGGGACAATGAACCATATGCAGCCCAGTAATGAAAACTGGGCATAAACCAAACGGGGCCGGGCATCGTTACCCTGACCATAGGCGACACGTCCTGCCCCGGCCAGATCGCCGCCCCGCCGCCCGCGCGGGGTCAGTTGCTGCCGGGAGCGTCTGGCGAAGGAATGACCATGACCACGATTCCCCTGCTTACCCTCAATGACGGATACAGGATTCCCGCGATCGGTTTCGGCACCTATCCACTGGATAACCCGCAGGCCGAAGCGGCGGTGCGTGAAGCGCTGGCGGCGGGGTACAGGCTGTTTGATACCGCAGCGCGTTACGGCAATGAAAGCGGGGTGGGTACGGGGCTGCTCAGTTTCGATGTCGGGCGTGAGGATATTTTCGTCACCACCAAGCTGCGCGGGGCCGACCATGGCTTCGACAGCACCCTGCGCGCGTTCGAACGCAGCCTTGAACGGCTGAAGATGAGTTATGTCGACCTCTACCTCATCCACTGGCCGCTTCCGGCCAAGGACCTGTATGTGGAAAGCTGGAAGGCAATGATCCAGTTGCAGAAGGATGGCCATGTACGCTCCATCGGGGTGTCCAACTTCCTGCCTGAACACATCCAGCGCCTGATTGACGAAACCGGCGTGGTGCCCGCCGTCAACCAGATCGAGATGCACGTCGATTTCGCGCAGTCGGGCCTGCGCGCCATGCACCGCAAGCACGGCATCCTGACCGAAGCGTGGAGTCCGCTGGGCCGTGGCGCGGTGATGGAGAATCCGGTCCTCAACCGCGTAGCGGAACGTCATGGCAAGACCCCCGCACAGGTCATGCTGCGCTGGATAGTACAGACCGGCTCGGTGCCCATTCCCAAAAGTGCGCATCCCGAACGCATGCGCGCCAACCTGCAGACATTCAGCTTCAAGCTGACGGATGAGGACATGCGTGACCTTGCGGCACTGGACAGCCCCAGCCATCGCACCGGTCCCGACCCCGCGACCTGCACCGAGGAATAACTCCCTTTAATTCCGGGCGGGAAATGGCATGTACGCAGCCTGCGCATCAGGATTGCGCAAGCTGGAGCCGCGCTGTTATGGTGCGGCCCTCCCGTCGGATGGGGCCATGCTGGCATGTCCACCATGGGAACATGGGCATGAGCGGGATAACGGCAGGACATGGCAACAGCGCAGGCAGTAGTGGAACCGGCATCTGACGAATGTGGGCAGGCGGCCCCGGTCGCCCGGTCCACCACTACGCGCGGGGCCGTGCGGTGGCTGGCGCTGGCATTCGCGGGTTTTCTGGCCGCCTGCGCGCAGGGGCCACGCCCCATGACCGAAGCGCAGATGATGGACGAAGCCGATACCTATCGCGCCCGCGCCCATACCAGCTATACCCCGCCCGGCCCGCCGGACGATCCATGGGGACCGTATATTACCGAGGCGTCGCAGCGCTTCGACGTGCCCGCCGTCTGGATCAGGCAGGTCATGCAGCGCGAATCCGGTGGCCAGCTTTACCGTAACGGGCAGTTCGTGACCTCGCTGCCCGGTGCGATGGGGCTCATGCAGCTCATGCCGCCCACTTATGACGAGATGCGCGCGCGCTACAGCCTCGGCCCCGATGCCTATGAACCCCATGACAACATCGTGGCAGGCACCGCCTACATCCGCGAGATGTACGACATTTACGGCTCCCCCGGCTTTCTTGCCGCCTATAACAGCGGGCCGGGACGGCTGGATGATTTTCTGGACCGCTACCACACCCTGCCCAAGGAAACCCGCGATTACGTAGCCTCCATCGGACCGAAGATCGCGGGCAGCACGCCGCTCAACCGCTCGCAGGCGGACCTGCTGGTGGAAGCGCGCGCACTGGCCCGCGCGCAGGCGGCGCAGAACAGCCGTGGCGGACGAAACCGCGCCCGCACCCTGATGGCCGCCGCACCGCAGGATACGGTAGCCGAGACCCCGTCGCCCGAAGCTGCCGCTGTCCGTGCGGCATGGAGCGCGCGTGAACAGAGCGGCGTGACCCCCATGACATCGGCTGCGGTGCATCCCGGGGTCATCAGCATGGCGGGTGGACATGACTGGGCGGTGCAGGTGGGCGCCTTCGGTTCCGCCGGGCAGGCCGAACATGCGGCGGGGCAGGCAAAGGCCAGGGTTTCCTACAGCGGGGTGCGCACGCAGGTCGCCAGCGTTGCATCGCAACGCGGTCATGTCTATCGTGCAAGGCTGACCGGCCTGTCGCACGCTGCTGCCGAACAGGTCTGTCAGCGACTGGGTGGCGGTGGCTGCCAGATCCTGCCGCCCGCCACATGATGGCTGGAACCCTGCTTTCAGGGTGTGAGGAAACATGAGGTATTTTTACAGGCGTTCGCGCTGGTGCATGCCGGGGCTGTGCCTGCCGCTGGCGGGGGTGCTGGCGTTTGCCGGGTTCGTGTGTTTCTCACCCGCGCGCGCGGCGTTGCCGGTGGGCAGCCAGGCCCCGATGTTTGATACCCAGGCCACGCGCAATGGCAGTGAATTCAGCTTCCATCTGGCCGATGCGCTGCGCAAGGGGCCGGTGGTGGTGTATTTCTATCCTGCGGCCTTTACCCGTGGCTGCACCATGGAAGCCCACGATTTTGCTGCCGCCATGGACCAGTACACGGCGCTGGGCGCCACGGTGATCGGCGTTTCGACCGATGACCTGCCAACCCTCGACCGTTTTTCCGTCAGCGAAGGCCATGGCCGCCTGATGGTCGCAACCGACCCGAAGGGGCAGATCGCGCGGCAGTATGACAGCCGGCTGCCGCTGCTGAACCGGGCCAACCGCACATCCTATGTGATCGCGCCCGATGGCAAGGTGATTTACGCCTATAGTGCGCTTTCGCCCGATGGCCATGTCGCCCATACGCTTGATGCGCTGCGGCAGTGGCGTGCGGCGCAGGGTCAGGCCAGCAGGGTGACGCTGCCGCAGTCCCCGGCCACGGCTGCGCCGTAGGCCGCGCGATATTGACTTGGATGCGGGCGCGGTATTGACTGCGCCCCTCGTGATCCGCGGGAGGGAAGCCGGTGGGATTCCGGCACGGTCGCGCCACTGTACATCGCATGTCGTCATGCGGAAGTCAGACCTCTCCCGGTGGATAAAGAATAATTCCGTTGCGGGACGCGCTTTCCCGACAGGAGATCTGACAATGAATTTCCATTCCTCCCTTTCCGGTCGGGGGGCTGGCTGATGGCGGGCCGCCTTCTGCTGCGTGGCATGCTGGCTGGTATTCTTGCCGCCTGCCTTGCCTTCGTGTTCGCCCGCGTGTTCGGTGAACCGCAGGTCGCCCTTTCCATCGCTTATGAAGCGGCGCAGGACGCGGCGGCAGGCGATGCGCCAGAGCCGGAACTGGTCAGCCGCGCGGTGCAGGCATCCATCGGCATGCTGACCGCCGCCGTCATGTATGGTGCTGCCTATGGCGGTCTGTTTTCGCTGGTCTTTGCAACCGCTTATGGCCGGATTGGCCGTTTTTCGCCGCGCATGCTCGCCCTGCTTCTGGCCGGGGCGGGATTTCTGGCGGTGGTTGTCGTGCCCGATCTCAAATACCCGGCCAACCCGCCTGGCGTCGGCACGCCGGAGACGATCGGCCTGCGCACGGCCACCTATTTCGAGATGGTGGTCTTTTCGCTATGCGCGCTCGTTCTGGCGGTTCTTGCCGGCCGCGCGCTGGTGGCGCGGCTGGGTGAATGGAGTGCCTCGCTGTGCGGGGCGGCGGTGTTCGTGGTGCTGATCGCGCTGCTGCAATGGGTGCTGCCCGATGTGAACGAGGTGCCGGACAATTTCCCCGCCCTCGTACTGTGGCGCTTCCGGGAGGCAGCACTGGGCATGCAGCTTGTTCTGTGGGGTAGTCTGGGGCTGATGTTCGGTGTTCTGGCCGAACGGCTGCTTACGCCCCAGGCCGTGCGTCACGGCTGAAATCAGGGACCGGCTGTGCCGTCATCCGCATTGTCTGTGGCGGGCGTGACCGTGGTGGGCGTGACGGGAGTACTGTCCTTCATCACGCCGTCCCATAACGCATGCAGCCTGCCATCCATGGCCTCGTCAACGATGGGGTAGGGATGGCTTGCGGCGATATAGCCCGGCTGCTGGTCCCAGTGCAGCGCGGCGCGGGCCGCATCATCCAGCGGGGCAAGCGGACTGGCGGGCATGCCCCAGTAACATGATGATGTGGCAAGCCGCGCCTGCGCGGCAGGCGTGCGCAGATACTGCGCGAATGCCAGCGCCAGCGCCTTGCGCTGCGATGTGGCGACAATCGAAATCCCGTGCTGCCAGCGTATGCCCCCCTGCCGGGGCACGGTAAAGGTCAGCTCCGGGCGCCGGGCTGTGGCGGGGGGCTGCGCATCGGCCGTCGCCACCGCGCCGCCTTCACCCACGCCCGCCGTGGTCCATGCGCCACCGCCCACGACAATATCCACCTGACCATCCGCCAGCGCCTGCTGCACCGTGGCCATGTCCCCCACCAGTGTGGCGCTGGCGCGCAGGGTGACAAGCCTGTCCCGCAGGGCGGGCAGGTCGGTATCGTGCAGGTGTGCGGGATCAAGGCCCATGGCCAGCGCGATATAGGACAGGACCGGCAGGTAGCTGTCATATATCGCGATCCGCCCGTGATGGCGTGGCTGCCAGATGGCGTTGATGTCCTCCATATCCGCCGGGTCTACCCGCGTGCGGTTGAAGGCTACGGCATTGAAGCCATATTTCTCCGCCACGGAATACAGCCTGCCGTCATAGGACCCGATTGCCGGATCGGCGATGGGGGCTGGCACTTCGGCTGCGGGAAAATCGGCGGGGTCCAGCGGCTGCAGCATCCCGGCCATGGCCAGACGGGGGGCATCCGTTTCATCCATGATCACCACGTCCCAGTCTCCCGGCCTGGACTGGCGCAGGATGGTGCGGGTGGCATCGCCGCTGTCGATGTCCTTGAAGTGGATGCGTACCCTGTTGGCCTGCTCGAAGGGGCCAAGCAGTTCAGGGTCTTCATGATCGCACCATGTCAGCACGTTCAGTACATCATCCGCCGCCCGCGCGGGGCCGTGCGGGAGGGACGCAAGAAGGGTGAAGGCGGTCGTGGCGGCGAACAGGACGCCGCGACGGCTGCATGCGGACATGGGGAAAAACTCCTCAGGGATAAGTACCTAGCATGGACCGGTCATCACGTCCGGTCCAGCGGCGGACGGGACACAGGCCATCCGCGCCGGTCCGTATTCCTTGTCGCCGGGCAATATGACGGCACGATGACGGGCGGGCGCACACCGCGCGCGTTGCATGCATGACACGGCAGCCAGACTGTCCTGCCGCCCTATATTGTCGCGTGCCATGATGGCGGGCTATGGATAGGCGCATGATCGCCGATTTCATCCGCCGCTTTACCCGGCGTCGTTCCACACCACCTGTCCAGTCCCTGCCCGCGCGACGTGCCTCCCGGCAGGTGATCGCCCCTGAAGCGGGTTCGGATGCCGCGCGGGCCATCGCGACCATGTCCGTCACCCCGTCGGGCCGCCTGCGTGAATATGCCCGTACCGCCCGTGGCGTGGGACGGCTGGCCGCCATTACGGTGTGGGTGCCGCTTTCAGTCGGGTTCGAGGCGGTCCTGCTGCTGGTTCCCGGCACGGCCAAGATACGCTGGACGCGCATGGTGTGGGGCGGGCTGTGCCTGCTTCTGTCGCTGCGCATACGCGTGGTTGGCCGCAGGGCGGGCGGCGTGGGGGGCAGGCGTGCCCGGCGCGAAGGCGAACGGCCGGTCATTTACGTCTCCAACCATTCCACATGGCTTGACGTGCCGGTGCTGGGCACCGTGCTGCCATCCAATTTCGTGGCCAAGGGCGATATCGAGGGCTGGCCGATCATGGGGCTGGTGTCCCGCATCGGGCGGACCATATTCGTCAGCCGCCAGCGCAGCACCACGGGCCGCGAGCGGGACGAGATGCTGCACCGCCTGATGGTGGAAGGGGACAACCTGATCCTGTTCCCCGAGGGTACATCGTCGGACGGGTCACGGGTGCTGCCGTTCCTGTCTGCCTTTTTCGCCATCGCCAAGCCGCCGCGCCTGCCCGCGGGGAAGGTGCCGGACGAACCGTTGAGCGAGGCCGCCACCATCGCCGCGAAGCCGGGCATGATCCCGCTGATCCAGCCGGTTTCGGTCGTGTACGACCAGCTTGAGGGCGTGCCGGTCAACCGCGCGCGCCGCCCGGTCTTCGCATGGTACGGGGACATGGACCTTGGCCCCCATGTATGGCAACTGGTCAAATGGCGTTCGATGCGTGCGACCGTGCTGCTGCACCCGCCGCTGGACCCGGCGGATTTCCCCAGCCGCAAGGCGCTGGCGCAGGCGGCGTGGCGTGCGGTTTCAGCAGGTGCTGCCGAGCTGCGCCAGAACATGCCCCAGCCGGAAGGCGAAAGTGCCTATGCCTGCCGCCCGCTGGCGGGCATGCTGCCACAGGATCTGGAACGCCGTCGTGACTGATGGATGGCTTATGGTCCTGTGCTGGCGGGGATGGACGTGATATGGCCACCACCCTTCGGATGCAGATGCAGCGGCACCGTACCGCCAGATCCATCATGCGTCTTACGCTTTGTTGCCCGACCATGACGGGACTGACGCAGCGGATGCGCATGTGGTATGGGCTGCCTGCCTGCCACAATTACGAAGCGTGGCTTTAAATGGTGCATCATGCGCCCCGACGATCTGGAGTTTATGGTGGATCAGCCCGAGATTAGCGCCGATGTCCTGCTTTCCGCCATGGAGCAGGCCATCGACCCCATGGTCGTGATTGATGAGCATAACAATATCATCTTCTTCAATCCCGCCGCCGAGGAGATATGGGGTCTTCCGCGTGAACAGGTCATGGGCCAGAACGTAAACTGCCTTGTACCATTACCGGAACGTGCGAAGCATAACGGCTATATCGACCGCAACCGGGAAACCGGAATAGGCCGGATTGTCGGAACATCCCGCGAAGTCGAGTTCCAGCGTTCCACTGGCGAATATGTATGCGGTGAACTGTCGATTTCCCGCGTGCAACTGACCGGCAGCAGCAAGATCTATTACATCGCCGTCATGAAGGACGTGACGGAACAGAGCCGGCAGCGCAGGATACTCGTCCTGCAGAACGATGTGCTTCAGGCCCTGGCATCCGACCAGACGGTACGCGAAGTGGGCGAACTGCTGTGCCGCCGGGCCGACAGGTTCGTGCCCGATGGCATGGCCGCCCTTATCCTGATCGACAGCGCGCATGCGCTCAAGGTTCTTGCCGCCCCCGGCATGCCGGCCCGGTTCCGTGCCGGGCTGGACAGCATGGTGCTGACCGATGCGCAGGTGGAGGAACTGGGCAGCAGCCCGGCCACCAGCAACGCGGTGGTATGGGACAGCTACCAGTCGGTGGCCCGTTCGCTGGGGCTGGTGCGGTGCTGTTCATCCCCCGTTGTCTCGCGCACGGGAAAGGTGATGGGTATTTTCGCCATCTATCTGCGCGGGGGCGAAAAATCGCATGAATGGGCGGACCGGGTGGTGGCCGCCTGCATGCCGTTCTGCGCGCTGGCGATCGAACAGAACGAGACACGGCTGCATATTGCCCAGCTTTCCAATTTTGACCGCCTGACGGGCCTGCTGAACCGTTCGTCGCTGCATAATGTCATCGAACGTCTGATCCTGCGCGGCGGCAACAGCCGGTTTTCGCTGTTCATGGTCGATATTGACCGTTTCCGCGATATCAATGACGCGCTTGGCCATGTGAACGCCGACCGTTTCCTGATCGAGATCGGGCGGCGCATCCGATCGCAGGTGAAGGATGAATGCATCGTCAGCCGTTCGGGCGGGGATGAGTTCATCATCGTTATCCCCGACTGTTCGCATGAAAAGGCGGAAAAATTTGCCGAAGGGCTGATCAACGCCATCGCCAGACCCCTTCAGGTGGGGGAAAATACGCTCAGCATTTCCTGCTGTGTGGGCATCAGCACCTTTCCCGAAAACGGGCCGGACAGTGAAACCCTGCTCAGCCTGGCCGACGTGGCCGCCCATCAGGCCAAGGAAGACGGGCGCGGCGTCTACCGCTTTGCGGGACGCGAGAAGAACCAGGTCGCGCAGGACCGGCTGATGCTGGGTTCGGCGCTGCGGGATTCCCTGGCGCGCGGCATGCTCAACCTGCATTACCAGCCGCAGGTGGAAACCATGACCGGCGGCCTGTACGGGGTGGAAGCCCTGTCGCGGTGGCATCATCCCAAGCTGGGAAACATCTATCCTTCCCGTTTCATCGCCGTGGCGGAAGAAACCGGCCAGATCGAGGCCATCGGCCGCTGGTCGCTGAAGGAAGCCTGCACGCAGATGATGAAATGGGATCAGGACGGCGTGCATGTGCCCACCGTTTCGGTCAATCTTTCAGCCGTGCATTTCCGCAATCGTGGCCTGCCCGAATATATCGCCAACCTGCTTCAGTACCATAACCTCACGCCCAACCGCCTGACGGTTGAAATTACCGAGAGCGTGATGATGGACAGCAGCGGTGATACGGAAGAGGTGCTGCACGCCATCCGCAGGCTGGATGTCGGGCTGTCTATGGATGATTTCGGTACCGGCTATTCTTCCCTGTCACGCCTGACGCGCCTGCCGCTGAGCGAAATCAAGATCGATCGCAGCTTCATAAATGATTTTGAACACGATACAAATGCGCAGGCCGTGACCATGGCGGTAATCGGCATTGGCAGCAGGCTTGGCCTGACGGTCGTGACCGAAGGGGTGGAGACGGTGCAACAGCATAAACTGCTGGAAAAACTGCGTTGCGATGTGATGCAGGGCTACCTGTTCGCCAAGCCCCTTCCACCTGCGGCACTGGAAGAATGGTTCCGTGCGGGGCAGGAGCGTGGATCGTTCATTCTTCCCGGGCAATAGATGGTGCGCCTGCCGGGGTGGCGCATCCGGGTCAGGGGGCGCTACCCATTGTCAGTTGAATTTAATGGATAACGCCCCATTTTCTACTTTGGTTTTCAGACAGGAAGATGGCATTGCAACACGATGATCGGCTGCGGGCACTGACACGTCAGGATGTGGATTTCTGGGCTGATCTGGTTGACAATATCCTGATTGTCGCCATTACCGACAGACAGGGCGTCATTACATATGCGAATGACCGTTTTTGTGAAATAAGCCAGTATTCGCGTGAGGAACTGATCGGTTCCACCCATAGTATTGTCAATTCCGGTTATCACGACGCCAACTTCTTTCGCGACATGTACCGCACGATCGGCGCGGGTGAACTGTGGCGTGGCAATATCTGCAACCGCGCCAGGGATGGCTCGCTTTACTGGGTCGCGACCACCATCATCCCCAAGATGGATGCGCACGGTCAGATACTGGGCTATGTGGCCAGCCGCTACGAAATTACCGAACTGATGAACACCCGCGACCGTCTGTGCGAACTGGCGGAAACGGATACGCTGACCGGACTGCTCAACCGTGGGGGCTTCAATACGGCACTGGCCGATGAAATCGCGCATTGTCGGGAAGGCGGGGCGATCCAGCCCGCACTGGTCATGTTCGATCTGGACGGCTTCAAGCAGATCAACGACGTGCATGGCCATCATGCCGGCGATATCGTGCTGCGGGCCGTGGCTTCGCGCCTGATCGAACTGACGCATCCCGATGATCCGGTCAGCCGTCTGGGCGGGGACGAATTCGCCGTGATCCTGAACCGGACGCTGGAAGACATGCCGCTGGACCGGTACCTCGACCGGCTTCAGGCCGTTCTGGAGCGCCCGATCGATATCGAGACGGTGACCGTATGCGTCGCGGGCAGTGTGGGTGCTGTGCTGCTTGACGGTAACGATACGATGGAGGATGTGCAGAAAAACGCCGATATGGCCATGTATGCCGCCAAGCGCGCGGGCGGCAAGCAGTCGCAGATGTTTACGCGGACCCTGCGCGAACGCGCACAGGCGCGCGTCACGATCCTGAGCGAGGCACGCTGCGGGGTGGAACATGACCAGTTCGAGATCTATTACCAGCCCATCCTGAACTGCCGCACCCGGCAGATGGATCAGGTCGAGGCGCTGCTGCGCTGGCATCACCCCGAACGCGGGCTGCTGGCGGCGGAAGACTTTTCCGATGTGTTTACGGATGCGGGTCTGGCGCAGGCCATGGGGCCAAACATGATCGAAGCCTTCCGGCGCAATGTCGCCATGTGGAAGAGTCACGACCTGCCCCCGCGCCAGCTTGCCATCAACCTGTCGCGTATGGACCTGATCCGCGATGATTACGGGCGTGAGTTTGAAGCGGCGCTGCGCCATTCCGGCATGGCCTCGGACAGTTTCGTGCTGGAAGTGACAGAAGCCATGCTGCATGGCCGCCGGGCGGATCAGGGCATCCGCCATCTGCGCGAACTTGCTCAGGCCGGGTTCAATATTGCGCTTGATAATTTCGGCAGGGGGGCAACCGTTCTCAACCACCTGCGCGAACTGCCCTTTTCCCAGATCAAGATCGACCAGTCCATGGTCGCAAATATCGTGGATGACCGGGGCGCATGCATGGTCCTGTCCAGCCTGATCGAGATGGGGCAGGGACTGGATATGGAAGTGACGGTGGAAGGGATCGAGAACCGTGCCCAGTTTGATCTGGTCATGGCCATGAAGCCGGAGCGGATACAGGGCTTTTTCATCTCCACCGCCCTGTCGGCCGCCGATATCGTGAAACTGCCCACATATTTTGACTGAACGGGATACCCATGACTGATACCCCCCGCACGGTTGCGGCCCGCATTGGCGATGACCTGCCCCGCATCGATGTTATCGGACTGGCCAATACAAGGCGCATCATGCATGCCGAACGTCATAATGATGGAACGCGCATGCCCCTGTTCATCCCATCGGCATCATGGGCACGCCTGCTGGAACTGCACTGCATGGGGGATGAGGTGCAGGATCGTCCCCGTCTTTCCCCTTCACGGGTGATGGAAGGGCTGGAACAGGCTCTGGGCCGGATCATGACGGAGATCGTCCACCATGACGCGCAGCATGATGAACCGCTGCGCCCGGCTTACAGTGTCACATCGGACCTGTTCGGGGCGGAGGGACCGGTTGACATCCGCATGGTTGTGGATGGCGCCACGGGAGTGGCCTGCATGCTGGCGGGGCCACCGGTCGATATCGCGGGGCTTGGGCTGGATAACCCGGCGTAAGGTCAGGCGAATTTTTTGTCTGCTCTGGTTTTCCCATCGGCTTACAGCGCGTGCCCGCAATCCTGTTCCGTGGGCGCGGTAGCGGCGGGAACCCTGTAATAGTCCCTGTACCACGCAACGAATTCCTCCACGCCCGCCTGCACGGGCGTGGCGGGGGCGAAGCCGGTCAGGGCCTGCAGGGCGGAACAGTCCGCCCATGTGCGCGGCATGTCACCGGGCTGCATGGGCAGGTTGTTGCGGATGGCGGTCCTGCCCAGCGCCTTCTCGATCGCCGCGATGAATGCCAGCAGGCTGACAGGCTGGCCGTTACCGATATTGATGACACGATAAGGTGCTACCGGACTGGCGCCGGGGTCGCTTTCACCCGCCTTGCAGGGTGGTTTCGTACAGAGCAGGCGCACCGCTTCGACCAGATCGTCAATATAGGTGAAGTCCCGCGCCATATCGCCGTTGTTATAAACGTCGATCGGCCTGTCATGCAGTATGCTGTCGGTAAACCGGAACAGGGCCATGTCCGGTCGGCCCCATGGGCCATAAACGGTAAAGAAACGGAATGCCGTGACCGGAATTTTCCACAGATAGGAATAGGAATGGGCCAGTTCCTCCGCCGCTTTCTTGGTGGCGGCGTAAAGGCTGAGCGGGTGGTCGCAGCGTTGGGATTCAACAAAGGGCAGATCCCGGTTCGCCCCGTAGACGGAAGACGTCGAAGCCATCATCAGGTGGCCGGGCGCATGCTGGCGGACCTGTTCCAGCACGTTGTAGGTACCGACAAGGTTGGCATTGATATAGGCGCCGGGGTTTTCCAGGCTGTACCGCACGCCCGCCTGCGCCGCCAGATGGATCACCAGTTCCGGCCTGCACCGTGCGAATGCGTCGCCGACGGCCTGCGCATCTTCCAGCATGAATTCGTTACAGGCAAAGGTGTCAAAGGCGCGTAGCATGGCGTGGCGCTGGCGTTTGAGCGTGATATCGTAATAAGGGGTCATGCCGTCGATGCCCGTTACCCTATGCCCGTCCGCCAGCAGGCGGCGTGCGATATGGTAGCCGATAAATCCGGCAGTGCCCGTAACAAGAATACGCATCCAAAACTCCAGCGGGTACATACGACCCGTGCTGCTTTACCCTGTCTGTTCCATATGTGGTGCTGTGCTGTTTACATTCCCGCCTGACGGTTGGCACGTCTGTAGCCTGAGGGGCAGACGTGCAAATCCCTGCGGTGCCTGTAGCGGCCCGCTTTTCCCGCGGTAGCGGTCACGACATGTTCTGACATACCAGTCCGGTCAGGGGCGGTCAGGTCTCTTCAGGAATATGTGATGGATGCGGGGGGCGGTGCATGCCTGTCGATATCGCGGGAAGCGGATCTGCGAGGATCAGGACCGTGTTCAACAGGCCCGTCGCCAAAGCAGGCCTGAAGTATATGATGCCGCACATGCTACGCCATTGAATGGCGATGGCCGGGGTGTTTTTGCGATGGTCGCCATGATCGAACGAGTTTACGGACACCCGGTCCGGACTGGCGGAAAAAGGCTATCGACGCACTATCGGTATTCTCTGGTCCATATGGTCCAGACGACACGAAAATGCGGAGCAAAAAAATATAGGGAAATCATGGTGCTGCTGGACAGGATTGAACTGTCGACCTCTCCCTTACCAAGGGAGTGCTCTACCACTGAGCTACAGCAGCACTGTATGCGCGCTTCCTAACTTTTCCTGTCCCGGCTGGCAACCCCTTATTTGCCGTGTTCTGACTAATTGGGGCTGCTGGCCGGTTGGAAGGGCGTACTAGTCGTCGCGATGAATGCGTTCCATGCGTTCATGGCGTTCCTGCGCTTCGATCGACAGGGTGGCGATCGGGCGGGCTTCCAGCCGTTTCAGGCCGATGGGTTCGCCCGTTTCCTCGCAGTAGCCATAGGTGCCCGCCTCAACCCGCTGAAGGGCCTGGTTGATCTTGGAAATCAGCTTGCGTGCGCGATCACGCGTGCGCAGTTCCAGCGCCCGGTCGGTCTCGACGCTGGCGCGGTCGGTAATATCCGCTTCGTGGATACCGCCTTCAGACAGGCTGGCCAGCGTCTCATCCGCTTCCTTGAGCAGATCGGCCCGCCATCTCAACAGCTTCAGGCGGAAATATTCCACCTGCTGCGGGTTCATGAACTCCTCATCCTCCGAAGGGCGATAATCGGGGGGCAATGTAATCATTATGACAGATCCCTGCGCCGTGGTTCCACATGGCGGCCACTGGCCAGCCAGTCGGGAACGGGGCGGCTTATACTAGCAAGGGGCGTGCGCGCCAAGCCTTTAACGCAGTGTCATGCGGGTTGACGTGCAGTGGAAGGAGCAGGCGAAGCCGCCTGCGATCCGGTCGCAACCGGGGTTGGGGTGGTGGCAGTCTGCTTCGTGCGACGGACCGGTTCGGGGTAGGTCGTCTCCCATCCACCGCCCAACGCATTGTACAGGCGCACAAGATTGCCCGATATGGTGGCCCGGCTGGTGGTCAGGTCGGATTGCGCGGACAGATACTGGCGCTGTGTATCCAGCACGGTCAGGTACGTGACCATACCGTTACGATACTGGTCCTGTGCAAGTTGCAGGGCGTGACGGCTGGCATCGGCGCGCTGGGCCAGGTTGTCGTTGCGGATCTGCTCGTCCGTATAGGCGGTAAGGGCGTTGTCCACGTCGTGCCATGCGCCCAGCACGGTCTGCTGGTACGAAATGGCGGCTTCCTTCTGCGCGGCCTTGCGCAGTTCAAGCTGTCCACGCAGCCTGCCGCCCTGAAACAGGGGCAGCGTGATGGAGGGGCCGACATTCCACGCCTTGGCGTTCCAGAACCCCAGATCGCGGAAGGACAGGGACTCGAACCCGAAACCCGCATTGATGGTGACGCGGGGATAGAACTCGGCCACGGCCTCGCCCACCTGTGCGATGGCCGCATGCAGGTTGGCTTCCGCGCGGCGGATATCGGGGCGGCGGCGGGCCAGTTCGGACGGTACGCCCACCGGCACGCGCGGCGGCACGGGGGGAATGGCCGATGCGGTCAGCAGTTCATCGGACAGGGCGCGCGGCGGCTCACCCATAAGCAGGCTCAGCGCATTGACCTGCACGGTAAGCTGCTGCCCAAGCTGGGGGATCTGCGCCAGCGTATTTTCATACTGCGCGCGGGCCTGTTCCACTTCCAGATTGCTGGCCAGTCCCTTGCTGTAACGCTGCTGGTTCAGGTCCAGCATGGATTTCGCCACATCGCGGTTTTCCATCACGATGCGTAGCTGTTC
Source organism: Komagataeibacter sp. SM21 (assembly GCF_041402665.1). NCBI lineage: Bacteria > Pseudomonadati > Pseudomonadota > Alphaproteobacteria > Acetobacterales > Acetobacteraceae > Komagataeibacter > Komagataeibacter sp. SM21. The sequence continues at coordinate 105,481 of NZ_JBGLOV010000006.1, forward strand.
CTGCGTGTTACGCAGTTCCATGTAATCGCGCGCCACTTCGGACTGGCGCGAAATCAGCATGCCGCGCCGGGCTTCGTTCGTGGCCTGCGTTTCGGCGGCGGCAGCTTCGTACTGGCGGCGCACGCGGCCCCACAGGTCAACTTCCCATGTGGCGTCGATGCTGTCGCGCCACTGGTTGAACAGGGGAATCTTGGCCTGGCCGGGAGAGGGCGCATACTGGGAAAATACAGGGTTATTGCTTAGTTGCGGATCGCTTTCCACATCGGTCACGATACGCTGCAGCATCTTGGTGCTATACTGCTGGCGCGCATACGAACCGGTAGCCGACATGGCAGGGTAGCGTTCCGCACCGGCAATGCGCAGTTCCGCGCGGCTCTGGGCCATGCGGTACGCATAGCGGCGCACGTCAAGGTTGTCTGTCGCCACGCGCTGCTCAAGCTTTGTCAGCTCCGCATCGTGGAAAATATTCCACCATGCGGCATCCGGTTCATCGGACGTGATCTGGCTTTCGACCTTGGGCGGCTGGCCTTTCGCGTCGGTTGCGGCCTGAATCCGGTCCGGGCCGCCATACTGTTTGGGCGTCCACGGTGTGGGTTTATGGAAATTCGGGCCGACCGCGCACCCGGCGGTCACGACCGACAACCCGACCACTGCCGTGCGCCATGAAATTCCCCTACCCACCAACGCGGCCCCCTGTTGTCCCTGTAACAGTTAATATAAATCTGTCCTGCACGGCATGGTTTCGCTACCATGGCATGAATGACCGATCAGTTCGGTCAGTCCCCTAGCCTATCGGCTTTCCTCACGGGGTCAATCGAAAGTACGCACCGACTTGGGAGCAGGATGATTTCAATGGGCGCTACGCCAGACCATTCAGGCCAGATGCAGGCGCAGGACTGCCCGCTTTCCGGTGCCTCCGCTGCCAAGCGCCAGCAGATACTGGCTGGTGCCGCCCGTGTTTTTGCCGAAAATGGATATGAAGGCGCCAGCATGTCCGGCATCGCGCGCGATGCCGGGGTATCGAAGGGGACGCTGTATAATTATTTCGACAGCAAGGCCACGCTCTTCTCCGCCTTTGTGGAAGAATGCGCGTGTGAAAAGATGCCGCTACTGTTCAGCCGGATTGACGAAGGGGCCAACCTTACGGAATCGCTGGAACATCTGGCGGTCGCCATGATCCGGCTGCTGACTTCGCCGCTGTCACTCATGCTCAACCGCATCATCATTTCCGAAGCGGGCAAGTTCCCCACACTGGCCGAAACCTTCTGGAAACATGGTCCGCAGAAGGCGATCAACATCCTGTCCGCATGGCTCATGCAGCATAACGATGCCGGTATCCTGAACATTCCCGACCCGGTTTTCGCCGCCGAACAGTTTTATGCCCTGTGCCAGACCCGCATTGCCGCGCGGGCGCGCCTGCAACTGCCGGTCAATACGGATCAGGCGCATATTGATTTCATCGCCCGTTCGGCCGTGCGCACCTTCCTCAACGCCTATCTGCGCGAGGGGCCGCGCCTGCCGCCCGTCGTTATGGAAACGCCCCCGAGCGACTGAGCGCATACCAGTCCATCCGCCGGTTCTTATGACAGTTCCAGCCTGAAAAGGTGGACGTTTTCCGGTGTGTACGTCTGCCGGCATCGCCCCGTGCGGTGCGCGGTCCGGCGCGCCTGCGGGCGCAAGCGTGAAATGGTTTTCTCCCCTCCTGATCCTTCCTGACACTGTTCCCATCCGGGGCGACATGAGGCGTTTGCATGCCCGGTAGCGGGCGCGCGGATCGGCTGCCTGATTTTATGTTGCGAAAATACAACATGTACCGATTGGCGGCGCATGGCCTGCATTTTCATATTGTTATGTTATATTGTACCAAATAAAGCTGCGCATCCCGAAATCTTCCCTCCGGATGCGAGCCCGTTTCACCATGATGCGCTTATGGTTTTCCTCCCGTTCCCTGCCTCCCGCCATGCTCGTGGCCATGACGGCGCTGACCCCGCCGGGTGCCGCAATCGCCCAGACCGTGACGGCCGCGACCCCGTCCGCCACCACCGGCACGCAGGCGGCGGATACCGGTGTCACGCACCTGTCCTCCGCCCCGGATACAATGACCGTGACCGCGAAACTGGACCGTGCCCGCGTGCAGTTGCAGCCTTCGACAGGGGCGACGGTACATGCCTTCAGCCGCAAGGCGCTTGAAACCATTCCCGGCGGCGACAATGCGGGGCTGAATTCCGTGCTGTTGCAGGCCCCCGGCGTGGCGCAGGACAGTTACGGGCAGATCCATGTGCGTGGCGACCATAACGAGGTGCAGTTCCGCCTTGATGGCGTCCAGTTGCCTGAAGGCATGAATGTATTCGGTCAGACGCTCATGACCCGTTTTGCCGACAACCTTTCCCTGACCACTGGCGCGCTGCCGGTGGAATACGGCTTCCTTCAGGCCGGGGTGGTGGACATCACGACCAAGAATGGCGCAACCAACAAGGGGGGCAATGTCTCGATCTATGGCGGTGCGCGGGACTACTTTTTCCCTTCCGCCCAATATGGGGGACAGTTCGGGAAATGGGACTATTTCCTGACCGCCGATTACGTGCATGACCGTGTCGGGATCGAGAACACGACAGCCGCGTTCAACGCGCCGCATGACCTGAGCAACCAGTATCATTTTCTGGGCCATTTACGGTACACGGTGGATGAAAATACCCGTATCAGCCTGATTGCCGGTGTATCGAACGCGCAGTACCAGTTGCCCAATATTGCCGGCCAGCCGCTGTTTGGTGATGATTATACCCGGTTGCTGCCCGGCGCCCCGTCCAGCGGCAACCTGAATGAACGCCAGAAGGAAATCACCGATTTCGGTATCCTGTCCCTACAGAAGGATATCGGGGCGTTCAGCCTGCAGACATCGGTTTTCTCGCGCTACAGCAGCCTTGGCTACAGCCCCGACCCGAATATGGGTGATCTGGCCTATATGGGTATCAGCCAGCATGCCGAACGCTCGGTCATGTCCACCGGCACCCAGAGCGACGTGACATGGCGCGTCCGGCCTGACCATACCATCCGCTTCGGCTTTCAGGTCTTTGCGGAACGGAACATAACCAAGGCGGATGCAACGGTATTCGATGCAAATGACCAGCCCGTCAAAATCCATACCGGCAATGGCCGCACGGGCGACATATATGGCCTGTACGTGCAGGATGAATGGCAGCCCCTGCGCAACGTGACGGTCAATTACGGCCTGCGGTTCGATGGTGTGGGTGAATATACCAATGAACACCAGCTCAGCCCGCGCATAAACGTGGTCTGGCGCGCGTGGAAGGGGGCGACCCTGCATGCGGGATATTCGCGGTACTTCACGCCCCCGCCGTTTGAGGTCGTGGGCGGTGCGGACCTGCAGCAGTTCGCCAATACCTCCGCCGCGGCACCCTCAACGGGAAATGGCACGGTCAAGGCTGAACGCGATCACTACTTCGATGCCGGGATCGAACAGGTGATCGTGCCGGGGTTACGCGTCTCCTTCGACGCCTATTACAAGCTGGCCCATAACCTGATTGATGAAGGGCAGTTCGGCGCGCCCATCATCCTGACGGGGTTCAATTACCGGCGTGGACAGGTGAACGGATATGAGTTCGCCACGTCCTATGATCGCGGGCCGCTCTCGCTATACGGTAATCTCGCATGGTCGCGCGCGATCGGGAAGGACATCACCAGCGCGCAGTTCAATTTCGACCCCGAGGACCTGAACTATATCAGCCATCGCTGGGTACATCTGGATCATGACCAGCGCTGGACCGCATCGGCGGGGGGCGCGTACACGTTCTTCCACCGCACCGGCCATCCCACCCGGCTGTCGGCAACCATGGTCTATGGCAGCGGATTGCGGCAGGATACCGATATTCCCAATGGGGGTGTGGTGCCGCAATATGCGACGTTCAACATGTCGGTCGTGCAGTCCTTCCGCGATCTGTTCCACTCCCCCTTCTTCCGCACCACGCAGTTGCGGCTGGATGTGACGAACCTGTTCGACCATCCCTACATGCTGCGCAGCGGGACGGGCATCGGCGTGGGGGCACCGCAGTACGGGCTGCGCCGGACGATCCTGACGGGTATTTCACAGGCGTTCTGATCCACCGGCCACAGGCGTATTGCGCAGGGCCTGCGGCATAATGACGGACATAAAAAAAGGGCGGCCCATCGGGGCCGCCCTTTCCATTTAGGGTCAGGGGAAAGAAGGGATCAGGAGTTGATCCGCTCGCCATGCAGGGCCATGTCGAGACCTTCCATTTCCTCATCCGTGGAAACCCGCAGTCCAACCGTCAGGTCCACGACCTTGAGGATGATGAATGTCAGCACCGCGCACCATGCGATGGTGACACCCACGGATTCCGCCTGCGCGATGAACTGCGCGAACGAACCGCTGACGCCTTCCGGGCTGGCGTCGGTGGCGGAAAGCGGTCCGTAGGCGAACACGCCCGTCAGCAGCGCGCCGACAATCCCGCCAATGCCATGCACGCCAAACGCGTCAAGGCTGTCGTCATAGCCCATCATGTGCTTCAGGCCGGTTGCACCCCAGAAGCAGATCACACCCGCCGCAAGGCCGATGACCAGCGCACCGCCCGGCAGCACGAAGCCCGATGCCGGGGTAATGGCCACAAGGCCGCCCACGGCACCCGAAATGATGCCCAGAACCGTCGGCTTGCCGGTCTTCATCCATTCGGCGCACATCCAGGACACGCCCGCGGCGGCGCTGGCGATCTGGGTCGTGGCCATGGCCATGCCCGCGCGGCCATTCGCCCCGGCGGCGGAACCCGCATTGAAGCCGAACCAGCCAACCCACAGCAGCGATGCACCGATGATGGCATAGGTCAGGTTGTAGGGAGACAGGTCATCGACGCCATAGCCCTTGCGCCGTCCGATCACCAGTGCCGCCACCAGACCGGCGATACCGGCATTGATATGCACGACCGTGCCACCGGCGAAGTCAATGGCCCCGATCCGGCTTGCGACCCAGCCATCCGGCCCCCAGACCCAGTGGGCGACGGGCACGTAAACCAGCAGCGACCACAGCACGGTGAACAGGCACAGCGCACTGAATTTCATCCGTTCGGCAAACGCACCCGCGATCAGGGCAGGGGTGATGATCGCGAACGTCATCTGGAACGTCATGAACACGCTTTCGGGGATGGTCATGGTCGTTGCGGCCGATGTGCCCGCCGCCATGGTGAACGGTACATCCGCCCCCTTGGAAATACCGGCCCCCAGACCGTTCAGCATCACGCGCGACAGGCCGCCGATGAAGGCATTGCCGGAGGTGAAGGCCAGGCTGTAGCCCAGCACCATCCACACCACCGTCATGATGCAGCAGATCGCGAACGACTGCATGAGTGTGGCAAGGACGTTCTTCTTGCGGACCATGCCGGCATAGAACAGGCCCAGACCCGGAATGGTCATCATCAGCACAAGTGCGGTGCTGGTCAGCATCCATGCCGTGTCGCCGGTGTCGATCGCAGGGGCGGGCGCATCCGCCGCAAGGGCGGGCAGGCTGGTGGTCAGGGCGCCGATAACCGCTCCCGCCAGTGCGGCTTTCTTGCCAATCTTCGTGATCACAGTGCGTTTTCTCCGGTTTCCTGTGTTCTGATCCGTATTGCCTGTTCCAGATCCAGGACAAAAATCTTTCCATCGCCAATCTTGCCGGTGCAGGCAGCGCTCTGGATCACTTCGACCACCTTGTCGCACTGGCTGTCCGGCACCGCGATCTCAAGCTTGATCTTGGGCAGGAACTGGATGTTGTATTCAGCGCCGCGATAGATTTCGGTCTGGCCCTTCTGGCGGCCATATCCCTTCACTTCGGTTGCCGTCAGCGCGTCCACACCGATGGAGTGCAACCCCTCGCGTACCTCATCGAGCTTGAACGGCTTGATGATGGCAATTACGAATTTCATTGTGTTCCCTTCCTGCCTTGCCCCTGAAATTTTTTATTGTCTGTAATTCCGTACATGCAACTATATCTCGAAGCAATATGAAGTTGCTACAGTCTTTCAGGCAGGTCGTTCCTTTATCCATGTGTTGCCGTCCTGCACACCTTTTGGGGTGATCCGGGGTTGCGGCGGGGATAAATGCCGGTATTGGAAAGCATCCGTAACGAAAGGCTTCTTTTCAGCGTATGTCCGTACCTTCCGTCCTGCCCCGCAGGATGTTCGTCCCGTCCCACACCACAAGGGGATGCCTTGGCGCCCTGGCCTGCTGTGTGCCGGTTTCTTCCGCGCTGGCATCGGTCAGCATCACGGCCCGTCCCGCGTCCGAAACCATTCAGGTTCATGCAGCCGCCCCCGTGCCGCCCCCGGCCGAGTACCTGCCATCGCCCAGTCCGGTGGGTCAGCCCATCCGTCCCTCCGCCACGGCGTACCGCCATCCATCCGGCCACCGGTATGACTGGGGCGTGTTCAACCGTGACAACGCGGAGGATTCAGGCTTCGGCGCGGTGGGTCTGTACAGCGTCGCACGCTGGGCGGAGGACTGGAGCTTCCTGCGCAACGCAACGAAGCATGATGATCCGTTCGATGTGCTGAAATACGTCCCGATCACCGGGAATGGTCAGGTATGGGTCAGTTTTTCGGGCGAGACGCGGGTGCGCAACTGGTTCGAGAACCGTCCCCTTATGGGAAGCGCGCATGTAACGGATTCCGGGCGTTTTGCGGTGCGTAACCTGTATGGGGCGGATGTGCATGTGGGCACGCATGTGCGGCTGTATGGCGAACTGGTCAATGCCGATGCCGGGGGATGGGCGGCTTACGGATACGGCAGCACGTACCGCAAGCATCTGGATGCACAGCAGGCGTTTGTTGAAGTAAAGGGACAGGTGGCCGGGGCAAAGGCGGGATTCCTGTTCGGGCGGCAGGCTTTCCTGGATATGCCGTCCTATGTTCTGTACTACCGTATGTCTTCCAGCGTGCCGCTGGCGTGGAACGGGTTCAGGACATACGCGGTCTGGCCGCGTGTGCGCGTGGATGCGTGGGATTTCGTCGGCACCGACATCACGCCGCGCGGCATGTTTCATGATACGCAGGATTACGGCACGCGGCTGTACGGGGTGGCGACGACATGGGCGCCACCGGATTTCACCTTTGCCGGGCAGACGGGGTATTCGTTCCTCGACCTGTTCTATCTGGGCACCAAGGTGGATGGCGCGCTGTCCGCCGTGTCCACTCCCGCCTTTACGGTGCAGTCGGGTTCGGCCACGCGTAACAATTTCGGTGGCCGCTGGCATGGCATTGCAGGCCCGATCGAATTTTCCACCGGGGGGATATGGCAGGGGGGCAGTTTCCGGGCCACCGGGCCAAACAGCCCCGCGCGTCCCATCGATGCGTGGTCTGTCAACGCAACGGTGGGCTACCGCATCCCGCGTGACCGGTTCCACAGTTTCATCGCCATGCAGGCGGATGTGTTTTCAGGTGGTGACGCGCGGCGCAATACGATCGGCACCTACGTCCAGCCCTTCAACCCGCAACTGCCTTATGTCGATTCCTCGCTGACCGTATCCGAATCGAACATGATCGATATCGGGCCGGAACTGCGGATGACCTTCTACCGATCGCTCAGCGTGCAGGCGCGCTACCCGGTATACTGGCGGTATTCGACACAGGCGCCCGTGTCGCGACCGGGGTCGCAGTACGCGTTCCAGTATGCGGGGCGGTTTATCGGTTCTGCCCCGCAGGCGACGCTGACATGGACGATCGATCCCCATCTTTCATGGGCGCAGACACTGGCGCGGTTCATGACCTCATCCGCGCTGACGCGCGCGGGTGGCAGCAGCGGGACATATTACATGTCCAGCCTGTCATTGCGCTTCTGAAACCCATCTTGCGCCCCGGCCCTTATCCGGCATACCTGATGCAATCATGACAGCTTCCGCTTCTTCCCCGTCTGCTCCGGCTTCAACCTCGCCATGGCCCGCCATGATGGTGGCGGTCATCGGTACGGGTGTCCTGTCCGGGCTGGGGGGTATTGCGCTGTCCGTAATGCTGCACACGATCCAGCATCTGGCCTATGGCTACGGGCAGGTGGGTGGTCCGCACAACTTCGTACAGGGCGTGAGTGCAGCCCCGCCATGGCGGCGGTTTGCCGCGCTGTGCATGGCGGGCGTGGTGGCGGGTGTGGGCTGGTGGGCGCTTGGGCGTTTTGGCAGGCCACTGGTCAGCATCGCCGCAGCCGTTGGAAAGCAGCCCGGCAGCGGCAGGGTCATGCCGCCTTTGTCTACCGTGGTGCATGTCCTGCTGCAGATCGTGACGGTGGCGCTGGGTTCGCCACTGGGGCGGGAGGTTGCGCCGCGTGAACTGGGTGCCGTGCTGGCCACGGGCACGGGGCGGGTAATGGGCCTTACGGCCGAAGACCGGCGCATCATCATCGCCTGTGGCGCGGGGGCGGGGCTTTCGGCTGTCTATAACGTGCCGCTGGGTGGTGCGCTGTTCATACTGGAAGTGTTGCTGGCCAGTGTGGGGCAGCGCGCCGTGCTGTGCGCGGTTGCGACATCGGCCATCGGGGCGTTCGTGCCGTGGGCGGTGCTGGGCAACGTGCATCAGTATGCAATCGGTCCGATGGCGGTTACGGCCCCCGTGGTACTGTGGGCGCTGTGCGCGGGGCCGGTCATCGGGATTGGCGCGCAGGGGGTCAAGCGGCTGGCGGGTGTGGCGCAGAACCGGGCGGCGAAAGGTCTTTCGCGCATAGGGTGGTGTCTGTTGGTGTTTCCCGCCCTTGGGGTGCTGACCTGCTTCTACCCGCAACTGCCCGGTAACGGGCGCGGGCCGATGCAACTGGCGCTGTCGGCGCAGCTCGGGCCTGGCCTTGCGGGCAGCCTGCTGGTGCTGAAGATCATCGTCATCATGGGCGCGCTGCGCGCTGGTGCGGCGGGTGGCCTGCTGACACCCAGCCTGACCATGGGTGCCCTGCTGGCGAGCGTGCTGGCATCGGTATGGAACCTGTGGCTGCCGCCGGTGGAAGTCGGCACCGTGGCCCTGCTGGGAGGTATCGCCTTTCTGGGCACGTTCATGTCCATGCCGCTGACCGCCGTTGCACTGGGTATCGAGTTCACACAGGTCGGGCATGACATGTGGATACCCATTTTCCTGACATCGGCGGGGGCAATGCTGGCCTTCCGCTTCAGCGCGCGGGCAAGGCGCCCGGTGGTGCAGGCGCAGCCCGATGCCCCCGGCAGCGTATCGGCGCGGTCCTGACGGTTACCGGATACAAATAAGGCGGCATCGTTGCCGATGCCGCCTTACCCTGAGGACAGTCGCCGTTTTCGTAATCAACGAACCGTCGCCCTGAATAATTCCACACGCCGCGCGCCCCCACAATCCGGGGAGCGGTCACGTTTCAATGACCGGGCGGCCCTGCGGGACCTGGGCGCATTACGCGGCAAACGGGTCGAAATCACCGTCGTTTTCGCGTACGCTCCACCAGCCTTTGTTCCATTCGGCGTAAGCGGGCAGGGTTTCATCAAACGGGTTTTCGATCAGCGGCTCACCCTTTGTCGCTGCGGCCTTGCCCTGTTCAAAGGCATCCTGCGTGTTCTGTTCGGTCATGTCTGTTCTTCCTGACGTGCGCTGTCTGGCAATGCTGCAGATTTACACCAAGCACCCCGCACCGACAGCCCCACGGGGTGAACAGGCGTAATGCGCTATGTGCAGGTGTTCAGCTTATGGTGCCGTAGGCGACATTGCGGTCACGCAGCCAGCGGCGGTAGGCGACCGACATGCGATCGGCCATTGTCGGCACCTCCGCCCCGCCGGAAAGCGGCAGGCGACGTGGGCGCTGGTTTTCCAGGATGATGCGGTCCTGCAGGAATATGGTCTGCTGGAATTCAACCAGACTATCGAGCGCGGAGACATCATCGATCAGGAACATGACCGGATGCGCGCGGCTGCATTCCTGCGTCATGGGCTGGACGAACAGGGTGATGACATCAAAGCGTTCGGGCTGCGCGGGGCAGGTCTTGTACAGCAGGGTAATGAACGGTCCCGCCACGCGGTACAGGTATTCGGTCTCGATTCCGCCCGTGGCCGAAAGGGCTGCCTGCGGCTGGTAGAAATGGCAGTCCGTGGCCCAGACCTCGTTGCCGTTTTCGCGCATTTCAATGGTGTAGCGCGCAACTTCCGTATTCGGTTCAGCGCCGAGGATGTTGGTATGCACAAACGGGAAATGCGCCATGTCGAGGAAGTTTTCGACAATGCGCGGCGCGGAGGTGCGCACCGTGAACACCCCGCAATCCACCACCCTGCGGTCAGGCTCGTCCGCTTCCATAATGGCCGCGATATCGCCCTTTGGCGTGCCAAGGCAGGTCCACAGGCAGCCATAGCGCGCCTGCACCGGCAGCATGCGCTTTTCCGCCACGTCACAGGCAAACGGTTCGCCCCGGCTGTCATGGCCGAAGGTGATGTGCCGGTCCAGCAGCATGGTATCGGTCGGCATGGTGCGCAGTTGCGACAGCGGGCTGATCACATGCCATTCGCCCAGAACGGTTTCGGCGGCAGAAGGGATTGATGTCATGGCCCGGTTCCTGTTGGGGGTGGATGATCCATTGCGCGGGGCGCATTGCCGTAACGACGGTGTAATGTTAGCTGCACCAGTGATGGCACGCCATATGGTTGCGTGAAAAGATGGGACGGTCGCGCCTGAACGCGCATGTACTGGCCGGGCCGGATGTATAGGGGGAGCGGAAACTGCATGGAAAGATGGCATTCGGTCAGTGTCCTGTCCGACATACGCCCCGGCGAGGTCGCGGGCGTGCGGATCGACGGGCATGAAGTCGTGCTGTGGCGTGAGGATACCCCCGCCGCCAGCCTGCATGCGTGGGAGGATCGCTGCCCCCATCGCGGCATGCGGCTCAGTTTCGGCTTCGTGCGCGGGGATGCGATGGGGTGCCTGTACCATGGCTGGCAGTTCGGTGCCGCCGGGCGGTGCAGGCTGATCCCGGCCCATCCGCAGGTGCGGGTTCCGGCTTCGATCCATGTGCGGGCCTATGGCGTGCGCGAACAGGCCGGACTGGCATGGGTCAACATGGAAGGGACGGATGGCTTCCCCGTCCATGCCACGCACTGGCCCGATGATGTGCAGCCGGTGCGCAGCGTGCATGTACGCCGTGGCGCCACGCAGTTGCGGCAGGCGATCGGCCTTGAGGCGGTGGATGGCATGGCCTGGCGCGGCTCCGTCGGCCTTGCGGTGCATGAACCCGTCGCGGGGCAGGCCATGCTGCATGTCGTATGCGCGCGGAGCGGGGAACCGGCCCCGACCCCGGTTGCGCTGTCGCACTGGGCGTCGCGCCTGCGCGATGCGGTGGAAAGCGGAAATCCGACCGCGACGATCATGGGAGAACTGGCATGAGCGCGGACAGGGTGCTGTATGACTGGACGCCGGATGTGCGCAGCTACGCCGTGCGTCTGGGTCTGTCGCTTATGGGTGTGGAATGCCGCATGCAGGCGGTGGATATGGACCTGCCCGCCCCGCACCATGCGGATGGCCTGCTGGCGGGGGAATGCCCGCCCGTGCTGGAATGCGCTGGCGTCAGGCTGACCCGGCCCGGCACGATCCTGCATTACATTGCCCGCCAGCCCGATGTGGCGCGGGCATGGCTTGATCCCGCGCATGAATGGGCCATTCTGGACTGGCTGGATTTTGGTGTCAGTGCGCTCGATACGCTGGCATCCGCCCGTGGCGCGGCGCTGGCCACCGCCATGCCGGTCCCGCCCGCGACCGGGGCGCTGGATGCCGTGCTGCGCCGGATGGAAGACCACATGGCCGTGCGTGAGATGGACGGACATGACTGGTTCGCGGCCCCTGCGGCCAGTATTGCCGATGTGATGCTGTTTGTCGTGTTCGCGCTGTCCGCCGATGTGGGGGTGGAGCGCGATACATGCCCGGCATTGCGGCGCTGGGCGCGCGGCCTGCGTGCCTTGCCGGGCTTTGCGGTCATGCCCGGCGTGCCGGATTACGCCTGACGCATGAGTGCCCCGCACGGTAACGGCTGGATATCTGTGCGTTGCCCTGCGTTACGGAATAGGGGAAGCTGGACCGGGTGTAACCCCGGTCACAGGGATTCGCATTCATTGATAATAAGGGAAGAAACCTGAAGTATGAATAAAAAGCTGTTTGCATCCCGTCGGGTTGCCGTGGCGCTGGCGACGGCTGTTGTGGGTGGGGCCGCCGGTCTGTCCGGTGTGGCCATGCCGGCCATGGCGCAGGCGCCGGTTATCGTGGGCAACCAGCTTGCGACCGCGACGGTCGAAAGTGTGGATCATGACGCCGGGATGATCCTGCTGCGGGACAAGGCGGGCAATCTGGACACCGTGCGCGTGGACCCCGATCTGCGTGCCAAGCTGCCGGTGCTGCATGCGGGCGACAAGATCGGCCTGCGTATCGTCCGCACCATTGACGCGTCCATCGCCGCCCCCGGTACGCCGGTGCCGGAATCGACCGAAAATGCAGCGGGCACCCGCACCGGCCAGCATCCGCATGGCATGATGATTTCCTTCAAGCGGGAACGTGTGAAGGTGACGGGCGTGGATACGGCCCGCAACCAGGTCACCTTTGTCGATCCCGATGAAATCACCCGCGTCGTGCTGGTGCGCCAGAAGCCGATGCAGGAATTCCTCAAGACCCTGAAGGTCGGCGATGAAGTCGATACAACCGTGATGGATGCGGTGTCGTTCTCGGTTCTCAGCCGGCTTCCGGCCTGACGGCGGCAAGGGGAGGGCGATGGGCCGCAGGGTAGTCCTCTCCCCATTGCAGCGGGCCGCGCTGGTCCAGAAAGCCCGGAATGTCATGGATGATCCGGGCGGCCTGTTCCAGACAGGCCATGGCTTCGACCTGTGCTGCGGGACGCTGCGTTATCGCATCGGGCGGACAGAGCACCCCGGCGGCCCGCCGCAGCGCGTTCGCGGTCAGCAGCGGGTTGTGCGCCAGTTCGGAAAAGGCGTCGAGCGCGTCGTAAATCGCACCACGCTGGGCGGGGGTGACATCGGGGCTTGTGGCGATCATGCGCACACGCTCGATCAGCCGCCCCAGCGACAGGGTGGCCAGTGCCGCGTCGATATACTGGTGCATGGCCGCGGGCCTTGCGAAGAAGGACAGGCGCATCGCAAGACGCAGTACCTTCTGTAGCTGAAGATTTTCCCATACCAGCCACTCTTTTCCCTGCCTGCGCCCTGACAGCGCCAGCCTGCGCAGGCTGCGCGTCAGGGAACTGACAAGGCGGGCCGCGTCCAGCCGGTGGTTGGGCGGCAGGATCACACGGAACGACAGCACCAGCATGCCACAGCCCAGAAGCAGCGCCAGCCAGCCGTTCATCAGGCTTATGTCGTTGTAATAGTGGATCGGGTTGTTGATCTGCAGCATGATGGTCGAGAACACGCAGTAGCCGAACGCCCCGATCCCCACCTTGGGATGGAACTGCAGCCACACGCCGGGCAGCAGCATGATGCACAGCGTAAGCCAGAGCAGCGGATAGCCATCAATCTGCGGCAGCAGGTAGATATGGCATAACAGTCCCGCCGGTACTCCCAGCGCAGTGCCCGACGCCATAAGTCCCGCCGCGCGGGAAGCCGATGGCAGGGTGGACAGCAGGCTGGCCGCCGCCACGACATACAGCATCATGGTCGGCCCCGCCGTCCAGTGCAGCACGTACCAGATCAGCGCCGTCAGCATGGTCGTCGTTGCGCCCCGCGCGCCGTTACGCAGTGCGGTCGGCCATTCCAGATAGGGTTGCAGCCGCAGGCGTCGCCCGGCGCTGCCCCGGCGGGAAAGGTCCTGCAGCGCGGTTTCGATCTGGCCCAGCAGATCCTGAATATCGTCAAGGAACAGCAGCGACTGGGGCGAATGGCTGTCACGGGCCTGCGCGATCATGATGGCGCGCGTCTGGCTTATGCGTGCGCATCCCAGGGTCCAGATGGATTCCAGCGGGCTGTCGGCGGTAAGGTCCATGAGATATTGCAGCATGGATACGATTTCGCCATGCACCGCGCGGTCTTCCGCCGTATTGGACGCCGTGACGGTGTGTGGATGGTAGGACGCCACAATGCCGGACAGGCGGGCAAGCCCCGCGCGGATTTCGCGCTGGCGCACGCTTATGTCGTAATTGTCGGTCGCTGCGTATTCCACCGCGTCCGACAGCCGCCCGATGCGCGCCAGCATGGCGGCGCGGCTGTCATGGAAGGTGGCGGGCAGCGTGCGGAAAGTACTTGCGGGCGGGGCATCGGGGTTCTGCGCGGGGACCGTGCTGTAACCCTGATGGAAGGACAGGATGTAGCTGACCGTATCGCGGAACAGGTCATGGATCTGGACAAAAAGCGTGTCCGACCGGCGCGGCGATGTCACCATGAATACTGCCGCCGTGGTCACGATCCCCACCACCACCGCCGACAGGCGCGACATGGCGCTGAGGAAGATGCCGTCAGGGTCGTCAAACGCCGGGGCGGAAATGATGACGATGGTATAGCCCGTCAGCACGGCGGCGTAGGCGCGGAACAGCCGCAGGAAGGTCGCGGCCATGCAGGCCAGTCCCACCGTGACCGACAGCCCCATGAAATACAGCGTGGGTGACTGCACGAATACCGCCATGAGCCCCACGCTGATGGAGGCCCCGATAATGGTGCCGATCACACGCCATACGCTTTTGGATACCAGCGCGCCCACCGTGGGATTGGCCACGATCATGACGGTCGTGACCGAACTCATGGGGGACTGGAGCTGGAAGGTGAAGGCCAGGAACAGCGCAATACCGACAGACAGGAGCGCACGCGCACTGTAGGCCGCCGTGGTGCGCATGGCGGCCCATCGGACGTCGTTCGAAAAACTGCGCATGAGGGTGGACAGCATCTGGGTGCAGGCTCCGGGCTGCGGCATGTGGGCATGGTGATAGAGCATGCCACGGGAAGATAAAGCGGTATGGCGGTCAATATCTATTGTATGACAATTAGTGCCATGTCAATTATAACGATAATATCCATATTATCCCCTCCGGGCAGCCATCACATAAATGGACCATGATCCGCCCCGGCGGGCATGCTATCGGGCGCGGAAGGACTTCCGCAGGGTCGATCATCAGCAGGAGACGCGCATGGCCGAACGTTCACCACTGCCCGATATCGAGGGTACAGGTTTTCAGGACATGCGTATGACGTTCCTGACCATGCGGCTGGCCAATACATGGCGGCTGCTGCTGGACCGCGCCCTGCGGACGGAGGGGATGAGCATGGCGATGATGCGCCCGCTCGCCTATCTCATGATGCTGCCCGCGGGGGTAAGCCAGCGCACGCTGGCGCATGCGATGAATACCGACAGTTCGGCGCTGGTGCGCGTGCTGGACCTGCTTGAAAACGAGGGGCTGGTCGAACGCCATCCCGATCAGGATGACCGGCGGGCCAAGAATCTGGTCCTGACCCGGCGGGGCCGGCAGAAATGCGCCGTCCTGCATCAGATCTGTGCTGCGATGGAAACCCGCGTGCTGGAAGGCGTCACGCCGGAGCGGTCGCAGGCGATGATGGATGTGCTTGCGCTTGTCCTGCGCCGGGCCGAGGATGTGATGCAGCATGACGGGGCCTGCAACGACAGCACGCCCTAGCCGCATATCCCTTTCGGTGGGCAGGGCTGGTTTGCCGTGAAATGGGGCGTGTGGGTCAGCGTCCTGGTTTATAGGGCAAATTAAAGATACGATGCGGTATCGTTTCATGTTAGGGGTGCCGGATCGCATGCGAAGGAAAGGCTGTTGGGATGAAGTGGCGTGATGGGGCGATCGGTGCGGGACTGGCCGTACTGGTCGCGGCTGGCGGGGCCGGGTGGTACGTGGTCCAGCACCGCGGCGAACTGCCACCGGGGCTTGCGCGCGCCAACGGGCGGCTGGAGCTGGCCCGCATTGATGTGGCGGTAAAATATCCCGGCCGCATCACCGAACTGGATTTTAACGAAGGCGATACCGTCACCGCCGGGCAGGTTCTTGCGCGTGAGGATGACGCCAGCGCCCGCGCCCGCCTTGACGCTGCCCGCGCCCACCTGAACGCGGCCCTGGCCGATGTGGCCCGTGCGGGCGCGGAACGTGATGCGCGGCAGGCGGCGCGCCATCTGGCGCAGATGGATCTGGACCATGCGCGCATCATGTTCCGCCAGCATCTGGTGTCGGACATGGAACTGTCCCAGCGTCAGACGGGTCTGGACACCGCAACCGCCGCTGCCGATGCGGCCAGTGGGGCGGTGGATGCGGCGCAGGCCATGGTGGAAGCCGCCCGCGCGCAGGTGGCGGAAGCGGCGGTGGCGGTGGATGACATGACCATTCATGCACCCGTGGCCGGACGGATCGAATACCGTATCGTGGAAAAGGGCGCGGTCCTGCCCGGTGGGGGGCGGGTGGCCTCGCTGCTGGACCCCACGGATATGTACCTGACCATATTCTGCCCATCGCGGGAGGCGGGACGGCTGCATGTGGGCGATGAGGCGCGCATTGCCCTTGACGCCCTGCATGGGCAGGTGATCCCCGCCACCATTTCCTTCGTCTCGCCAGAGGCGCAGTTCACCCCCAAATATGTCGAGACCGCGACCGAGCGTGACAAGCTCGTCTACCGTATCAAGCTGCGCGTCGCCCCCGCCGTGGCGCAGCGGTATGGCACCATGCTCAAGGCGGGCATGACGGGTGATGGCTACGTCCGCACCGATTCCGCAATGCACTGGCCCGCGGGCCTTGATGTGGCTGACGCGGCGCAATGAGCGTGGAAGGCGCGCAGGACCCGACAGGCATCGCCATTACCGGCGTGACCCACCGCTATGGTCCGGTCCGCGCGCTGGATGATGTGACGCTTGACCTGCCCGGCGGCACGACCATCGGCCTTGTGGGGCCGGATGGCGTAGGCAAGTCCACCCTTCTGGGGCTGATTGCGGGTGTGCGGCGTCTCCAGTCCGGCAGGCTTGCGGTGCTGGGGGCGGACATGGCCGCGCGGCGCGCGCGTGAAGCCTTCCTGCCACGGGTCGCTTTCATGCCGCAGGGGCTGGGGCGCAATCTGTATCCGACCCTGTCAGTGTGGGAAAACATCGACTTTTTCGCCCGCCTGTTCGGCATGGACGCGCAGGCGCGCGATGCGCGTATCCAGCGCCTGCTGGACGCTACCGGCCTTGCCCCGTTCCCCGATCGCGCGGCGGGGCATCTGTCGGGTGGCATGAAACAGAAGGTCAGCCTGTGCTGCGCGCTGGTGCATGACCCGGACCTGCTGATCCTCGATGAACCGACAACCGGCGTTGACCCCCTCTCACGCCAGCAGTTCTGGACGCTGGTTGACCAGTTGCGCGCGGAACGCCCGTCCATGACGGTCATCGTCTCCACGGCGTATATGGAGGAAGCGGAGCGGTTTTCATGGCTGGTGGCGATGGATGAAGGCCGCGTCCTGATCAGTGACCGCACCCCCAACGTGCTGGCGAGCACCGGCACCGGATCGGTGGAGGCGGCGTATATCTCCCTCCTGCCCGAAGGCAAGCGCCAGCAGGCAAGCGGCTTTGTCATTCCGTCCTATGTCGATCCCGGCGGTCCCCCCGCGATCGAGGCCGAACACCTGACCCGCCGCTTTGGCAGTTTTACGGCGGTGAGCGATGTCAGCTTTACCATCAGCCGGGGCGAGATTTTCGGCTTCCTCGGCTCCAACGGGTGCGGCAAGTCCACCACCATGAAGATGCTGACCGGACTGCTGGATGTCACCAGCGGCACGGCGGAACTGTTCGGCGAACAGATCACGGCGGGCGACATGAAAACCCGCATGCGCATTGGGTACATGTCGCAGGCGTTCTCGCTTTATGAAGAACTGACCGTGCGCCAGAACCTCATGCTTCAGGCGCGGCTGTACCGCATTCCACCGGCACAGGCAGTAAGCCGGGTCGAGGAATCGCTTGATTCGTTCGAATTGCGTGGCTGTGCCGATGTCAGCCCCGCATCCCTGCCGCTGGGTATCCGCCAGCGCCTGCAGCTTGCCGCCGCGTGCATCAACAATCCCGAAATCCTGATTCTGGATGAACCGACATCCGGCGTGGACCCCGCTGCGCGTGACATGTTCTGGCGGCACCTGATCCGCCTGTCACGGCAGGATCACGTGACCATTTTCGTATCCACCCATTTCATGAACGAAGCGGCGCGATGCGACCGGATATCGCTCATGCATCGTGGCCATGTCCTTGCGGTGGGCACGCCTGCCGAACTGGTGAAAAAACGCAGTGCGCCGGATCTTGAAACCGCCTTCATCGCCTATCTGCAGGATGCGGAGGCGGTAACGGACGCGAAGGAAACCGCCACGGCGGCGGCCAGACCGGCTCCATCCGCGCGTGCGCGATGGTGGCATGCGGCAGTACGGAAATGGAGCGCGCTGGCAGGGCAGTGGGGTGGCGCGTGGCTGCCGCGTGCCTGGGCCTTCGCACGGCGTGAGGCAGTGGAACTGCTGCGCGACCGTCTGCGCCTCATGTTCGCGCTGGTGGGGCCGCTGATCCTGCTGGTGGTTGCCGCGTCAAGCATCTCCTTCGATGTGGAA
This sequence comes from Komagataeibacter sp. SM21, assembly GCF_041402665.1. Lineage (NCBI taxonomy): Bacteria > Pseudomonadati > Pseudomonadota > Alphaproteobacteria > Acetobacterales > Acetobacteraceae > Komagataeibacter > Komagataeibacter sp. SM21. The sequence goes on from NZ_JBGLOV010000006.1 coordinate 124,020, forward strand.
GGGGTGGGCTTTACCGTCAGCGACCATGACCGCACCACGATCAGTCATGAACTGATCGACAGTTTCCGTGGCTCCCCCTATTTCCATGAACTGCCGCCCGTCGCCGATGCCGATACGCTGGACCGCACCATCCGTAACGGCCATGCGCAGATGGCGCTGGATATTCCCGCCGGTTTCGCCCGTGACCTGGAAGCGGGGCGCAGGCCTGAAATCGGGGTGATCATTGACGGCGCGGTGCCGTTCCTCGCCGCCAATGTGCGTGCGTATGCGACCGGTGTGCTGATGGGTTACGCGGGTACGCTGGGGCGGGAAATGCCCGGCACGGCGGGCCTGCCGATTACGGTGGAGCCGCGCTTTTCCTACAATCAGGAATTCCGCAGCATCTATGCCATGACGCCGGGCGTGATCATGCTGGCCCTGATCCTGATTCCCACCATGCTGACCGCCCTTGGCGTGGTGCGCGAGAAGGAAGTGGGGTCCATCGTCAACCTGTATGCCTCCCCCGCGTCGGTGGGGCAGTATCTTATGGGCAAGCAGGCGCCTTATGCGGCGCTTGCGACCATAAGCTATGTCATGCTGGTCATCGTGGCGGTTGTGGTGATGGGGGTGCCGCTCAAGGGGTCGCTGCTGGCGCTGACGGTGGGCGGTGTACTGTTCGTGCTATCCGCCACGGGGCTGGGACTGCTGATTTCCACCTTTGTCAGTTCACAGGTGGCGGCCATTTTCGGCACGTCCATCATCTGCCTGATCCCCTCGGTCAATTTTTCCGGCCTGCTGTACCCGGCTTCGACGCTTACGGGCATAAGCCGGATGGTGGGGCTGGGTTTTCCGGCGGCGTGGTACCAGTTGATCAGCCTTGGCTGTTTTACCAAGGGGCTGGGGACCGGCAGTTTCGGGACCATGTACCTGGCCCTGGGCGGGTTCGCGGCTATCTATATGGTGGCTGCCCGCCTGCTGCTGAAAAAGCAGGAAGCCTGAGCCGATGATGCGCTGGCTGGTCAATGTCGGTCTGTTATGCGTCAAGGAACTGCGCAGTCTGGTCCATGACCGCGTGCTGCTGGGGCTGATCGTGTTCGCCTTCAGCGCTGGCGTGCTGCTGGTGGCCAATGGCGTGAAGGTTGAAGTCTCCAACGCCACGGTCGCCTTTATTGATGAAGACCAGTCCACCCTGTCACGCAGCATGCGCGACAGGGTCCTGCCGCCCTATTTCAAGCCGCCGGTCATGGTGGACCGCGCCGGGGCGCTGCGGGGCATGGATGAAGGCGACTACATATTCGTGGTCGATATTCCCCCACGGTTCGAAGCCGACGTGCTGGCCGGTCGCACGCCCGCCGTGCAGATCCGGGTGGATGCGACCGCCATGACGCAGGCGGGGCTGGGCACGGCGTATCTGAACGAGATCCTGCTCAACGCGGTGGCGGACATGCTGCATGCGCCATCCGTGGCCGATCAGGCGCCTTTCACGGCGCAGAGCCGCATCCGCTTCAATCCCAACAGTGAATCGAAGTGGTTCACCTCTGTCATGCAGATCGTGACCAACATCACCATCCTGTCCATCGTACTGGTGGGGGCCGCCGTGATCCGCGAGCGTGAACACGGCACGCTGGAACACCTGCTGGTGATGCCGGTCACGGCCAGCGAGATCGCGGTCGCCAAGATCGTAACCAACGGTCTGGTCATTTTCGTCGGCGCCATGCTGTCACTGTGGCTGGTGGTGCATGTGTGGCTGGGGGTGCCGCTTGCGGGTTCGATCCTGCTGTTTGCGGTGTGTTCGCTCCTGTACCTGTTTTCGGCCACGGCGCTGGGCATCATGCTGGCGACGGTCGCCCCCACCATGCCGCAGTTCGGGCTGCTGGTGGTGCCGGTCTATGCGGTGGCTTACCTGCTGTCGGGGGCGGCGACGCCGGTGGAAAGCATGCCCGCCGCCATGCAGGTGGTGGTGCGCTTCCTGCCCACGACGCAGTTCGTCAACCTGTCGCAGGCCATCCTGTACCGGGGGGCCGGGCTGGGCGCGATCATGCTGCCGCTGCTGACCGTCAGTATTACGGGTATCGTTTTTCTTGTATTCGCGCTTGCGCGCTTCAGATCCATGTTGGCAAGGCAGGAATGATGGGGAACAGATTGGCGCGGCTGGCCCGTATGGGGGGCATCGCGATGGCGGTCGGACTGGTGGCGGGATGTTCCCCGTTTCACACGCACGCGCCCGCATCGCGTGTAACGGTACCGGCACGGTTCACGCAGGCACCGGCAACGGCGCAGCCCGCGACGGACCTGACGCGCTGGTGGGAGGCATGGCGTGATCCGGGCCTGACGCAGGCGGTCGAGACGGCGCTTGCCGCCAGCCCGGACATCCGCATGGCGCGTGATCGCGTGCGTGAAGCCCGGGCGCTGCACACGGTAGCCCGGTCCGCGCTGTATCCCACCGTGGGGGCGACGGGTGACATGCTGGGTGGTGGCATGTACTGGCGCAATCCCGATAACCTGCCCGCCAATGATCCGGGTACGGACGGGCATCTGGCCGGTATCGGCGCATCGTGGGAACCGGACCTGTTCGGCGGCCGTCATGCCGATGTAAAAGCCGCCCGGGCGGGGATGCTGGCGCAGGAGGAATATTTCCACGGCGTGCAGATGGTCATCGCCGCCGATGCCGCGAATGACTACCTGCAGATTCAGGGCCTGCAACGCCAGATCGCCCTGACCGATCAGGCTCTCGCCACGCTGGGGCAGTTGCGGGCTTACGGTCAGGCCCGCTTTACGGCGGGACAGGCCACGACGGCGGATGTGACCGCCATTGACCGCAGGCTGTCGGACCTGCGCGCGCGCCGTCCCATGCTGGTGGCACAGCTTGACCTTGTGCGCAGGCGGCTGGCTGTCCTGTCGGGACAGGCGCCGGAAGGGCTGCCCGAACTGCCGCCCCCGCCCGCGTTTTTCGTGCCTGCCCCGCCTGCGGGCCAGATGCCTGATACCGTGCTGGAGCGCAGGCCGGACATCCGTGCGCGCCGCGATCAGGTGGATGCCGCGCTGAACCGGCTGAAAAGTGCGAAAACGGATCTGCTGCCCCGCTTCGGGCTTGAGTTTTTTGGCGGTGACGGGCGGCTGCGTTTTGATGGTATCCCCGGCATTTCCGGCACGGGTGGCCTGATCGCGCTGACGTCCTACCTGCCCATTTTCACCGCCAACCGCATACAGGCGCGCATCCATGCCGCCGATGCCCGGCTGGATGCCGCCGTGGCCGGGTATGACCAGACCATCCTGCGTGCCCTGGCGGAGGTGGAGGACGGGTATGAAAACCGTCTGGCGCTGGATGGCCGCGATGTGGAACTGACCCGCGCCATGCGGCAGGCGGGGCAGGTTGCGCAGGAAATGGCCGGACTGTATGCCGGTGGGCAGCGCACGCTGGGCGATGTGCTTCAGGCGCGCGTGCAGGCGCTGGATGCGCAGGGCAGCGTGCTGGCCAATCAGGACGCCCGCACGGCGGCGACCATACAGCTTGCCCGCGCCCTTGGGGGGGGCTGGCAGCAGGCGACACCCGCCGCGCATTAGGGGTAGCCGCAGGAAAAGGGAAAAGCAGCGATGTCGGTCGGAATGGCCCTGTTACTGGCTGTTGTGGCCATATGTGTCGTTGTTTTCCTGATCGAGCGGGTCAAGCTCAACCCTTTCCTGTCCCTGTTCATCGCGTCCGTCCTGCTGGGTTTTGCCGCGGGCATGCCCGCGGCAAAGGTCGTGACATCGTTCGAGAGCGGGGCAGGGGAAGTGCTTGGCCAGATTGCTTCCGTCATCGCGCTGGGCACCATGCTGGGCAAGATGCTGGAAGTTTCGGGTGGCGCGGACCGTATTGCCATGACCGTGGTGTCACTGGCCGGGGCAAGGCGGCTGGACTGGGCCATGATGCTGATCGGGCTGCTGGTCGGGCTTTCGGTCTTCTTTACCGTCGGCTTCGTCATTCTGGTGCCGCTGGCCTTTTCCATCGCGCGGCAGACAAAAATGCCCGTCCTGCATGTCGCCCTGCCGGTTACGGCGGCGCTATCGGTAGTGCAGGGCTACATGCCACCCCATCCCGGCACCATGTTTGCCGTTGCGGCCTATCATGCCGATGTGGGCCGCCTGATCTGGCTGGGCATGGTGGTCAGCGTGCCGGTGGCGATCATCGCGGGGCCGCTTTACACCCGTTTCATCGTGCCCCGCCTGCCTGCCGATGCGGGATCGGCGGTTGCGGGACAGCATGAGCGCGATGTGCCGCGCGACCCGGCCGCGCTGCCGGGTTTCGGGATCACGCTGTTTACCATCCTTGCCCCCATGGTGCTGATGCTGGCGGGATCGGCCGTGCGGTTCATGGGGCCGATGGCGGATGGCTGGGGCAGTGCGCTGCGTTTCGTGGGGGATGCCAATGTGGGGCTGGCGGTGGCGGCGCTCCTGTCCTTCTGGACGCTGGGGCTGCGGCGCGGGCTGTCGAAGGAAAAGATACTCGCCTGTTCCAATGAATGTCTTGGCCCGCTGGCCAGCCTGCTGCTGATGATCGGCGCGGGCGGCGGTTTTGGCGCGGAACTGATGGATAGCGGCATTTCGGATGCGATCGCGCGCGCGGCGGTGGACATGCATGTTCCCCTGCTGCTGCTGTCATGGGGGCTGGCTGCGGGCATGCGGGTGGCTGTGGGGTCCGCCACCGTGGCCATGAGCACCACTGCCGGGATCGTCGCGCCGATCATGGTGCATGCCCATGGTGTCTCGCCTGAACTGCTGGTGCTGGCCACGGGGGCGGGCGCGGTCATGTTCGGCCCGATGAACGATTCCGGCTTCTGGCAGGTGCGCGATACGCTGGGCCTGAGTGTGACGCAGACCGTATGGACGTGGTCGGTTATCGAAACCCTGATCGGGGTCGCGGGACTGGGGATGTGCCTGATTCTGGCATGGTGCGGGCTGTAGGCGGAACCGGGCCGGGCGCCCCGCTTAATCCTTCATCAACGCAAGGCAGGGTATGGTGTGCCCGTTCGACCGGGATGCCTACGGAGTGGAAAGGCTCATATCCACAGGTGCGTGCATGGCGGAGAAAGAAAGGGGGAGTTTCAGCGTCACGCAGACATGACAGCACAAGGCGCCTGCCAGAGCGGGCAGTAGCGTGGATCAGTCATTCCAGGAAAGTAGGTGGTGCCGACACTCGGAATTGAACCGAGGGCCTACTGATTACGAATCAGTTGCTCTACCCCTGAGCTATGTCGGCAAACCTGTGGCGTCTGATAAACGATGGTCTGGCATGATGCAATATCTCAAATGCGGCATTCCCCATTTTAATTTGATCTATATGCTAGAGATGGCATGAGCATGTCATCCTCCTCCCCGCAGTTGCGCTGCGATGATGCCGGGTTGAATCCCGTCCGCCATGTGCGGATTATCGGCGGCCTGTCGGAATGTCCCGGCTGCGGGCTGTACCAGCGCATACCCGACCTGGAACCGGGGCAGCAGGCGTCATGCGTGCGCTGCGGGCAGAAACTGGCGCGCAGGCGGCGCACGGCCCCGCTGGCCGCCCCGCTGGCGTTCTGTATCAGTTCGGCCGCCTTCTATTTCGCAGCACTCGCCTCCTCGCTCATGACGCTGGATGTTTACGGCAGGCAGCGCACGGTCGACCTGCTGACCGGTCCGATGGAACTCATGCACGAAGGCTGGGGGGAAGCGGGCATCCTTGTCGGCGCGGTGACCATACTGGCCCCGGCTGTGGCCATCGGCTTCATGTTCGCCATCCTGTATGCCGGGTCGCGCGCGCAGTTGCCGGACTGGGGGCCACGCATCCTTGTCTGGTATGACAAGCTGCGCCCCTGGTCGATGGTGGAGGTGTATATCCTTGGCATCTTCGTCGCCTATACCAAGCTGACGGACATGGCGCATGTCGATGTGGGGCCTGCGGTGTACCTGATCGGCGCGCTGATGCTGACCATGGCGGCCACGGATTCGACGCTGGATACGGAAATGATCTGGCGGCACCGCCGGATCGATTCCCTTACCCGCGCCGAAGGCGACCGGATGGTGGCGGTCGATTATACCCATATTGATGACATTCCCATGCCACCGGTGGACCATCTGGTGGCCTGTAGCGCCTGCGGGCTGGTGGGCGAGCTTGCGCACCCGGTGTCCAACCTGTCCTGTGTGGGGATCTGTCCACGCTGCGAACACAGGGTCTGGCGCCGCCTGCCGCAGACGCTGACACGCACCACCGCCTTCCTGATCGCGGCCATCGTGTTCTACATTCCTGCCAACCTGTACCCGGTCATGACTTTCATGCGCATGGGCGGCGGTGGCGGGCACACCATCATCGAAGGGGCGATCGAACTGTGGGTGGACGGCATGATCCCGCTTTCGCTGCTGGTGTTCTTCGCCTCCATCACCGTACCCATGCTCAAGATCCTCAGTCTGGGGTGGATGATCGGGCAGACATGGCGGGGTGCGCGGGGTCATCTGGTCGCCCGCACGCGGCTGTTCCGTCTGGTCGACATGGTGGGCCGGTGGTCCATGATCGACGTGTTCATGATTTCCATTCTGGTCGCCGTCGTGCGTTTCAACGCGATGGCCAGCGTCACGGCCAATGCCGGGATGGTGGCGTTCGCCGCCGTTGTGGTGCTGACCCTGCTGGCGGCCTGGAGTTTCGACCCACGCATCATGTGGGATGCGGCAGGGCGCAACGGTCCCGTAACCGATGGCCTGCCGCCTGCCGTGCTGCGCGCGCGAAAAATGCGTGACGGCACTGCTGCTACATCTTCCCTTTCCCCGGTCGGCCCCGCGCCGGTCAGCATGGAGCCAGATCAGGCGTGAACGACGATTTCCTTTCAAATGACCAGCAGGCCTCCCCGCCACAGGCCCGGACGCGGCGGTACCGTTTCTCGGTTGTCTGGCTGGTGCCGATCGTCGCTATCCTGATCGCGGGCTATCTGGGCTGGCGCGGGCTTACGGGCCGCGGGCCGCTGGTGGTCATAACCTTCGATACGGCGGACGGCCTGACCAGTGGCCAGACCGAGGTGAAGAACAAGGCGGTTCCGCTGGGTACGGTTGATTCCATCCGGCTTAGCGACGACCTGCATCATGTGGAAGTCCGCGTGCGCATGACCTCGGCCGCGGGGCGCATGCTGACGGATCACGCCCGGTTCTGGGTGGTGCGTCCGCGCATCAACGGCGCCAGCATCACCGGGCTGGAGACCGTCATGTCCGGTGCCTATATCGCCATGGATGCGGGCGAGCCGGGCGGACGGTACACGACGCATTTCACCGGACTTGAAGCGCCGCCGGGGGTACGTTCGGACCAGCCGGGACATACCTATACGCTGACTACCCAGTCGCTTGGTTCACTGGGGCAGGGTGCGCCGATCTTCTTCCGTGATGTGGTGGTGGGTGAAGTGCTGGGTTACACCATGCCACCCGAAGGACGCGGGCCGATCCGGGTGCAGATTTTCATCCGCGCCCCGTATGACCATTACCTGCGCACCAATACGCGGTTCTGGAACGTATCGGGCGTGCAGGTGGGGCTTGGTCCGGGTGGGCTGAAGGTCAAGCTCCAGTCGCTTCAGGCGCTGCTGTCCGGTGGTGTTGCCTTTGACCCGCCTGATGCGCGCAACGAAAAGAATACCCTGCCTGTCAATCCGGGGGCCGACCCGGTCTTCCAGCTTTATGACAGTGCGGAAGAAGCCAACAGCGCCGGGTATCGCGAACGCATCCCGCTTGTAACCTATCTGACCAGTTCCGTATCCGGCCTGACCAAGGGCGGACGACTGACCATGTTCGGTATCCAGGTGGGCATGATCGATGATGTCCGGCTGCAGGTCGATCCCGCCACGGGCCGGGCGCATGTGCGGGTGGCCATGGAACTCCAGCCCGAACGCGTGCTGGATAATCAGGAAGTGCCGCCCGAAGCCATGACCGGATTGCTGCGCATGCAGGTCGCGGCGGGGCTGCGGGCCACGGTGCAGAGCACCAGCATGCTGACCGGTGAATCCGAAATCGCGCTGACCTTCGTGAAGAATGCGTCACCGGAACAGATTTCGATGGAAGACAACGCCATTGTCCTGCCCGGACAGGCGGGCGGCATGGCCGGTATCATGGATTCGCTGTCGGTCATAAGCGACAAGATCGCCGCGATGCCGCTGACGCAGGTTGGTGAAAACCTGAACAACCTGCTGGCCCATGCCGATGCACGCATCAACAGCCCCGATACGAAACAGGCGCTGACGGCGCTGCGTGGTTCGCTTCAGAACCTTCAGGCCATATCGCATGACGCGCGCGCCCACATGCCGCAACTGCTCAATGGCATGGACAGCACGCTGAAGAACGCGAATGCGGTTCTGTCCAGCTATGGCGGCGATACCGATTTTCATCGCAACCTGCAGCAGATGATGCTGCAGCTTAACGAGGCCGCGCGCTCGCTGCGCTTCCTGTCCGACTTCCTGACCCGCCATCCCTCGGCACTGATTACGGGACGATAAGACATGCAACGCCCCATCCGGCATTTCATACATTCCGCGCGGCATCATATGGCGGTGGGGGTCACCACCGCCGGTCTGCTGGCGCTGGGCGGTTGCGGGTCGTCCGATCCGACGCTGTATTCCCTTGCCCCCGTCGCCACCACGCAGCCGGTCATGGCTGTTGCAACGGTGCCCGATGTGATCGAGGTTCGCACCCCCGGCATTCCGCCGTCACTGGACCGGCAGAATATCGTGGGGGTGCAGGATGATTATTCCCTCTCCACCTTGCCGGCTGCGGCATGGAGCGAACCGCTGGCGCTCATGGTGGGCCATGTGCTGGCAGCCGACCTGCAGCAGCGCCTGCCCGGACGGACCGTGTTTGCCCAGAACGATGCGACAAGCGTTCCCGCGCAGGCATTTGTGGAAGTCGAGATCAGTCGGTTTGCAAGGGATTCGGCGGGGCTGGTCCATCTGACCGGCAGCCTGTCCGTGCATCGGGCGGGCGATGCGGCGCAGGTCCTGTCCGTGCCGCTGGCCCTGACGGCCTCGCCCACGGGGGCTGGCACGCGCGCCATGGTCGCAGCACTGAGCCAGTTGACGGGGCAGGTGGCGGATATGGCGACGGAGCGGTTGCAGGCCCTTCCGCCCGCACCATCCACGGATCCCCGCCCGCAGCCGCATCGTTCCCGATAAGGCGCGTCGTTGTTGGGCCGGGGCAGGATGCGCCGGTCCACCGGCAGGCAGGCAATAAAAAAGGCACCCGAAGGTGCCTTTAATCAATTGGGTATGGGAAGGATCAGACCTTCTCGACCTGATTGTATTCCAGATCGACCGGCGTGGAGCGACCGAAGATGGAGACGCTGACCTTCAGGCGGCCACGTTCCTCATCGACTTCCTCGATCGTGCCGTTAAAGGACGTGAACGGCCCGTCGGCCACGCGGATCTGCTCGCCCACTTCGAAGGTGACGGAGGGACGGACCCGTTCCACACCTTCCTGCGCCTGCTTCATGATCCGTTCGGCTTCCACCTTGGGGATGGGGGAAGGACGGGTCTTGCTGCCCAGAAATCCGGTGACCTTGGGCGTATCCTTGACAAGGTGCCATGCCTCGTCGGTCAGTTCCATGTTGACCAGAACATAACCGGGGAAGAACTTGCGCTCCGCATTGACCTTCTGGCCACGGCGCACTTCCGTCACTTCTTCCGACGGGACAAGGATTTCACCAAAATGGTCAGCCAGCCCTTTCTGGGCCGCCTGTTCCGTAATGTGCTGGGCTATCTTTTTCTCGAAGCCCGAATAGACGTGGATGACATACCACCGCTTGGCCATGGCTGAACTCAGCCTCCCAGTCCGAAGAGTTTCCGTACGCCAAGGCCGATCACCTCGTCGACGAGGAAGAAGAATACCGACGCAAGACCGGCCATGGCCAGCACCGCACCCGTTGTCATGAGGGTGGCGCGCCGCGTTGGCCAGGTAATCTTTCTGGCTTCGGCACGGACGTCTTCAACAAATTTCGCGGGACCGACCGACACGAAATACCCTTCCTGCAACGCCACGGCGCACCAACCGGAAATTTCCAGCCGATGCGGGGCCTTAGAACCGGTGCGGACCATTGTGGCCCGACCCATCGGGTGCCAGGCCGGAAGGGGAATGCCCGACCGGAGAATGGCAGGGGTGGAGGGTCTCGAACCCGCAACCTCCGGTTTTGGAGACCGGCGCTCTAGCCAATTGAGCTACACCCCTGCAAAGCCGCCTGCGAATGCCCGAAACATGTGGTGCGGCTTGCGTCGCGCCGTTTCGGGTCGTCCATGCGAACCCGGCACAGGAAGCGGAAAAAAGTATGACTCGCGTCCAAAGTCAAGGGGGCATGAAGGAAAAAGAGAAGTTTTATGTGTTTGCGTCCCGCCAGTGGTTTATGGGCTTGCAAGGCAGGCGGCTGAAACGGTATAGGTCGGGCAACCTTATGAGCGGGCGTAGCATAGTGGTAATGCAGTAGCCTTCCAAGCTTCTGAGGAGGGTTCGATTCCCTTCGCCCGCTCCATATCGCCCTGTATGAAAAACTCTTCCAGTTATGGCTGGAATTTGGACGGTACCCGCCTTGTCGGGCAGTCCGGCACGGTCAGGGGCGATCCTTTATGGTAAAAACCACTTCTTCCGCCGTCCATCCGCGTGTGGTGCTGGGTACCTGCTGCCTCAGCCTGCTGCTGGTCATGATGGATGTAACGGTCGTCAATGTCGTCCTTCCTTCCATCCGCGCGCAGTTGCATGGCAGTTTTTCCACCCTGCAATGGGTGGTGGACGCCTATACCCTCATGGTCGCCAGCCTCATGCTGCTGGTGGGATCGCTTGCGGACCGCTTCGGGCGGCGGCGGATGTTCCTGCTGGGGATAGGTCTGTTCTGTACCGGCTCCGCGCTGTGCGGTCTGGCGCGCAGTGTGGAAATGCTGGTCATGGCGCGTGCAGTGCAGGGAATCGGCGGGTCGATGCTCAATCCCGTGGCCCTGTCGATTCTGACCAATGTCTATGTCGAGCCTCGTGCCCGGGCGCAGGCCATCGGGATATGGGGGGCGACTTCCGGCGTGGCGCTGGCGCTGGGTCCGGTTGTGGGCGGCATCTTGGTACACTGGGTTGGCTGGCAGGCGGTCTTCTGGGTCAATGTGCCGATCGGGCTGATCGCGATCGGGCTGACGCTGCGCTTCATACCCGAATCCTCCGGCAGCAGGGGGCGCAGCATCGACGCGCCGGGTCAGCTTCTGGCGATCGTGGCGCTGGCCATGGTGACGTCGGGGTTGATCGAAGCGCATAATTACGGCTGGTCATCGCCTACCATTTCCGGATTCCTCGGGTTCGGGCTGCTGTCCATCGCGGGCTTCCTGATCGTGGAGCAGCGTGCGACCTCGCCCCTGATCGACCTGCGGTTCTTCCGTGCATGGCCGTTTTCCGGCGCGATCGTGACCGCCGTGCTGGCCTTTGCCATTTTCAGCGCCTTCCTGTTCCTCAATACGCTCTATCTTCAGGATGTGCGGGGCCTGCCCGCGCTTCAGGCCGGTCTGTGTACCCTGCCATTCGCTTTTGGCAGCATGCTGTGCGCCCCGGTTTCGGGGCGGCTGACGGGGCGCTATGGCGCGCGCCTGCCGCTGCTGCTTTCGGCTGTTGGATCCGGGTCGAGCGCGGTGCTGCTGACCGGGCTGGATGCGCTCACGCCGCTGCCTCTGCTGCTTGTATCCTATGGGCTGTGTGGATGCGGCTTTGGTCTGTGCAACGCGCCCATTACCAATTCCGCCATTGCCGGGATGCCCCGGACGCAGGCTGGAGTGGCCGCGGCCATCGCTTCCGCCAGTCGGCAGGTCGGCGCGCTGCTGGGGATTGCGCTGGGAGGCGCGCTGACGGCGACGAGCATCCATTCCGGCGCGGTGCAGTGGGCCAGTTTCCCGCAGGCGACCCATGCGGTGTGGTGGAGCATGATCGTGGCCGCGCTGGCGATTGGCCTGCTGGGGTTTGTGTCCACCGGAGTCCGTGCCCGGCGCAGCGCGCAGGCGGTTGCCGCACTGCTCGATTCAAACTGACGCATTATCACTATGCATAATTTGCATAACTTGAGCACCATCATTCCGATGCGCTGATTTCTGTTTGTGCGCCATAAAAAACGGGGCTTTGCCTGTTTCCGAAATGCCGTGGCGCATGTATGATCCCGCCAGCCTTCAGCCGGTGGTTGTGGATGTGCATCAAAACGGGCGGTTCCGCGGCATTGGACGATGCTGTTGTATTGCCTGCTCTGTTGCGTGTGCATGCGCTGCGTGCTAGAGCCGCGCCAGCAGCGCACGGGACCGGGGTTTCCGGGCAGGCGGCTGGTGTTTGAATCAAGATTCTGGATTGGAAAAGCGGACAGTGGATTCGGGTGGAACGACCTCAATACCGATCGCCTCCATTGCCAATGGCCTTCCCGGTCGTTACGCGACGGCGCTTTATGAGCTTGCGGCTGAACGCCAGCAGCTTGACCCTGTTCTGGAGCAGGCTTCGCGTCTTGTCGCGATGATTGACGGCAGCGCCGACCTGCGCACCGTCCTGACGGACCGGACGCTGGATATCCGTATCAGCCGCCGTGCGGTTGAAGCGGTGCTGGATGCCGAAGGTTTCAGTCCCCTTATGCGTGATTTTGTTGGCGTGGTGGCGAATAACCGCCGCCTTCCGCGCCTGCGTGACATTCTTGCCGCGCTGGCGGCCATCGCTGCCGGTCGGCGCGGGGAAGTGGTGGCGGATGTCGTCTCTGCCCATCCCCTGACCGACCTGCAGCGTATCCAGCTTCGCAGCCGCCTTGCCGAGGCCGGCTATTCCAAAGTCAATATCCAGGAGCGTGTTGACGCGGCCCTGCTGGGCGGTCTGGTCGTGCGCGTAGGCGCCCGCCTGTATGATACCAGCCTCAGATCCCGCCTTACCCGCCTGCACCATGCCATGAAGGGAGCCGCGTGATGGAAATCCGCCCCTCCGAGATTTCGGATATCCTCAAGCAGCAGATCGCTACGTTCGACAAGGAAGCTGACATTGCCGAGACAGGAACCATCCTGTCGGTGGGTGACGGCATCGCCCGTGTGTACGGCCTGCAGAATGTCGAAGCCGGCGAAATGCTGGACTTCCCCGCCAGCGGTCAGAAGGGCATGGCCCTGAACCTTGAGAATGACAACGTTGGTGTTGTCATTTTCGGTGATGACAGCGCCATGCGTGAAGGCGATACCGTCGCCCGCACCGGCAAGGTGGTTGAAGTGCCCACCGGCAAGGCGCTGCTGGGTCGCGTGGTTGACGGTCTGGGCAACCCGATCGACGGCAAGGGCCCGCTGGTTGGCGATGTCATCCACAAGCGCGCTGAAATCAAGGCTCCCGGCATCATGCCGCGCCAGTCCGTCAGTGAGCCGATGCAGACCGGCATCAAGGCCATCGACGCGCTCGTGCCCATCGGGCGTGGCCAGCGTGAGCTGATCATTGGTGATCGCCAGACCGGCAAGACCGCCATCCTGATCGACACCATCGTCAACCAGAAGGGCGTCAACGCGCTGGGTGACGAAAGCAAGTCGCTGTACTGCATATATGTCGCGATCGGGCAGAAGCGTTCGACCGTGGCGCAGCTGGTGCGCACGCTGGAAGAAACCGGCGCGATGGAATACTCCATCGTCGTGGCGGCAACCGCGTCCGACCCGGCCCCGATGCAGTATCTGGCTCCCTACGCCGCATGCTCCATGGGTGAATATTTCCGCGATAACGGCATGCATGCCCTGATCGTGTATGATGACCTGTCCAAGCAGGCCGTCGCTTACCGTCAGATGTCGCTGCTGCTGCGTCGTCCGCCGGGACGTGAAGCCTATCCGGGTGACGTGTTCTACCTGCATTCGCGCCTGCTGGAACGCGCGGCGAAGATGTCCGACAAGTTTGGTGCCGGTTCGCTGACGGCCCTGCCGGTGATCGAGACGCAGGCTGGTGACGTGTCCGCCTATATCCCGACCAACGTGATTTCCATCACCGATGGTCAGGTCTTCCTTGAAACCGACCTGTTCTACCGCGGCATCCGCCCGGCGGTGAACGTGGGCGGCTCGGTGTCGCGTGTTGGTTCCGCAGCCCAGATCAAGGCGATGAAGCAGGTTGCCGGCAAGATCAAGCTGGAACTGGCGCAGTATCGTGAAATGGCGGCCTTCTCGCAGTTCGCGTCCGATCTAGACCCGGCCACGCAGAAGCAGCTTGCCCGTGGCGCGCGTCTGGTCGAACTGCTGAAGCAGCCCGAAACCTCCCCGCTTTCGGTTGAAGAGCAGGTTGTGGTGCTGTTCGCTGGCACGCGTGGCTATATCGACGCCGTGGCGGTCGATCAGGTCACGACGTACGAGAAGCGCCTGCTGGATGATGTCCGCACGTCGGGCAAGGACATTCTCGAATCGATCCGGACGCAGCGCCAGCTGACGAAGGATATCGAAAGCCGTCTGAATGATTTCCTGACGACATTCGGCCGTCAGTTCGTCAACTGAGGAAGATCGGGCAACCATGGCTTCCCTGAAGGAACTGCGCGCACGGATTGGCAGCGTCAAATCGACGCGCAAGATCACCAGCGCAATGAAAATGGTCGCTGCGGCCAAGCTGCGTCGGGCGGAAACCCGCGCAGCCGCCGCACGGCCATATGCCGACGCAATGCGCCGCATGCTGGCCGAAGTCGCGCGTAGCGTGGCAGGTGAAGGCGGGCAGCCCGCACTGCTGACCGGAACGGGTCAGGACAAGGTGCATCTGCTGGTCCCCATGTCCAGCGACCGTGGCCTTGCGGGTGCGTTCAACTCCAACATCAACCGTACGACGCGCAACCTGGTGCTCAGGCTCCAGGCTGAAGGCAAGACGGTCAAGCTGCTGCCGGTCGGACGCAAGACACACGACTTTCTTGAGCGTGAGTTTTCCGATCTCATCATCGGGCACCGTCATCTGGCCGCGGGCAAGGAAATCCCCTTTTCCGCTGCTTCTGAACTGGGTGAACAGATTTCGTCCCTGCTGGACAAGGGCGAATTCGATGTCTGCACGCTGGTTTATAACCAGTTCCGCAATGTCATGACCCAGACGCCGACGGAAATGCAGCTTATCCCGCTGGCGCTGCCGGAAAACGACAATGCCGAACAGGCGGATGTCGCGAGCTACGAGTTCGAACCGGATGAAGCGACGCTTCTGTCCAGCCTGCTGCCGCGTAACCTGCAGGTCCAGCTTTATGCGACCATGCTGGAAACCGCTGCGGGTGAAAATGGCGCGCGTATGACGGCCATGGATAATGCGACCCGGAATGCCGGCAAGGCTATCGACCGCCTGACCCTGACCTACAACCGTACGCGTCAGACCAATATTACCAATGAACTGATCGAGATCATCTCGGGCGCCCAGGCTGTCTGAGGACCGATCTTCACGCTCACAGGAGCTGTCCCATGTCGGAAACCACAACTCAAGAGGCTCCTGTCTCCACGCAGGCGCAGAAAAGCAATGTCGTTGGTCGCGTAACGCAGATCCGCGGCGCCGTCGTTGACGTGCAGTTCGAAGGTGTGCTGCCGCATATCCTCGAAGCGCTGCACGTCGAGCTGAACGGCCAGGCCCTGGTGCTGGAAGTGGCGCAGGAAATCGGCGAGCATGAAGTCCGCTGCATCGCCATGGATACGACCGATGGTCTGTCCCGCGGCACGGAAGTCACCGCCACCGGCAACCAGATCACCGTGCCGGTCGGACCGGGAACGCTGGGCCGTATCCTGAACGTGATCGGTGAGCCGATTGACGATCGTGGTCCGGTGAAGGCCGAAGGCCGTTCGCCCATCCACCGTGCCGCCCCCGCTTTTGACGAGCAGGCCGCCGCAACCGAAATCCTGCCCACGGGCATCAAGGTTGTCGATCTGCTGTGCCCGTACCTCAAGGGCGGTAAGGTCGGTCTGTTCGGTGGCGCCGGTGTCGGCAAGACCGTCATCATTCAGGAACTGATCAACAACATCGCCAAGGCGCATGGTGGCGTGTCGGTCTTCGCGGGTGTTGGTGAACGTACGCGTGAAGGTAACGACCTGTATTACGAAATGCAGGATGCGGGCGTTATCAAGATCGATGGCGACTCGACCGACGGGTCCAAGGTGGCGCTGGTCTATGGCCAGATGAACGAGCCGCCGGGTGCGCGTGCCCGTGTCGCCCTGTCCGGCGTGACCGTTGCGGAATACTTCCGTGATGTCGAAGGCCAGGACGTGCTGTTCTTCGTCGATAACATCTTCCGCTTCACGCAGGCTGGTGCCGAAGTGTCGGCGCTGCTGGGCCGTATTCCGTCCGCTGTGGGTTACCAGCCCACACTGGCGACCGAAATGGGCGCGCTGCAGGAACGCATCACCTCCACCAAGAAGGGCTCGATCACGTCCGTGCAGGCCGTGTACGTGCCGGCCGATGACCTGACCGATCCGGCGCCTGCCGCGACCTTCGCCCATCTTGACGCGACCACGGTGCTGAACCGTTCCATCGCGGAAATGGGCATCTACCCGGCCGTGGACCCGCTGGACTCCACCTCCCGCTCGCTCGATCCGAAGATCGTTGGTGACGAGCATTATCAGGTGGCCCGTGACGTGCAGCGCATCCTGCAGACCTACAAGTCCCTGCAGGACATCATCGCCATCCTCGGCATGGACGAACTGTCGGAAGACGACAAGCTGGTCGTTGCCCGCGCCCGTCGTATCCAGCGTTTCCTGTCCCAGCCGTTCCATGTGGCCGAAGTGTTCACCGGCGCGCCGGGCAAGCTGGTTTCGCTGGAAGACACGGTCCGTTCGTTCAAGGCGATCGTGGCTGGTGAATACGATCACCTGCCCGAAGGCGCCTTCTACATGGTCGGTGCGATCGAGGAAGCGGTGGCCAAGGCCGAAAAGATGAAGGAATCGGCCTGACACCACCCCTGACGCAAGGAAGATAGACCATGTCCATTAAGGTCAAGATTGTCAGTCCGGAGAAGGTGCTGTTCGCCCATGACGCCGATATGGTTGTCATGCCGGGGGCCGAAGGCGACATCGCGGCCATGCCGGAACACGCGCCACTCATGCTGACGCTGCGCGGTGGCGTGGTTGATGTTTACGAAGACGGTGCCGTGACGCACCGCTTCTTCGTGGCTGGTGGGTTTGCTGATATCGCGCCGACCCACTGCACCATCCTTGCCGACCGGGCGACCGGACTGGCGGAGCTGTCGGTTGACGACGCCGAAGCCCGTCTGGCGGCACTTGAGAAATCCTATGAGGAAGCGGACAAGATGAACGTGCCCGCACTGGATATTCTCATGGGCAAGATGCAGTCCGCCCGCGCCGAAATCGACGCGGCGCAGTCTGCCGTTCCGGCCATGTCCATCTGATGGTTTCCCCCGCGCCTTCGGGCGCGGACAGAACCAGTAAAAAAGCGCCCTGTCCGGGGCGCTTTTTTTATGTCCGGATCAGCCGCGCCCGCGATAGCCGGGCACGTTCTGGGCAGGTATCCACACACCTTCCGGCGGTGCGCCGGTCTGCCAGAACACATCGATGGGCATGCCGCCGCGTGGGTACCAGTAGGCACCGATCCGCAGCCAGACAGGCTTCAGCAGGTCAACCAGTGTGGTTGCGATCTGCACGGAGCATTTTTCATGAAATGCGCCATGGTTGCGGAAGCTGGTCAGGAACAGCTTGAGCGACTTGCTTTCCACGATCCATTCGTCTGGGATGTAGTCGATGACGATATGGGCGAAATCCGGCTGGCCGGTCACGGGGCAGAGGGACGTGAACTCGGGTGCGGTGAACCGCACGACATAATGCCGCCCGCGTTCGGGGGCGGGAACGCGTTCCAGCCGTGCTTCCTCGGGGCTTGCGGGCTGTGTCGTGTTCTGGCCGAGCTGGGTCAGGAACTGGCTGCCATCGTCGGTGGTGGGGCGGGTGTTCATGGGGCATCCGTCAGCAGGGGGAAGGAGATGTGTGGCTGATGCCGTAAGGTCCGGTCTGGCGTCAACGGAAATGCGGGTGGGCGGCATGTGATTTTCCCCGCTTTTGCAAATTGGCGGAGGCATGATAACTGCTCCTCATGGCACGTGTATCCCGACCCGAATTCCCCGCTCCCGCGCAGGTTACCACCACGGCGGAGCTTGAGGCTGTAACCGCGCGACTGCGGCTTGAGCCGTTTGTGACAATCGACACCGAGTTCGTGCGCGAGCGTACGTACTGGCCGGAACTATGTCTGGTGCAGTTGGCGGGGAAAAACGATGTCGTGGTGATCGACACGCTGGCGCCAGGGCTGGATCTGTCGTCCCTCGGGGCGTTGCTGGATGATGCTGGCGTGGTCAAGGTCTTTCACGCGGCACGGCAGGATCTGGAAATCTTCCTGCATCTGTTCGACCGCCTGCCCACCGCCCTGTTTGATACGCAGGTGGCGGCCATGGTGGCGGGATATGGCGATCAGGTGGGGTACGATAACCTCGTTTCCTCCCTGCTGGGGGTACAGATCGATAAATCCCACCGTTTTTCCGACTGGTCGGCCCGTCCGCTTTCCCCAGCGCAGATCGGTTACGCGGCGGCGGATGTCACCTATCTGCGTCTGGTCTATGGCAGGCTGCTCGAACAGCTTGAAAAGGAAGGGCGGCTGGACTGGGTGGCAGCAGAACTGGATATCCTGAACAATCCCGCAACCTTCCGTCCTGATCCGCTGACATTGTGGGAAAAGATGCGCCCACGCACGAATAACCGGCGTATGCTGGGTATCCTGCGCGCGGTTACCGCATGGCGGGAAGGCGAGGCGCAGCGTGTCAACGTGCCACGGCAGCGTCTTCTGAAAGACGAGAGCCTGATGGAGATCGCAGCCACGGCCCCCGTTACGGTGGAGGCACTGGCCCGCGTGCGGGGCGTGTCCCGTGGCTTTGCCGAAGGGCGTAGCGGGCAGTCCCTGCTGGAAACCGTGACGGGTGCCATGGCGGAACCGGAAGCGGACCTGCCGCGCATGCCAAAGGGGCGGGGAAAGGATGCACAGCGCCCGTCGCCCGCGCTGATCGCCCTGCTCAAGGTATTGCTGGCTGCCTGCTGCGAAACCCATCGCGTCGCCCCGAAACTGGTTGCCTCATCCGAGGATCTGGACCGTTTTGCGCTTGATGACGATGCGGATATTCCTGCCTTCCACGGCTGGCGCAATACCGTATTTGGCAAGCTGGCGCGTGAACTCAAGGCGGGCAGACTTATAATGGGCGTCGAGGGCGGTAAGGTAAAACTGATCCACGATTAGGCGTTTATTAACCGGGTTACGGTTTTACCGGGGTTGCGAACAGGTTATGCTCAGAACTGTCCACAAGATTCTGTGGCATGGTAGTTGAGCCGGGCACAGTATAAGCTTAGTTTCGCACCATTCCGCGTAAGGAGTGCAGAACGATGGCGATGGAATGGACCGAGGAGACGATCGCGCGCCTGCGTGATCTGTGGCAGCAGGGTTTGTCGACCGCAGAAATCGGGCGCCAGCTTTCTGTCACGAAGAACGCAGTGGTGGGCAAGGCGCATCGTCTGGGCCTCAAGCCCCGTCCGTCACCCATCCGCCGCGCACCCAAGGGCGCACCCGCCGAAGCTGTGGCCGATACGTCGGCACCCGCCGCTGTAACGGAGAGCGCGCCCGTTGCGCCGTCCGTAGCGAAAGAGGAAACGGTTTCCGCCCCGGTCGTGTCCAGGGCCCCTGCGCCCCAGCCGGAAAAAGCCCCCGCGCCGTCCACTGCCGCCCCCACCGTATCAACCGCCACGCAGGCCACGTCCCCGGCATCCGCAGGGGATGCGCTGACGAGTGAGCCGGAACCCGCAGCCCGCCCGGCGCGCAGTCAGGCCCGCGCCCCGCGTTCGGCCCTGCGTCCGGTCAGCGAACCGCGCCGCCGCAGCAGCCAGTCCTGCTGCTGGCCGCTGGGCGATCCGGGCACGCCCGGTTTCCATTTCTGCGGGGCAACACCCCTGCCGGGCAAGCCATACTGCGCCGAACATGCCCAGCTTGCCTACGTCAAGCTGCGTGACCGCCGTGATAACGTAGCCTGATCCGGGCTACCTTTTTACGGGTCCATTAAAAAACGCCAGGGCATTGCTGCCGCTGGCGTTTTTTTGTCCCTGCCCGGCAGGCGGGCAGGGGAGGTGTATCCTATTCGGGCTTGGGGGCCGCAGGCTCGGGAGCCGGGGTGGTGATCATCTCAAGCTGGCCGGTGATCTGGCCGCCATCTTCCACCTTCAGGCGGCGGCACTTGGCCTTGCCCAGCAGGCGACCGGTGGAGCGGATGGTCAGGCCACCACGCACCGTCAGCGTGCCGTCGATGGTACCCGCCAGTTCAGCGTCCTCGACCTCGACTTCGCCCTTGAACACGCCGCCCTGAGCGATCTGGAGTTCGGAGGCGTTGATCATGGAGGATTCAACCGTCCCTTCCACAACCAGCCGTTCGGCGTCCTGAATGGTGCCCTGCACGCTGATGCCACGACCCACGACCAGCGTCCGGCGGTCATTTTCCTTCTTCGCGGCCTGACCTGCAGGCGCACCGGGACGTACGCCACCGGGTGCGGGCGAAGGGTTGGGCGTGGGCGGGAAGGGCGGACGGGCCATGGATGTGTTTTCCTTGCTGGCAGGGTTGGAAGTGGACGGAGCGCCACCGGCTGCTGTCGCCGGACGGCCCGGCTGCTGCACGGGGGATGGAGCTGGGGCGGGTGGCTGGGTTTCTGCTGGCTTGCGTCGTCTGAACAATAGTTACCCCGCTTTGGATTTATGCTGCGCCGGAACGCGGACGTTCCGGTTGGAGGAGGTTACGCTTTCGGGCTGGTTGC
Source organism: Komagataeibacter sp. SM21 (assembly GCF_041402665.1). Taxonomy (NCBI): domain Bacteria; kingdom Pseudomonadati; phylum Pseudomonadota; class Alphaproteobacteria; order Acetobacterales; family Acetobacteraceae; genus Komagataeibacter; species Komagataeibacter sp. SM21. Next base: position 144,767 of record NZ_JBGLOV010000006.1, read on the forward strand.
AGGCTGCAGCCCCCTTAACGGTTATACGCCCCCCGATCAGGTCGACAAGGGCGTTCGAAGGGGAGGCGCGTGAAAACATCACGCATTGCGCCGGTTAACCGCCGATGATAGCGATACGGGCCTCATGCAGGAAAAAAGAGGTTATTTCGTGGCGTTCAGGCGCTGCGGCTGCATGCGCGACGGATTAACGACGGTAGTGGAACAGAATATGGAAAATTCGGGACGGGCGGCGGAATGCCGGTTTGATCTGCTGGGTATCGGCAATGCGATTGTCGATGTGCTGGCACCGGTGGAAGCTGACTTCCCGCAGCGCAATGGCATGGTACCCGGCAGCATGGCGCTGATTGACGGCCAGCGCGCACAGACGCTGTACAACCAGATCCGCAGGGAAAAGGAAATGGGGGGCGGCTCGGCTGCCAATACCTGTGTCGTCGCGTCCAACATGGGCGCGCGCGTGGCGTATCTGGGCAAGGTTGCCGATGATGCCCCCGGTCAGGCCTTTGGCGCGGACCTGCAGGCGGCGGGGGTGTATTTTCCTTCCGTGCCGCTGCAGGGCGATGAGGGCGACCACAATCCCACCGCGCGCTGCATCATTCTGGTCACGCCCGATGGCCAGCGTACGATGAACACCTATCTGGGGGCCTGCGTCACCTTCAGCCCCGAGGATGTGCTGGCTGATGTCGTGCAGGCTTCCAAGGTGATCTATATGGAAGGCTACCTGTTCGATCCGCCGGCAGCGCAGGAAGCCTTCCGCACCGCAGCCCGCATCGCGCATGAGGCCGGGCGCAAGGTTGCGCTGTCCCTTTCGGACCGTTTCTGCGTCGACCGCCACCGCGCGGCGTTTCATGATCTCGTGCGCGGGCATGTGGACATCCTCTTCGCCAACGAGGATGAGATCTGCGCGCTGTACCAGACCGATGATTTTGATGAAGCCGCCCGCCGTGTCGCGGCGGAGACGCATTTCGCCGTGCTGACCCGTTCCGAACGGGGCAGCGTCATCATACAGGACCAGAAGCGCATCGTGATCGAGAGCGTGCGCACGCAGGTCATCGACACCACCGGCGCGGGCGATGCCTATGCCGCGGGCTTCCTCGCGGGCTGGACATCGGACCGGACGCTGGCCGAATGCGGGCGTCTGGGCAGTGTCGCGGCATCGGAAGTGATTTCCCATTACGGTGCGCGCCCGCTGATCAACATGCGACAGGACATGGATTTCTGATCCACGGGGCGCGTCCTGCCGGGCGTGTGATGGGGTTGTGCGCGAAGTTTCGCGTGCAATCCGCGCCCGTCCGCTTTATCTACGCATCCAGCAGCCACCCAATCCGCCGCCGCACGGGCGCCCAGCGCCGGTGCCGCCGCGTCCCTTATGGCGTCCCCGCCAAGGAAAGTCAGGTCAAGAGCAGTTATGGATATCCGCAATATCGCCATTATCGCGCACGTCGATCATGGCAAGACCACACTGGTCGATCAGCTTCTTAAACAGTCCGGCTCCTTCCGTGAGAACCAGCACGTCGCCGAGCGCGCGATGGACAGCAACGACCTGGAGCGTGAGCGTGGCATCACCATCCTGGCGAAATGCACGTCCGTTGTGTGGAAAGATACCCGCATCAACATCATCGACACCCCGGGCCACGCCGATTTCGGTGGCGAGGTCGAGCGTATCCTGAGCATGGTCGATGGCGCCGTGGTGCTGGTCGACTCCGCCGAAGGCGCGCTGCCGCAGACGAAGTTCGTGGTGGGCAAGGCGCTGGCGCGCGGTCTGAAGCCGATTGTGGTCGTCAACAAGATCGACCGTGGCGATGCCCGTCCCGATGAAGTGCATAACGAGATTTTCGACCTGTTCGCAGCCCTTGGCGCCAATGACGAACAGCTTGATTTCCCGATGCTGTACGCTTCTGGCCGTCAGGGCTGGGCGGATACGGAAATCGACGGTCCGCGCAAGGACCTCTCGCCCATGTTCGACCTGATCCTGCGCCACGTTCCGGCTCCGAAAGTGAACAAGGACGCGCCGTTCGCGATGGTCGCCACCATCCTCGAGAACGACAACTTCCTTGGCCGCGTGCTGACCGGCCGTGTCGAGCAGGGCACGGCGAAGATGAACATGCCGGTGCATGTGCTGCGTCCTGACGGATCGGTTGTGGAAACGGGCCGCCTGACCAAGCTGCTGTCCTTCCGTGGTCTTGACCGCGTGCCGGTGGAAGAAGTCGAAGCCGGTGACATCGTGGCCGTGGCCGGTCTGTCGGACGCGACGATTCCGGAAACGATCGCAGCCCCTGAAGTTAAAGAGCCGCTGCCCTCCACCCCCGTTGATCCGCCGACGCTGTCCATGACCTTCCGCCTGAACGATGGCCCGCTGGGTGGCCGTGAAGGCAAGAAGGTCACGTCGCGCCAGATCCGTGACCGTCTGTTCAAGGAAACGGAAGGCAACATCGCCATCCGCGTGTCCGAAAGCCCCGAGAGCGAGGCCTTCGAGGTCGCGGGCCGTGGCGAACTCCAGCTTGGCGTGCTGATCGAACAGATGCGCCGTGAAGGGTTCGAGCTGACCATCGGTCGTCCCCGCGTGCTGTTCCGCACCAACGAGGAAACCGGTGAGCGCGAAGAACCGTTCGAGGAAGTCCTGATCGATGTGGACGAGCCGTATTCGGGCGTCGTGGTCGAAAAGATGGCGCTGCGTAAGGGCATCATGCAGGACATGCAGCCTTCGGGCGGCGGCAAGGTGCGCCTGAGCTTCCTGATCCCGTCGCGCGGGCTGATCGGCTACCATGGCGAATTCCTGACCGATACCCGTGGTTCGGGCATCATGAACCGCCTGTTCTCGGGCTATCAGCCCTATGTCGGCCCGATTGCCGGCCGTCGTAACGGTTCGCTGATCTCGTCCGAAGATGGTGCGACCACGCAGTATTCGCTGTTCTCGCTGCAGGACCGTGGCACGCTGTTCGTCGATGCGGGCGAGAAGGTCTATGTCGGTATGATCATCGGTGAGCATTCGCGTGAGAATGATCTCGAAGTGAACCCGATCCGTGAAAAGAAGCTGACCAACATCCGCGCCGCTGGCAAGGACGAGGCCCTGCTGCTGATCCCGCCGCGCAAGATGAACCTGGAACAGGCCATCGCCTATATCGAGGACGATGAACTGGTTGAGGTCACGCCGTCCGCCGTGCGTATCCGCAAGCGCTACCTCGACCCGCACGAGCGCAAGAAGCGTGAGCGTTCGGGTTCGGTCGACTGATTCCGACTGCCGCAGGACCGGCTGCAATCTTTAGTAATGTTTCAGTTCTTGAGATTGCGGTCATCTTGCGGCAAAAACGGTTCACTCTCCATATATTTAAGAATTTTAATCCGAGACGGCTTTCCTGCGGCATGTTACAGCAGGGAAGTCAGATCGGGTGTGCCGATTCGCCACCTGATAGGCGCATTGGGATAGAAAATCCTGACTTGTGGAGTATTTTCATATGACCGTTTCCCCCCGCCGTTTCCTCGCCGCGCTGTCTGCTGTTGCCGTTATGGGTGTTGCCGCTCCCGTCATGGCCCAGACGCCTGAACCCACCACCCCGTCTGTTTCTGCTCCGCAGCACGCTCCCGACGCTTCCGAAGGTGTCGCTGGCGCCGAAGCGGGTGCGAAGAAGGAAAAGCACCACGGCAGCCATCATGGCAGCCACCATCACGGTGCCAAGAAGGACGAAACGAAGGAAGCCGCTCCGGCTGCGCAGTAATTACTGCTGCGTCAACGCTGGCTTCCCCGCGATGCCAGCGTTGCATTTCCATAAAAAAGCCCGGCTCACGCCGGGCTTTTTTTATGCCTCAGTTCGGGATGTACCGGTCAAGGGACAGGTCAAGGCAGGGGATGTCGGTGCGCTTGCCGCTGATCCGGTCGGTCAGCAGGCGGCCTGAACCGCAGGCCATGGTCCAGCCCAGCGTGCCATGGCCCGTATTGAGCCACAGATTGCCAAAGCGTCCCGCCGGACCGATGATCGGCGTGCCATCAGGCGTACTGGGGCGCAGGCCCGTCCAGTACGCGCCCTGCGACAGGTCCCCACCCGCCCCGAACAGTTCCGAAAAGGACAGTTCCAGCACGCGCCGCCGGTCACGGCTCAGCCGCAGGTTGTAGCCCGTCAGTTCGGCAGTCCCCCCGATACGGATACGATCCCCCAGTCGCGTGATGGCGACCTTGTGGGTCGCGTCGCTTATGGTGGACAGGGGTGCCCGCGCCGGGTCGGTTACGGGCAGGGTCAGCGAATAGCCCTTGGTGGGGTAAACCGGCAGGCTTACGCCAAGCGGGCGCAGCAGCAGCGGGGAATAGCTGCCCATGGCGACCACATACGCATCGGCCACCATCCTGCCTGCCGTGGTACGGACGCCCACGATATCGGTGGCGGTCGCGTCCAGTGCCTCGACCGCCGTTTCGTAATGGAAGGTGACGCCCAGTTCCGCTTCCGCCTTCTGCGCCAGACGCTGGGTGAACATGTGGCAGTCGCCTGATTCGTCACCCGGCAGGCGCAGCCCGCCACGGAGCAGGTGCCGGTTTTCCGCCAGTCCGGGTTCGTGGCGGATGATGTCGTCGGGACTGAGGAATTCGTAAGCGATGCCAGCCTGTTCCAGCAGCCGCATGTCATGCGCGCAGTGGTCCACCTGTTTTTGCGTACGGAAAAGCTCGATCAGGCCGCGCTGTTCATCGTCATAGGTAATGCCCGTATCGCGGCGCAGGGTATCGAGACAGTCGCGGCTGTATTCCGCCACGCGCAGCATGCGGGATTTGTTGATGTCATAGTCATGGGCGTTGCAGTTGGCCATCATCTGCCCCAGCCAGCGCATCATGGCGAAATCGATGCGCGGGCGGATGGCGATCGGCGCATCCCGGCTGAACATCCACCGCATGACCTTGAACGGCAGGGCAGGTTCGGCCCACGGGGCGGAATAGCCCGGCGAAATCTGACCGGCATTGGCGAAGGAGGTTTCCATCGCCGCGGCGGGCTGGCGGTCTATGACCGTGACGTCATGGCCTTCCTTTGCCAGGTACCATGCCGTGGTGACCCCGACCACACCCGCGCCCAGAACGATAACTTTCACAGTCTCATCCTTATTTCCGTCATCAACACAACCGGGGATGCGCCAGAGCGGGGGAATGGTCAACCGTTTCTGTTATGACAGGAACGGGTGGCAGGAATCAGGCTGCGGGCACCCCCTTGGATGTCGAATATTCAAAATGCAGCGCCGTATCGGGATGCACGATGGGATGAATGGCATGGGCCGCCATCGCCCCTTCGGTAAAGCCCTGCAGGATCAGCTTCAGCTTGCCGGGATAGGTTGCGACATCGCCCACGGCAAAGATGCCGGGCTGGCTGCTTTCACAGGTGGACGGGGTTACGGGAATGGTGCCGCGTATGGTGTCCAGCCCCCATTGTGCGATCGGTCCCAGATCGGTCGCCAGCCCGAAGAAGGGCAGCAGGTGATCGCATGCGACATGGCGGATGCTGTTGTCCATGGTGGCCAGATCCACGCCGCGCAACTGCCCGTCCGTTCCGTGCAGGCCATGAAGCTGGTAGCCGATGATCTTTTCGATCTGGCCACACGCCACGGCCTCATCAAGCTGGCGCAGGCTTTCGGGGGCCGCGCGGAAACGGTCGCGCCGGTGCACCAGCCGCACGCTGCGCGCGATGTCACGAAGCGATAGCGCCCAGTCCACCGCTGAATCCCCGCCACCGGCGATCAGGACATCCCTGTCCGCAAAATCGGCGCGACGGCGGACGAAATACTGCACGCCGCCCGTGCGCTCGAATGCCTCCAGCCCTTCCAGCGGGGGGCGGTTGGGGCCAAACGCGCCAGCACCCGCTGCGATGATGACGGCGTGCGCATGGATGACATCACCCCGCGTGGTGCCAAGGCGGAAGGCGCCGCGTGTTCCCTCCAGGCTTTCCACCCGGCGGCCGAGCAGGCGGGGCACGTCAAAGGGGGCGATCTGGCGGTCAAGGGCCTCGATCAGCGCGCCGCCTTCGATCGCGGGGTGGGCGGGAATGTCATAGATCGGTTTTTCGGGATACAGGGCGGCGCACTGGCCCCCGATTTCGTCAAGCGCGTCGATCAGCACGCATGACAGCTTGAGCATGCCACATTCAAAAGCGGCAAACAGCCCGGCAGGGCCCGCGCCGATAATGGCGACATCGACGGTAAGGGGGGAAGATGGCGTGGTCATGTCCGGCTCTGGTGTCCCGTAATCCATGGTCTGGTCAAAGGCATAGGCTGCATGCGGTTTTGCGTTGTTGTCCGCATCGGTGCAAGCCTCAAGCGTGCCCATGCCGTCGCCCCTTGTGCGCGCATGCCCGGTGGGGGCACAATCATTGCATGAAATACAACCACGTAAGGGCCGGGAATCATGACGGGCATGCGTGACATTCCCCTGCCTGACGAACAGGCCACGGCAGCCCTTGGCCGCATGCTCGCGGCCCATCTGCACGCGGGCGACGCCGTGCTGCTGGAGGGGGATCTGGGCGCGGGCAAGACCACGCTTGCCCGCGCGCTGCTGCGCGCGCTGTGCGGGGATGCGACAATGGAGGTGCCCAGCCCGTCTTATACGCTGGTACAGGTCTATGAGGCCGCCGGGACCGAAATCTCGCATTTCGACCTGTGGCGTCTTGATGGTCCCGATGCGTTGCATGAACTGGGATGGGACGATGCGTGTGAAGGCGTCGTCCTTGTCGAATGGCCGGACCGTTTGGGCGCGCTGAAGCCCGATGGCGCGCTGCACATCCATCTGCTGCATGATGGTGCGGGCGGGCGCATCGCGCGGCTGGGCGGATGGGACGGACGGCTTGCATCGCTGGAAGCCCCACGGACAGGAGAGGCATCATGAGCGTGAACATTCCGGCCACCGCCATGGTCTTTGCCGCCGGTATGGGCCGGCGGATGCGACCGCTGAGCGAATCGGTCCCCAAGCCGCTGTTGCGGGTGGGCGGACAGCCGATTCTCGATCATACGCTTGACCGGCTGGAAAACGCAGGTGTGAAACAGGTGGTGGTCAACGCCCACTGGCAGCCCGATGCGATCCACAGGGCGCTGGCGGATCGCGCGGCCAGTGGCCGTGGCCCGCTGACGGTCGAACAGCCTGAACCCACCTTGCTGGAAACCGGGGGAAGTGCTGCCGCCGCCCTGCGTGCGGGGCGGCTGGGGCCGGATGCGTTTTACCTGATCAATGGCGATGTCATGTGGCTTAACGGCCCGGTTCCCGCCCTGCGGCGGCTGGCAGCGGCGTTCGATCCCGACACGATGGACGCCATGCTGCTGCTGGGCGCGATGACGCGCGCGGTGGGTGAAGTGGGGCATGGAGATTTCGCGGTTGATGCGCATGGCAGGCCGCGCCGCCCCCGCGCGGGCGAGATCACGCCTTACGTCTTTACCGGGGTGCAGATTGTCTCCCCCCGTCTGTTTGCGCAGGCGCCCGAAGGCGGATTCAGCATGAACCATCTGTGGGATCGTGCCATTGACGCGGGCAGGCTGGGCGTGATCGTGCATGATTCGCTGTGGTTCCACCTGTCCCGCCCCGATGATATCGCCGCTGCGGAACGCGCGCTGCATTCCGTCTTCAACCCGGATGTGGATAACGACATATGACCGCACGTGCCGCAGCCCCCGTGCGGGGCCGGGTGGCGGTCGTGCCGCCGCATGTGCCGTTTGTCGATCAGATTGCCGCGCGCTGGCTGGAGCAGGCCGGTCATGATCCGCAGGCATGCGGCAATGGCCTGATCCTGCTGCCCAGCCGCCGCGCGGGCCGTGCCCTGACCGAAGCCTTCGTGCGGCAGGTCGATGGCCGTCCCATCCTGCTGCCGCGCATCGCGCCGATCGGCGCGCTGGACGAGGCGTCGCTTGTCCTGTCCGGCCAGAACGCGCTGGACCTGCCGCCCGCCGTTGACCCCATGCGTCGCCTGGCCACGCTGACCCTGCTGGTGATGCAGGCGGGCAAGGCGTTTGGTGATGTGCAGGGCGTGGATCAGGCATGGCCACTGGCCCGTGCGCTGGCCGAACTGATGGACGAGGCGGAATGGGCCGAATGTGACCTGTGCGAACGCCTGCCCCACGCGGCGGAGGGGGATTTCGCGCAGCACTGGCACCAGACGCTGCAGTTCCTGTCCATTGTCACCAGTGTCTGGCCCGCATGGCTGGCGGAACAGGGGGTCATGAACCCCGTCGCCCGCCAGACCGCCCTGCTGCACGCGCAGGCCGCGCGGTGGCGTGATTCCCCGCCGCCGGCGGGTTATCCCGTCTGGGCTGCCGGTTTTTCCGATGCCGTGCCGTCCACCATCGTCATGTTGCGTGCGGTGCTGGACCAGCCTGACGGCATGCTGATCCTGCCGGGTGTGGACATGGAATGTGACGACGCCATCTGGCGGCACCTTCCGCCCGATCACCCGCAGGCGGGCACTGCCCATATGCTGGCGCAACTGGGGGTGGAGCGTGCCGGCATGGAAATATGGTCCAGCCTGCCGCATGACTGCGTGGCCAGCAGTCCGGTTTCCCGCGCCAGCCTGCTGTCGCGCGCCCTGCTGCCCGCCCATGCGCTGGAACGCTGGCGCGAACGCGACGTGCCGGTGGAAGCGGACGGCCTGTCCATCCTGCGCAGTGCCGACCAGCAGGAGGAAGCCGCCGCCATCGCCATGGTCCTGCGTCAGGTGCTTGAACGGCCCGGCAGGCGTGCAGCCCTTGTCACGCCCGATCGCGCACTGGCCGGACGTGTGGCGACGGAACTGGTCCGCTGGGGCGTGGTGGCGGATGACAGCGCGGGTGAAAGCATGCTCACCGTGCCCCAGACCGCCTTCCTGCGGCTGATCGTGCAGGCGGTGGATGGTGGCCTGTCGCCCGTGGCGCTGCTGTCGGCCATCAAGCATCCGCTGGCGGCCTGCGGGCTTTCGCCGGGAACATGCCGCGCCAGCGCCCGCCAGCTTGAACGCCTCGTGCTGCGTGGCCCGGCCCCGCCGCCGGGGATTGCCGGACTGCGTAGCGCGCTCCAGCGCGCGACGGAAGACCCGCATGGCGCACTGGCCGACGCGCCGGATGCGCCGGAAGAAATCAGCGCCTTCATCAACCGGCTGGAAACGGTGTTCGGCCCGCTTCTGGCCCTGCCGCGCGATACCATGGTGCCGGTATCCGTGCTGCTTGCGGCACTGGTCGAAACCGCGCAGGCCCTTGCCGCGACCGATACGGTGGATGGCGCCGAACGGCTGTGGGTGGGGGAGGAAGGCAACGCGCTGGGCCAGCATATGAGTGCGCTGCTGGCATGGTGCGATGTGCTGCCCGATTCCCGGCTTGGTGCGCTGGACGGGCTGCTGGCGTCATCGCTGGCGGGCATGACGGTGCACGGGCGTCGGGCGGTGCGTGGGCGCGACGGGATGACGGCGCATCCGCGCGTGTTCATATGGGGCCTGCTGGAAGCGCGGTTGCAGACGGCGGACACCATCGTCCTCGGCGGTCTGGTGGAAACCGTCTGGCCACCCGCGACCGATCCCGGACCGTGGATGAGTCGCCCGATGCGCACCCGCGTCGGCCTGCCCAGCCCGGAATGGGGGATTGGTCAGGCGGCGCGGGATTTCGTGTCCTGCGCGTGTGCGGCGGGGCAGGTCGTGCTGTCGGTCGCGGCCCGGCGGCAGGGCGCGCCAACCGTGCCCGCGCGGTGGCTGGTGCGGCTTGACGCCTATCTGGCGGGGCATGGGCGCAGCCTGCCCGCACATCCGGCGCTGCGCTGGCTGGACAGTCTGGACCGGCCGGAAGGGGGTGTAGCGACCCCGGTTTCCCCGCCACGGCCCTGCCCGCCCGTTGGCCTGCGCCCCCGCAGCCTGTCGGTGACGGAAATCGAGACATGGATGCGCGATCCCTACGCCATCTACGCGCGTCGCATCCTGCGCCTGCGCAGGCTTGCGGATCTGGAAGAACTGGCTGATGCCGCCGATTATGGCCAGATCGTGCATGCGGCGCTGGAACGCTGGTTCCGCGCCCATCCATCCGACTGGCCCGCAGGCGGGGCGGAACGGATGCAGGCGGTGTTTGCCGAGGTGCTGCGCGAGGCCGGGCTGCGTCCTGCCCTTGCCGCGTGGTGGGCGCCCCGGCTGGACCGTATCGCCGCATGGTGCGCCCGGACGGAGGAAGCGCGTCGCGCCACCGGCACGCCCCGCACGGTCCTGACGGAACTGAGCGGCCGGATGCGGCTGGAAGACCTGCCCGGTGGTCCGTTTACCCTGCGTGGCCGCGCGGACCGGATCGACCTGCATGATGGGGATGGGGGGCTTAGCCTGTTCGATTACAAGACCGGCACCCTGCCCCTGCGGCGTAGCGTGGTGGAAGGCTGGCAGTCCCAGCTTGTTCTGGAAGCGGCGATGATCGAATGCGGCGGATTCCCGCCCCCGGTTGCGGGTAGCGTATCGGAACTGGTGTACTGGCGGCTGACGGGGGGCCACGTCCCGGCGCAGGTGCTTGATGTCGCGCGGGGGGAGGAACTGGCAGAACTGATCGCCAGTTGCCGCGCGGGGCTGCGTGCGCTGGTCAGTGCCTATGACAATCCCGACCAGCCTTACCTGTCCCATCCCTTTCCGGGGGAAGAACCGCGCTTCGCCGATTATGCGCATCTGGCGCGGGTTGCGGAATGGAGCGCCGCGCGTGAGGAGAATGGCGGATGAACAGACCCATTCTGCCCCATGACAGCACGACGGATGCCATCGGCATCGCCAACCGCAGCCAGACACTGGCATCGGACCCGCAGGCTTCGGTATTCGTCTCGGCCTCGGCAGGAAGTGGCAAGACCAAGCTGCTGATCGACCGCCTGCTGCGCCTTATGCTGCCGCGCATCGTGCCGGATCGTGACGGCACGCCGACCCGCGTGCCCGGTAGCGATCCCGCCCGCATCCTGTGCCTGACCTTTACCAAGGCGGCGGCGGCGGAAATGTCCATCCGCCTGCAGAACCGGCTGGGACAGTGGGTCATGCTGCCCGATGAGGCGCTGGATACCGAACTGGCCCGCCTGTCGGTGCCGACGGGCGAGGAAAGCCGCCGTGTCGCGCGCGAACTGTTCGCCCGGGTGCTGGACCTGCCCGGCGGGATGCGCATTGGTACCATCCATGCGTTCTGCCAGTCGCTGCTGAGGCGCTTTCCCGTCGAGGCCGCCATCAGCCCGCATTTCACCTTGATCGAGGAAACCGATGCCCGTCTGGCCCAGCGCGCGGCGGTGGAGGATATCGTGGGGCGCGGCGGCGCGGCGGTCAGCCTGCTGGCGGGGCAGATCGGGGTGGGGGAATTCACCACGCTGATCGCAAGCCTGCAGGCCCAGTCCCGCCGTATCCTGCCACTGGCGCGCCAGTGGGTGGATGACCGCGGCAGCGTGGAAGCGGCGTTGATGCGGATGATGGGCCTGAGCGGACGCAGCGCGGATGAAGTGCTGCACGCCGCCTGCGCCACCATTCCCGATGAGGAAGCCCTGCGCGATGGCCTGCGTTTTGTCGCCAGCGCGGGATCGCCCAAGGTCCGGGTGCAGGCTGAAGCCATGCTGGCATGGCTGGGCAGTGATACGGCGGCGCGGGCGGCGGAGTGGACCGTATGGCGGCAGGCGCTTCTGACGCGCGAAGGTGCGCCGCGCAAGCGTGGTGGCCTGAATCCCAAAATCGACGCGGCGTGTGAAGGGCTGGCCGACATCCTGCTGGCGGAAGCGGACCGGGTGATCGGGGTTGATGCACAGCTTCGCGCCCTGACGGTCTTTGAACTGACCTGCGCGCTATTGTCTGTCGCCCAGCCCGTGCTGGAACGCTACGCCACGCGCAAGAGCGCACAGGGCATGGTCGATTATGATGACCTGATAGACCGCACGCTGGACCTGCTGCGCGATCCGGGTGCCGCGTGGGTGCTGTACAAGCTTGATGGCGGCATTGACCACCTGCTGCTTGATGAGGTGCAGGACACATCCCCCGACCAGTGGGCCATAGCCGGTGGCCTGACATCCGAATTCTTCGCAGGCGAAGGCACGCGGGATGAAAACGGGTGCCCCCGCACCATTTTCGCGGTGGGCGATTACAAGCAGTCGATCTATTCCTTTCAGGGTGCTGATCCCGAAGCCTTCCGCGCATGGCGGCAGCGTTTCCGCGACCGCGCGCAGGCAGCGGAAGCCACATGGCGCGAACCGGCGCTGACGGTCTCCTTCCGCTCCACAGCCCCCGTTCTGCAACTGGTGGATAGTGTATTCGCCAATCCCGCCGCCGCGCGTGGCGTGGTGGAACCGGATGGCTCCGTCCCCGCCCATGTCACCGCACGTCCGGGGCAGGGGGGGCGGGTGGAAATCTGGCCACCCGTGCCCGTCGTGGTGGATGAGACGGATGTAAGCCCGTGGATGGCCCCGCGCGACAATGCCGGACAGTCCACGGCGCAGCAGCGGCTGGCGGATACGCTGGCGGCATGGATCGCAGCAGAACTGCGGCGCATCCCTCCGCCGGGTGAAACCCCGCTTGCGCCGGGGGATGTGCTGATCCTCGTGCCGCGCCGTTCCGCGTTCGCGCGTGCGCTGATCCGTGCGCTCAAGAGCAATGACGTGCCCGTGGCGACGCTGGTGCGCACCGTGCTGACGGACCAGCTTGCGGTGCGGGATCTGATGGCGTTGTGCGCGGCCCTTCTGCTGCCACAGGATGACCTGACCCTTGCCTGCGTCCTGACCTCGCCGCTGGGCGGTCTGGATGACAGGTCGCTCATGGATCTGGCAACCGGGCGTGATGGACAGCCGCTATGGGCCGTGCTGCGCGCCCGCCATGCTGAGCGGCCCGACTGGTCGGCTGCATGGCATTGTCTCAATACCCTGTTCCGGCAGGTTGATTACGCAACGCCGTATCAGTTGCTGGCCGAAGCGCTTGGCCCGCTGGGCGGTCGTGCGCGTCTGCTGGCCCGTCTTGGCCCGGAAGCGGTGGAGCCGGTTGACGAACTGCTGTCGGCGGCGCTCCGTTTCGAGGAAACGCACGCCATTTCCCTGCAGGGGTTCCTGCACTGGCTCAATGCGTCGGATGAAACCGTGCGCCATGAACCCGATGCCTCGGCCAACATGGTCCGTGTCATGACCGCGCATGGGGCGAAGGGATTGCAGGCGCGTCTTGTGATCCTGCCCGATACGGTCGCGACCCCGCGTTCCGATACCGCCATCCTGTGGGAACGCGACCGGGCGACCAAACTGGATATACCGATATGGGTGCCCCGGCGGGAACTGGTTACGGACACCACCGCCAGTCTGCAGGAAAAGATCAGGCTGGCCGCGGCGGAGGAATATAACCGCCTGCTATATGTCGCGCTGACCCGCGCCAGCGACCGGCTGGTGGTGTGTGGGTGGGAACCGCGCCGGGGCATACCCGCTGGCTGTTGGTACGATCTGTGCCGTCAGGGCTTTACAGGTGCGGCAGCCACGGTCCAGCCCTTCGATCTGGGTTGGGAGGGTGAAAGTCTGGTGCTGGAGGAGGCACGGGCCATTTCACCCGCTCCCACGCCGCAGCCAGGGCACGGCACGGACAGCAGGGTAATGGCCCCTGATGTGACCCTGCCGGACTGGATGGGTCATGCCCCGCGCTGGCAGCCCGTCATGCCGGTGGTGGAGGGACCGCTTGCCCGTCCGCTGGCCCCCAGCCGCCCTGATGATATCGGCCTTGGCCCGCAGCCTGCCGTGCGTTCGCCGCTGCTATCGGCGGACATGGTCCGTGATCGCGCCGATACGGCCACCCGGCGGGCCCGTGCCCTGCAACGGGGGCAACTGGTGCATGCGTTGCTGCAGTACCTGCCTGATTGTCCCCCGGACCAGCGGGCGGAGCTGGCGCATGCATGGCTTTCCCGTCCGGCGGCGGGTCTGGAGCCTGCGCTGTGCGATGAACTGGTGACACAGGTGCTGGCGGTCATGGACCGTCCCGATCTGGCCGCCCTGTTCGCGCCCGGCAGTCGTGCCGAGCAGCCGCTGGCCGGTATCGTGGGGCAGCAGGTCATTGTGGGGCAGGTGGACCGTATGGCGGTCAGCGGGGGCAGGGTTACGGTCTGTGATTTCAAGACCAACCGCCACCCACCGGCGGAAGTCGGGCAGACCCCGGTGCTCTACCTGCGGCAGATGGCGGCCTATCGTGCGCTGCTGCGGGGTGTCTATCCGGGTCAGGAGGTCGTATGCGCGCTGGTCTGGACGGAAGGGGTGCGCGTTGACATCCTGCCGTCCGCCCTGCTGGACCAGAACGCGCCGGATGGGCCGTCGCGCACAAAGGGTGGAGCGCAGTCTTGACCGCGTGCGCGGGTGTGGCCATGTCAGTAGGATCAAGGGGGTGGCTTCATGCCACCGTAAAGGAGAAATAAGTGATGAGCGAAAACACGATTGCCGTCAGCGATGACCAGTTCAAGAAGCTTGTTCTGGAATCCAAGGAACCCGTTCTGGTCGATTTCTGGGCGGAATGGTGCGGGCCGTGCAAGATGATCGCCCCCGCGCTGGATGAAATCGGGGCGGAAGGCAAGGGCAAGCTGACCGTGGCCAAGGTCAACATTGATGAAAATCCCCGCACGCCCAACGATTACGCCGTGCGTGGCATCCCGACCCTGATCCTGTTCAAGAATGGTGCGCCGGTAGCGACCCAGACGGGTGCGATGCCCAAGAGCCAGCTCAAGGCATGGGTGCAGAGCAACATCGGCTGAGCCGATGGGATGTGGCCTGCGTCCCTAGCGGGCGCGGGCTACGTCCGTCCATGTTGTGGGTGTGGCGCCCGCATGCGCCAGTCCCGAGCGGAAACCCGGCGCGCAGAGCGTGCGGAATTCCGCTTCATGCTCATAGGTGGGCATGAGTTTCTGAAGCAGTTTATTCTTTGCCGTGGCCGGGTGGAAATAGATTTCCGACAGGCCATCAGGCAGGTGCGCGGCAAGGGCCGAGACACGTTCGGTGGTCATGTGACCACTCCATGCCAGTCCGAAGCACCAGTCATTCGTGACCATGCCCGCCTTGTGTAGCTGGTGGCGCAGCAGACCCGTCCAGCGGCGCAGCGCGGCATCGCCCAGCGTGTCGGTATAGGTTCCGGCGGCATACAGGGGCTTGGGTGGTTCCAGTGGCACGCGCACCGCGCGCAGCCCGTAACGCAATCCGCTTTCAATCAGGTAATGCCCCACGGTGGGATGCAGGTGCATGTGCTTGTGGGCATTGGCATGGTCCAACGCGAGTCCCGTTGCAGCAAAGGCGCGGAACTGGGCTTCGATCTCGGCGGCGAGTTCGCGGCGCACGGCGGGACGGAAAAAATACTCCACACCCAGCTTCAACTGGTCGGAGGGGAACTGCCCATCCTGCGGCACCAGCAGCGGAATGTCGGCAGGGGGCAGGGTGGCCGGTCCCTCGATTGCAACCAGATGCAGCCCCACGCGCAGGTCCGGCAGTTTTTTTGCCCGGCGCACGGCGTCGGCTGCGGCGGGGCCGGATACCATGAGACTCGCGGTCGACAGCAGCCCGTCCCGATGGGCAATCTCGATCGCCTCGTTGACTTCTTCGGACAGGCCGAAATCATCGGCGGATATGATGACGCGCTTCATGGTGGAAAACCGGGTGGCTTGAAAAAAGAAATGCCGGAACCCGAAGGTCCCGGCATGGGATGACGCAGACTGGCCGGATCAGGCGGCGCGGCGTTCGCGCAGGAACTGGAAGAACTCCACCCCTTCGCGCAGGCGGCGCTTCATCATCTGCGGGCTGCGGACCATCTCGTTCAGGATCGACATGATCTTGGGCGCACGGAAATAGAACTTCCGGTAGAATTCTTCCACGCTCTGGAAGATTTCGGTGTGCGACAGGTGCGGGTAGTGCAGCGGTGCGATCTGCACGCCGTTATCGTCGATCAGTTCGGCGTTCTTTTCATCCAGCCAGCCATTCTCGGTCGCCTGCTGGTGCAGGAACGTGCCGGGATAGGGCGCCGCGAGCGAGACCTGCAGCGTGTGCGGGTTGATCTCGGTGGCGAAGCGGATGGTTTCCTGAATGGTTTCCTTCGTCTCGCCCGGCAGGCCGAGGATGAAGGTGCCATGGATCTTGATGCCGAGTTCGTGGCAGTTCTTGGTGAACTCACGCGCCGTTTCGACGCGCATGCCCTTCTTGATGTTGTGCAGGATCTGCTGGTTGCCGCTTTCGTAACCGACCAGCAGCAGGCGCAGGCCGTTGGCCTTGAGCACTTCCAGCGTCTTGCGGGGCACATTCGCCTTGGCGTTGCACGACCACGTCACACCCAGCTTGCCCAGTTCCTTGGCGATCGCTTCCGCACGCGGCAGGTCATCGGTGAAGGTGTCGTCGTCGAAGAAGAATTCCTTCACCTGCGGGAAATACTGCTTGGCCAGACGGATTTCCGCCGCCACATGCTCGGGGCTGCGGGTGCGGTAGTGGTGGCCACCCACTGTCTGCGGCCACAGGCAGAAGGTGCAGCGCGACTTGCAGCCACGGCCCGTATAGATCGAAATATACGGGTGCATCAGGTAACCGATGAAGTAATCTTCAATCTTCAGGTCACGCTTGTACACTTCGGTCACGAACGGCAGGCTGTCCATGTCCTCTATCATCGCGCGGTCGCGGTTATGGACGATCTTGCCATCAGCATCGCGCCAGGAGATGCCATCGACATCCTTCCAGTCGCGGCCTTCCGCCATTTCCTTGATGGTGAAGTCGAATTCGTTGCGCGCCACGAAGTCGACCGGCGGGGCGTTGAGCAGGCTTTCTTCCGGCTGGACGGCAACCTTGGCGCCAACCATGCCGATCTTCACCTTCGGGTTCGCGTCCTTGAGCATCTGGGCCACGCGCACATCCGACGCAAAGGACGGGGTGGAGGTGTGCATGATGACCAGGTCACGGTTGCGCACGTCTTCCAGAATGGGCTCCATGCCCATGCGCGCGGGCGGTGCGTCAATCAGGCGGCTGCCCTCGACCATGGCGGCGGGCTGCGCCAGCCATGTCGGATACCAGAACGACTTGATTTCCCGCTTGGCCTGATAGCGGGAACCGGCTCCACCATCGAATCCATCAAACGAAGGCGGCTGGAGAAAGAGGGTCTTCATCATGCTACGCGTATCCTCGGGTTCTGGCGGGGAACGGGGTTCCCTTAATACCCGTTCTTATTAACGACAGGGTTGGTATCTTACGGCAGTCTGGCCTGCCGGCGGGGGGTCAGTCACCGGGGGAAGCCGGCTGGGATCGTGGTGTCATAACCGAATGTGGCGTGACATGCATCGTCTGTCCGCGCCAGGCAACCCGTGTGCCTGTAACGCTGCCAACCATTACGGCGGCCGAGATCCAGTCCCGCAGGGGCAGCAGCAGTAACGGCAGCAGGCTGCGTTGCGCCAGCGTCCGGTCCAGGATGAAGGAACATACTGCCCGCCATCCCCACACACCAAGGAAGAAAAACCATGTCCAGGACGCATGTGGCGCCAGTACCATGGCGACAGTGGCCCAGAACAGGGGAAGCTGGATGGCCGATGCGGCGTAGCCCACCGGTTCCAGTGTCTTGACGGTCCGGCCCCAGCGCAGTTCATGCGCCAGCACCTCCCGCATTGAGGTCTCGCCCACCGTCGTCCATGTCATGCATGCGGCGATGGCGATATCCTTGCCCTGTTCACGGACATAGCGGCCCAGGATCGCATCATCGGCCACATGCGGCACGAGGGCGGCAAGGCCACCGATCTTCTCCAGCATGGACCGCCGCAGCGCCATGGTCGCACCAAGACAGTCCTGCCGCCCGAGATAGCGCGACAGCATCACGCCGGGCAGGAAGTTGTGGTTGATCTGGCACGCGGCCAGCAGGCGCGGCACGCTGGACGATGCCGGAAGCCCGGCATACAGCGTGGTGACCAGCCCTACATCGGGTGGCACCAGCGCGCCGACCACGTGACGCAGGTAGTCGGGGGCGACGTGGATATCCGAATCGGAAATGACCAGCACATCATGTTCCACGCAGGTCATGATGTTGATCAGGTTGCCGATCTTGCGGTTGACGCCATGGAAGGTGGGATCGATCACCAGTTTCATGGGCACGTCCGGATGGCGTTCCATCAGGCGGCGCACGATCGGTATGGCGGCATCATTTTCGTCCTGCACGCCAAAGACGATCTGCATGTGCGGATAGTCCTGCGTACAGAAGCTTTCAAGCGCCTCCTCCAGCAGCGGTTCGTCGCCGTGGAGGGGCTTGAGCACGGAGACCGGTGGCATGGGCACCGACCGGTCCACCCGTTTTTCCTGCCAGCGGAAACGCGAGACCAGAAAAGTGCCTAGCGCTGCCTGCATGCACCCGGCGGCCGCAATGGTTGCGGCCAGTCCGGCGGGTGAAACAAGAGCGTTGAAAACAGACATTATCTTTCCGGCAAGGTCCCGCGTATGGAGCGAATCAGAAAACGGTATCGGAGAGTTGTGATATCACTCTTCCGAGAATCTCTGGATCTTCTTCTTTAACAGATCCGTCAGTTTCTGCACATTGCCACCCGCCAGCGCGGAACTGAAATCGGCGCGCTGGGCCGCGACCTGGCTGATATGGGCGTTGAGCAGCACGTCAACGATCTGCCATCCCTTCGCACCGGAACGCATGACGTAGTTGATTTCCGTGCCGTTCGGGTCATCGGAGGAGCCGATTCGTGTTATAACAATGCGCTCCCCATCCACGGGGGAAGCCGTCACGCCGGGGTCGATGGTGAAGCGCGCGTCGCTGCCCGGCTTGAAGCTGGAGACGTAGCGGGCGATCGTGAACTGGCGGAACGTGGACAGCAGAAGCTGCTTCTGGTCATCGGGCAGCCCGGCATAGCGGGGGCCGACGGAGGAGGCGAGCACAGCCTGCATGTCATATGCGCGGTCGATGGCGGGGGCCAGTACCTGCGCGCGCTGTTCGAACGAACCGGCGCTCTTGGCCTGAATCCGGTCAAGCGCCGCATATAGCGACTTGATCGGTTCCTGCACCTGCGCGTCGGTCGCGCTGGCGGCATGGGCCACGTTGATGGGGAAGACGGCCGGAATGACGGGCGCCGCCATAAGCCCGGCGCAGAGCGCCAGCGAGGTGGTTTTCAGGACATATTTCATAATGTTCATGATTTCGGTCCGTTTGCTGTCTTTAGCAAGGGCTGCGTCATGCTGATTCCGACACCCAGCGCATCAAGGGCGGTATTGGTGATTGCCGCCGCATCCAGCCCTGCCTCGATATATTGTGCATCCTGCGTGTTGTGGTCGATGAAGCGGTCGGGCAGGGTCATGGGGCGGAAGCGGACACGGTCAAGCAGGCCGGTTTTCGCCAGATGCGTCATGACATAGGACCCGAAGCCACCGACCGATCCTTCCTCGATCGTGATCAGCACGGCGTGATTGCGCGCAAGCTGTTCGATCAGGGCGGTATCCAGCGGCTTGGCGAAGCGGGCATCCGCCACCGTGGGCGACAGGCCCTGGGCTGCGAGCATGTCGGCGGCCTTCAGCGCCTCGGCCAGACGCGGGCCAAGCGACAGGATGGCGATGCCGCCCTGTTCCGGTCCGGACTGGCGGCTCATTTCCCGCACGATCCGGCCCCGCCCGATCTCGAGGATCTCGCCCGCCGCGGGCAGGTCGAGGCCCAGCCCGTTGCCACGCGGATAGCGCAGCCCGATCGGGCCTTCGTCAAACGCGACCGCGGTTGCGGTCATGTGCAGCAGTTCCA